>NZ_QULJ01000003.1:0-353907 GCF_003481505.1 Clostridium sp. OM05-5BH | reverse complement strand
AAACTCTCGTTTTTTCACACGCCCTTTTTGTTTCGAAATAAAGTGGCTATGATTTCTTATATTTTGCCTCATAATCCCGCAGGCTTACAAGCGCTTCTTTCGACATCGGAATCAGCGCGATCAGGTTGAAGACGGTCATCAGACCGACACCGACATCACCGAGATCCCAGACAAAGGTGTAGGCGGTCAGTCCGCCGACAAACATCATGATCAGGGCGAGAATCTTGTACGCCGTCTGGGCGGCCCAGGTGTCTCCGAAGAGGTAGCTCACATTGGAGCGGGCGTAGAAGAGGATGCCGATGAAGGTAGTGAAACTGAACAGCCACAGGATTACGGCTATGAAAATGACGCCTAATTCCCCGAAATGCCAGCTCATTGCCGCCTGCAGCAGATCCATGCCCTCCAGACCGGAGATTTTATCAGCCGGGACCAGCAGCATGATCATGGCTGTACAGGTGCAGAGAAGCGTGTCGATGAAAACGCCCATCGCCTGCATCAGTCCGACTTTGGCAGGATGGGAGGTTTCTGCCGTCGCTGCCGCACACGGGGCGGAACCGCTTCCTGCTTCATTGGAGAAAAGTCCCCGTTTGACACCGTTCATCAATACGGCGCCGAAGCCGCCTGCGATTGCCTGGCGCAGACCGAGTGCTTCCTCAAAAACGCGGGCAAAAACGCCTGGAAGCTGGCGGAAGTTCACGATAATTAAAAACAGGGTCAGGATAATGTAAATGCCTGCCATGATCGGAACCAGCAGATCCAGAACCCTGACGGAGGCATTTTTCCGAAGAACGATGACTGCCGCAAGGAGAACTAAAAATAAGCATGAGTAGATCGGCGGGATGCCGAATGCATTCTTAAAAGAAGAGGTCACGGAATTACTGATGACCTGGCTGATACCGCACCAGCAGATCAGACCGGAGAGCGCAAACAGTACGGAGAGAAGATTTTTCTTCGAAACCGGCGTGCCCTGTTTCTGGCGTTTGCTGTTGATCCAGTCGTGAATGTAGTAAGCAGGACCGCCGCGGTAACCGCCGTAGAGCGGATCCGGCTGTTTGTGAAGCTGGGCTAAGGTCGCCTCGATGAAAGCGGTTGCCGAACCGAGCAGCGCGGTTACCCACATCCAGAACAACGCACCGGCGCCTCCGGCGGAGAGAGCGGCAACGATACCGACAAGATTTCCCATACCGACGCGGGTCGCAGTTGACACGATCAGTGCCTGGAGTGCGGAGAGAGAGCCACCTTTGTGTCCGGTTTCGGCCTTTTCCAGCAGCGCGCGCAGCATATCCGGAAGCATTCGGATCTGCAGGAACCGCGTCCGGATAGTACAGAAGATACCGGTCGGGACGAGCAGAAGAACCAGAAGCGGCAGGTTGATGGTTGTTCCGCCAGGAAGCGGCAGATGAATCCAGTCACCCCAGAGGAAATAGTAGGTTTTTTCGATTAAATTGATAATTGTATTCATGTTTTCACCCCAAAATTTTATATAGTAAAGGTGCGCCCGCAGGTGCTTGACGATTGATTGAAAGATAGTTATAATGAGTGGCAGGGAGTTTTCAGACTCTCAGTATCATAAGGAAAAGGAGAATTCATATGCAGTACGCAATTGCACATTTAGATCCGAATGAGGACAATCCTTCCATGGAAGAGAATCCATGCATTAATGTTGATTTTGAAAACGAAGAGGAATCATGTCTGGAAGCTGCAACCATGATGATGGATGAAGGCTACAAGATGGTAACTCCATTTTTCATTGAGGATGGCGGCAAAGCGGGCACATACTCCTGGGAGTATGTCAATGCCCATCTGGTTGTCCGTACCAAATAATGTTTCACGTTGTTGTTTAAAACTGTATTGTTTTAAAGTGTGTGAGACTTAAAATGCCGGAAAGAGAAGATCTTTCCGGTTTTTTATATTTACATGTTAGCTGTCCTTGCACGTTTATAATAACTATTTCTTGAATATGTAATTAAATCTACTTATTTATATTCCGTATTGTACCGCACAGTTGAGGAAAGTGCAAGGGGAAAATGAGGGATTGTTACTGGAATTTTAAATAAAGATAAATAGTAATAAGTTGAAAGTCGGGTGTAAATCTCCTATAATGGACAGAAGAATCTTCAGGCAGAAAATGGCATACAGGGAGGCAGATGGAGACGGAAAAGAAACAGACAGATGAAAAAAAGGAACTTCGAACCGGATTTACGACCGGAACCTGCGCGGCGGCGTGTACGCGGGCGGCGGTGTTGTTTCTCTGCACAGGGGAAGCACCTGCGGCGGCAGAGACAGTGACACCTTCCGGCGTCCGGGCGATTCTGCCGATTGTCCGGGCAGAGCGGGAGGAAGATAGCGCAGTATGCGGTGTACAGAAGGACTCCGGTGACGATCCGGATGTGACGAATGGGACATTGGTTTGTGCACGGGCCGTTCTGGCTTGTCATGATAGCATAACTGAAAGCGGTTACACAGACCCGGCGTATCCGGGAATTGAGGTAACCGGCGGCGAGGGCATCGGCATGGTGACGCGGGACGGTCTTTCGTGTCCAGTGGGGCATTACGCGATCAACCCGGTACCGCGGACGGCTATTTTCCGGGAGGCGGCTCTGGCACGCCGGGAGGCGGGCATGCCGGAGTTACCTTTGCGGATTGAGATTTCTATCCCTTCCGGGCGGGAGCTGGCGGAGAAAACGTTTAACCCGCATCTGGGGATCATCGGTGGTATCTCGGTGCTTGGAACAACTGGGATTGTGAACCCGATGAGTGAGGCGGCATTGGTTGAGACGATCCGGCTGGATATCCGGGTGCACGCCCAGGAGGATGTTTCGCTGCTGGCAGTGGCGCCAGGCAATTATGGAGAACGATTTTTAAAAGAAGAAACCGGGCTTTCGATGGAAAATTTCATCAAGTGCAGTAATTTTATCGGGACCAGCTTTAAAATGCTTTCACAGGAAGGAATTCACCAGGCGCTTTTGGCAGGGCATGTTGGAAAACTGGTCAAAGTGGCAGGTGGTGTGATGAATACACATTCCCGGTATGGTGACAGACGGATGGAGATTTTGTCTGCATGCGCGCGAACCGTTGGATTTCCGGAGGCAGATGCCCTGCTGCCGATGAATACGACTGAGGAAGCGGCAGATTTCCTATATGAACATGGATATCTGAAACAGGTCATGGAGCAGGTGGCGAATCAGGTCAAAGCGGTATTGGAAGAAGAGAGCGGCGTTCAGACGGAGGTAATGCTATTTTCAAGCAATTATGGACTGATGGCGCGGACAGCTGGGGCGGATGCGTATGTGCGGGAGTTGCTGGAGATGGAGAGAGGCATGGAAGTAATGATAGATAGAAGAATCATAAATTACGAAAAGTTGAGATTCGAATATTAAATAAAAAAGGAGAAATCACATATATGGTATATTTCGTCGGAGCAGGTTCGGGAGCGCCAGATTTAATCACAGTGCGGGGAGCACGCCTTTTGAATCAGGCAGACCAGATTATTTACGCAGGTTCTCTGGTCAATCCAGAGCTTTTGGATTATAAAAAAGAATCAGCCGTTGTCTATGACAGTGCGAAAATGACGCTGGAAGAAGTGGTCGAAAAGATCCAAGAAGCGGAATCGACGGGTAAGATGACGGTGCGGCTTCACACGGGCGACCCCTGCGTGTATGGTGCGATCCGGGAACAGATGGACGAGCTGGACAAGTTAAATATCTCTTATAAGGTATGCCCGGGCGTCAGCTCTTTCTGCGGCGCGGCATCTGCATTGAATTTGGAATATACCTTGCCGGGCGTTTCGCAGAGCGTGATTATCACCCGGATGGCGGGGCGGACGCCGGTGCCGGAGAGGGAGAGCATCGCGTCGTTTGCAGCGCATCATGCGACTATGGTTATATTTTTAAGCACGGGAATGCTGAAGAAGCTTTCGGAAGAGCTGATAAAGGGCGGATATGAGGCGGACACGCCGGCGGCGATCGTGTACAAAGCGACCTGGCCGGATGAAAAGCGGGTTGTCTGCACGGTTGCCACGCTTGCAGAGGCGGCAGAGCGGGAAAATATCAAAAAAACAGCTCTGATTATCGTCGGGGATGTGACTGCCCAGGCGGGATACGAGCGTTCACGTTTATATGCGCCAGAATTCACAACTGAATTCCGTCAGGGGACGGATGGTTTTGTATATGAGTAATAGAAAGGGATTGTTATAAATGGAGCAGTTGAAACTTCGGGTCAGGAACGGTATCTGCATTTGCTTTACTGCACAGGGAAAAGAGACGGCGACGCGCCTGCTGGAGAAATTAAGCCAGCAGATGGAAGAGGCGTTTGACTTTTTAGATTATACAGGATCCGAACATTCGAAACCGCTGAAACAGGTGGTCAAGGAAGCATTTCAGGAGAAGGAAGCAATTTTGTTTGTCGGGGCGGCGGGGATTGCAGTCCGTTTGATTGCGCCGTGGGTGCAGGATAAGCTGAAAGATCCGGCGGTGCTGGTGATCGATGAGCAGGGACGTTATGCGATCCCGATTTTGTCTGGACATGTGGGCGGATGCAATGAACTGGCAGAGGCAGCGGCGCAGATTCTGGGGGCAGAACCGGTAATTACGACGGCAACGGATCTGCGGCAGGCATTTGCAGTTGATGTATTTGCAGCGGAAAATGAGCTGGTGATTAGTGATCGGGAACTGGCGAAACAAATCTCCGCGGCGGAGCTGCGCGGTGAAAAAATTGGCTTTTTCAGTGATTATCCAGTAGATGGAATCGTTCCGGCAGAGATTACTCCGGGCGTATGGCAGAAGGAAAACATCTATGTGACGCTGAAACAGGGCGGATGCCCGAAAAATGCCCCAGCGTCTCTGGTGCGCCGGGATATGGTGATTGGGCTGCAGGAGAAGAAGGAACAGCGGGATGCAGTCAAAGCAGCGGCGGTAGTGGCAGTGGAAACCGGCGATTCGGCGAAGGTGGCTGAGATAGATATGTCTGTCGGAAAATCCGATATAGGATCGCCTGGGCAGAAAAGTGAGCAGAAGAAAGAGCAAAGTTATGAGTCGGAAAATGAATCAGGTACGCCGGAACTTCTGCGCCTGTATCCGCGAACGGTTGTTCTTGGAATGGGATGCCGCCGGGATTCGTCCCTGAATGCTGTCCGGGAGATGGCAAGAGTGGCACTTTCTCGGGCGATGATTGATAAAAGTGCGGTGCGGGCGATTGCAACGGTAGATCGGAAGAAAAATGAGATGGCATTTCTGGCGCTTGCGAAGGAGTGGGATGTGGAACTGTGGAGTTTTACCCCGGAAGAGCTGGAAAGTGCCGGTACGAAGTTTGCAGAATCGCCGTTTGTGCGGAAGACAGTAGGGGTAGGAAATGTTTGTGAGCGTGCAGCCGTCATGGGGGTGCGCCGGATTTACCGGGAACGGGAGATGGATGAGAAAAATCTGCCTGCGATTGATCTGAGAGTACAGAAAATGGCGTTTAACGGTGTGACGGCAGCAGTAGCGGTTCCGGCATCGGAGCAAGTAAGGAGGCAGCAGTGGAAGAAAAAAAATTATACGTGATCGGAATTGGACCGGGGGCGAGAGAACAGATGACGGTCCGGGCAGACCGCATTTTGCGGGAAAGCCAGGTGATCATCGGTTATACGGTATACGTGGACCTGGTAAAAGAATTTTATCCACAGGCGGAATTTCTGACAACGCCGATGCGCCAGGAAAAGGAACGCTGTGAGATGGCATTAAAAGCGGCGCAGGATGGTCGGAAAACAGCAATGATCTGCAGTGGGGACAGCGGCGTCTATGGCATGGCGGGGCTGGTGCTGCAGATGGCAGAGGCGTACCCGGATGTGAACGTGGAAGTAATTCCAGGAGTGACGGCAGCGCTGGGAGGCGGAGCCATTCTCGGTGCACCGTTGGGACATGATTTTGCGGTGATCAGCCTGAGTGACCTTCTGACGCCGATGGAAGTGATCGAAAAAAGGCTGCGTGCAGCGGCGGAAGCGGATTTTATTATCTGCCTCTACAATCCATCCAGCCGGAAACGCCACGATTATCTGGAGCGTGCCTGCCGGATTCTTTTAGAGTATAAAAGTGGTGAGACTGCCTGCGGATATGTACAGAATATTGGCCGCGAGGGCGAGGCGGTGCACCTTTTGACACTGGCAGAACTGGAAAAGACGCCGGTGGATATGTTTACGACCGTATTTATTGGAAATAAGGAAACGCAGATGTTAAATGGATGTCTGGTGACACCGAGGGGATACCGCGATGTGTAAAATATGGATATTTGGAGGAACGACAGAAGGGCGCCTGCTGGCGGAATATTGTAGCCGGGAAAAGATTGAGGCGTGGGTCAGCGTGGCTTCGGAGTATGGAGAGGAGCTTTTGCAGGAGGAGCTGATGGAATCTGGGAATGCAGGGAATCCAGATTTGAACCACAATACTTGCCTTGCAAAGAAAAACTTGAAAACGGTTCAGGCATCCTCAGTGATAAAAGTCTTACGTGGACGGATGGATCGTTACCAGATGGAAGAATTTATCCGAAACCAGGGGATTCATCTTGTGATCGATGCAACACATCCGCATGCCAGACTTGTTTCAGAAGAAATCCAGGAAGCGTGCGGACGGACCGGTGTCCGCCTGGAACGGTGCCTGCGCGCAGAGGGCGAACAAAACAAAGCACGTGATTGGGTCGAGGTTGATTCCATTCAGGAGGCAGTGTCATTTCTTTCTTCTGTTTCCGGCGTGATTTTTGCCACAACCGGCAGTAAAGAACTGGAAGCCCTGTGCCAGATACCAGATTATCAAAAACGGGTGTATGCGAGAGTGCTTCCAACTTCGAATGTTTTGAAGAAATGTGAAAAATTGGGGATAACTGGCAGCCATCTGATTGCGATGCAGGGACCTTTTTCCACCGAAATGAATACGCTATTTCTCCGACAGACAAAAGCGGAGTGGCTATTGACGAAAGATTCCGGGCGTGCGGGCGGATTTCAGGAAAAGGTGGAAGCGGCGCGTGAAAATGGAACCAGAGTGGTTGTGATCCGCAGACCGGAGGAGGATGGTATTTCGCTGGAAGAGGCAATGGAGGTGCTGAAGAAGGCGGATGAGGGGAATGTTGGAGAGTTAAAAACACATTTGATTCTGGCGGGAATTGGCATGGGACAGCCGTCCCAGATGACAGGGGAAGTCCTTCGGGCAATTCGAGAGAGTGACGCCTTGATTGGCGCGGGGCGTATGCTGGAATCCGCGGAGAGAGCGCTGCAGAATGATTTGCTGATTAGCAAGGAAGGAAAAGCTGAAAACAGACAGGAATCAGCGGCTGCGGTGGAAAAAGAAACGAAGTGCTATAAAGCATATCTTCCTGACGATGTGATACAGATTGTATCGAAGCACCCGGAATGGAAGCAGGCGGTCATCCTGTATTCGGGTGATACCGGCTTTTTCAGCGGGGCATCCAGGATGGCAGAGCGGCTGCGGGAAGCTGGTTATCCATTTACCGTCTATCCGGGTACATCCTGTGTCAGTTATCTGGCGGCACGCCTGGGGACGCACTGGGAAGATGCGGCGATTTATTCCGCACATGGAAGAGAATTGTCTGTCGATCGGGTGATGAAACGTCTGTGTGATCCAGAAGAACCGGCTAAGCGTGCGTTTATCCTCATGGGCGGCAAAAATGGAGCTGGACAGTTTTGTGAACGTCTGACACAGGCGGGATATGGAAATGTACAGGTGACGGTTGGTGAAAACTTATCGTACCCGGAAGAGCAGATCCGGAGCGGAACCGCGGAAGAAATGAAAAAATTGGAATTTGCGGATTTGAGCTTGATGCTGCTGGAAGTCACGGATGAAATAAAGCGTGGGCAGAACGAAGAGGAAAAGATTACAGATGGTAACAATACAGAAACAAAAAATGTAGAGAAGTTGATATATGAACAGAAAATGGTGTCAGAAAAAATGCCATCCGATGTTCGAGTAACAGAATCATATAAAAATGATGCAGATAAACTTTTGCCACATGAGGCTTCTGTCAGAGCATGTCCACGCATCATGCTTGCCGCCCCCAAAAGCGGCAGTGGAAAAACTCTTTTGACCTGCGGACTGCTTGAAATCCTTCGCCGCCGCGGTCTGAATCCGATCGCGTGCAAATGTGGACCGGACTATATCGATCCAATGTTTCACCGCTATGTGCTCGGCATTCCCGGGCGAAATCTCGATAGCTTTTTTCTGCCGGCGGAAGGCGTGCGGAAGGTTTTGGTGGATGCAGTGCGGGAAGAACAGGCGGGAATTGCAGTTTTAGAGGGTGTCATGGGCTATTATGACGGCTTGGGCGGAACAGAAACGTCCGCCAGCAGCTGGGAGATTGCAGAGATCACAGACACGCCGGCGATTCTGGTGCTGGACTGTAAGGGCGCATCGTTGTCGGCGGCAGCAATGGCATCTGGATTTTTGCATTTCCGGAAAAAAAGCCATATTGCCGGAGTGATTTTGAACCGGGTTTCTTCGATGTATTATGAGCGGCTGGCAGCAGCCGTGGAAGAGGCGTCGGGGCTTCCGGTGCTTGGTTATCTGCCGGAATCCGAGGAATACCGCATGGAAAGCCGCCATCTGGGACTTTTTCTGCCGGGCGAGATCGATCGGCTGCGCGAGCGGATCGGGCGATTGGCAGATCAGATGGAGAAGTCGATTGCGGTGGATCGGGTGCTGGAAGTAGCGGGGATGCTGCCATTGAGGATAGAAAACAAAGAGAAAGAAAAAGCAGAAAACGAATCAATGGAGGCGGAAAGTATAGCGAAATTCCCAGCATGTCAAGAGCAAAAAGTCACCTCGCGCGTCCGCATCGGTGTTGCTCGTGACGAGGCATTCTGCTTCTACTATCAGGAAAATTTCCGCCTTCTGGAACAGATGGGTGCGGAGCTGGTTTATTTCAGTCCACTGAGGGATAAAAAAATCCCGGACAGAGTGGATGGGCTTTTATTTGGCGGCGGTTATCCGGAGAATTATGCACGGGAGCTGGCAAAGAACGCGGCGATGCGTGAGAGTATCCGGCGGTCGATTGCGGCGGGAATGCCGTTTCTGGCGGAATGCGGTGGATTTTTATATTTACACCGTACTCTTGAAGGAAGCGATGGAAAACACTGGGAAATGGCTGGCGTTTATCCATTTGACGCTTACCGGACGAACCGCCTGCGCCGGTTTGGCTATGTGCGTCTGCTGACCTCATCCGGTCAGGAAATTCACGGGCATGAGTTCCATTACTGGGAGAGCGAAGATCCGGGCACCGACTGGGAGGCAGTCAAACCGACCGGAAACCGAAGCTGGCGCTGCATCCATGAAAAGGGAGGACAGATTGGCGGATTTCCGCATCTCTATTATGCATCCTGTCCAGATTTTTTGCGAAAATGGCTGGATGAATGTGCCAAAGGGAGTCAGCAAAAATATACCAATTGAGTGAATTTATATGAGAATTTAGAAAATGGGGAGTACCAAATGCGAGATGAATGGTTTATCCGGGGCAAGGTCCCGATGACGAAGAGTGAGGTGCGGACCGTGTCATTGTCCAAGCTGGAATTGTATGAGGACTGTGAGTTCTGGGACATTGGCGCGGGAACGGGTTCTGTCAGTGTGGAAGCGGCGGTAAGCTGTCCGGGGATTCATGTGTGTGCGTTTGAATATAAGGAAGAGGCGGTTGAACTGATCCGGGCAAATTGTGAGAAAGCCAGAACAGAGGCGGTCACGATCGTGCCGGGAAAGGCGCCGGAGACATTTGCACAGGTAAGTGTTCACCGACCGGATCGGGCATTTATCGGGGGAACAACCGGACAGATGCGCGAGATTCTGGATGAATTGTTCCGCTTGAACCCAGATATCCGGATTGTGATCAACCTGATTGCGCTGGAGTCTCTGACAGTGCTTATGAGTTACCTGAAAGAGCGCGGGATAGAGGCGGAGATTCTGTCCATGCAGATTGCAAAAGCGGAGAAGATTGGTTCCAGTCATTTGATGAAAGGGCAGAATCCGATCTATATCATATCACTGGGAGGAAATGAAGCGTGAAGAAAATGATTCAGCCAGAGGCATTAAAAGTGGGCGCGAATCGTATAAGCGCGAACGATGCAAGGAGTGTAAAATTAGATTTTGCACCAATGGAGGGAATCACGGGATACATATTCCGGCAGGCGCATGCAGTCATTTATGGGGGCGTTGACCGGTATTACAGTCCGTTCATTGCACCAGGTTCCAGTCATAAGCTGACATCCAGGGAGAGGAACGATATTCTTCCAGAGCATAATCAGGGATTATGCCTGATCCCGCAGATTCTGACGCATTCGGCGGAAGATTTTCTGTGGGTTTGCGAGGAACTGGCGGAGTATGGATATAGGACGGTTAATCTGAACCTGGGCTGTCCGTCGGGGACGGTGGTTACGAAGAAAAAGGGCGCGGGATTTTTAGCCGAGCCGGAAGATTTGAGCTTGTTTCTGGAGGAAGTCTGCAATGGGTTGGAAAAAATCCACGCTGCGGATGGAAAGCCGGTGCGTTTGTCGATCAAAACCCGGATCGGCATGAAAGAAGCGTCTGAATTTCCACGCCTGCTCGCAATCTATAATCATTATCCGCTGGAAGAACTGATTGTACACCCGAGAGTGCGCGAGGACTATTATAAGGGGAAAATACGGATGGAGTCATTTGCGTATGCGCTGGAGCAGAGCCGCTGCCCGGTCAGCTATAATGGAAATCTTTTTTCGGCGGCGGATGCGTCTGCACTTATGAAAGAAATTGTAGGACAAGATGAAGCATCTGATAGCGGTAAAACGCAGAAAAAAATGAAATTAGCCGCACTGATGTTTGGGCGCGGTGCGGTTGCGAGCCCGTGGATTTTTGGAGAGGTGCGGAATCTGCCATCCTCGAATCATCTCCAATCCTTCCAGCAGTTCCACGATCGCCTCCTGACCGGTTATGCAGAAATCATGTCCGGCGACCGGAATACTTTGTTTAAAATGAAGGAACTCTGGTACTATTTCCAGTGCCATTTTCCGGGATGTGAAAAAGAATTGAAGAGGATTAAGAAGGCACAGAAGCTGTCTGACTACCGGGCTGCTGTTCAGGCGATGTTTGCGAGCGGGCGGTTTGTGGAAGATGGTTTTCGCAACCCGGCACCATAGGAGTGATACCGGGCTGTCCTGTAACCATCCTCTCATTCAGGCAGTACAGTGTTGCGAATATCAAATTTTACACAGATTTTACATTTCCTGCTGGTTATTTTTACATTTATTTGATATAGTGAAGACATACTATGTGTAAAGATCAAAAGATGATGGGAGAATATGTATGTCTATTAGTACTTTGGGAACACTCTTTCAGTTCATTGGAGGACTGGGAATGTTCCTGTATGGAATGGAGTCGATGGCGGATGGTCTGCAGAAGTTTGCGGGCAACCGTTTACAACGTGTGCTTGAGATCCTGACTTCGAACCGCTTGCTGGGCGTGCTGGTGGGCGCGGGTGTTACCGCGATCATTCAGAGTAGTTCCGCGACGACGGTTATGGTCGTTGGTTTCGTAAATGCCGGAATTATCAATCTTTTGCAGGCGACCGGCATCATCATGGGTGCCAACATTGGTACGACTGTGACGAGCTGGATTGTGTCGATGAGTGAGTGGGGCGAGGTGTTAAAGCCAGAGTTCTTTGCACCGGTTCTCTTCGGTATCGGCGCATTCATCACGATGTTTGCTAAGAGCCACAAGAAAAAAGAGGGTGCCGAAGTCCTGATCGGTTTTGCACTCCTGTTTATCGGTCTTTCTTTCATGTCCGGTTCGATTGAGCCGTACCGGGATGCGCCGATCTTCTCCGAGTCCTTCCGGGTACTGGGACAGAATCCACTTTTAGGTATTTTAGTCGGTCTGGCAGTTACCGCAATCATCCAGAGTAGTTCCGCGTCCGTCGGTATTTTACAGATGCTGGCGATCAACGGCATGGTAAACTGGCAGTCAGCAGTCTTTATTACATTGGGACAGAACATCGGTACCTGTGCGACCGCGCTGTTATCCTGTATCGGTACGACCCGTACGGCAAAGCGTGCGGCGGTCATTCACCTTCTGTTCAATGTGACGGGTGCAGTTGTATTTGGCGTCGCTTTATATATCGTGTTTATGATGAATCCGGAGCTTGCGATGACGCGTGCGGACAGTGTGGGAATTTCGATTTTCCATACGATATTTAACGTTGTCAACACCTGCATTATGTTCCCGTTTGCTGGTTTCCTGGTAAAGGCATCGGATGTGATTGTTCCGAAGCCGAAGGAGACAGAGAAAGAGTGGTCGGCAAACAGTGTCGAGACCGAGATGATCCGTCACTTAGACGACCGTATCCTCGAAACTCCGTCCTTTGCGATTGAGACGGCGTGCAACGAGGTTGTCAACATGGGCAAGGTAGCGGTTGCCAACCTGAAAATAGCGACAGCAGCCTTAGTGGATGCAGATGATAATTTCTGTGAACAGGTATTTGAAAATGAAGAGACGATCGACCGCATGGAGAAAATGCTGACCGAGTATCTCTTAAAGATCAACAACCTCTCCTTGAATGATGAACAGCATCTTCTCGTTAAGAATATGTATTATACAATCGGTGATCTTGAACGTGTCGGTGACCACTGTGAAAACTTAGCAGAGCTTGCCAAGAAACGGATTGAGAATGTGAATATTGATTTCTCGGATCTGGCGCTGAAAGAGCTGCGGACGATTGCAGATGCAACGCTTAAATCGGTCGAGGCGTCCGTGGAGGCGCGTCAGGCGCATGACATGCAGAAAGTACGTCAGACTGCCCGCTGGGAGGAAGAGGTTGACAATATGGAGGAGGAGATGCGCGAGAGCCATATGAACCGTCTTTCCAATGGAGAATGCAAGATTGAGGGCGGTGTTATCTTCCTGGATGCACTGGCAAATTATGAGAGAATCGCGGATCATGCCAAGAATGTAGCTGGCTACGTAAAGGAAGAGATGCAGTAATGAAATATCGGATATATGTGATTGAGGATGATGAAAATATCCGGAATCTGATCTGCGTGGCACTGGAAAACTTCGGTTACTGCGCCAGCGGATTTGAGACGGCAGAGGAAGCGCTTGACAGCCTCTCGGCCCTGCTCCGGAGAGGCAGGGAGGCGCAGCGGGAGTATCCGGCGATGTTTGTATTCGACTGGATGCTGCCGGGGATGGACGGCATGGCGGCGATCCGCAAGATCCGGGAGATGCCGGACTTTTCCGCAGCCCCGGTCCTGATGCTGACGGCAAAGGATCGTGAGATGGATATTGTACAGGGACTTGACAACGGTGCTGACGACTACATGACGAAACCGTTCGGTATTCTGGAGCTTTCGGCGCGCGTCAGAAACCTTTTAAAGCGGGTGGAACCTGCAAAAGAGGAGGTTTCCAGCCTGACAATCGGTGAAGTCAGCATCAACCGGGAGACGCGAGAGGTGATTGCCTGCGGCGACCGGAGGGAGCTGACGCTCAAAGAATTTGAACTTTTAACATATCTCATGGAACATATCAACCGGGTGGTGACGCGCGACGAGCTTCTCGACCATATCTGGGGCTATGACTATGATGGGGAGACGAGAACGCTGGATATGCACATCAAGACACTCCGGCAGAAGCTGCATGACGCCGGAGCCCAGATCAAGACAGTGCGTGGCGTGGGCTATCGGTTTTTAAAGGAAAAAGAAGCGGGAAAGTGATGAAACGATGCGAAAAGCGATTTTGACGAAATTTATTCATCTGTTATTCCTGGCGCTGGTTCTGAATACATTTATCGCTCTGGTGGTTACCAGCAGTGTATTGCTCAAACGGTCAAGGGAGGACATGCATTTTGCATTGGAATCCGTTGACCGTATGTTGGATTATACGGGAAATGTGGAAGAACAGCTGATGGATTTGAGCGACCTTACGAACGACAATAATAGCCGTTATACGCTGATCCGGATGGATGGCACGGTGGTGGCTGATACGGAAGTAGCGCAGGTGAATCAGATGGAAAATCATCTGGAGCGCAAGGAAGTGAAGGATGCGCTGGCGACGGGCTATGGATATTCGGTGCGCCGTTCCGGAACGTTAGGAATGCAGATGGCGTACGCGGCGATCTGTTCATCGGACGGCAAATACATACTGCGCCTTTCTGCCTGTTCAACCGGTTTGGGTGAATATATCCTGATGTTGATTCCGGCCGCTTTTTTGAGCTTTGGAATAGCTTTTTTTGCATCGGCAATGGAGGCGGAACGGTTTTCCCAGTCCATCACGCGTCCTTTGCAGGAAATTTCCAGTGAAATGGTGCGGATGGATGACGACTACACGCGTTTTCAGTTTGAAAAATGCCCGTATGAGGAGATCAATGTCATCGCGGACACGACGACGCGGATGTCCCGGAATATGAAGAAATATCTGGAGCGCATCGAGAAAGAAAAACAGATCCGGCAGGAGTTTTTCAGCAATGCATCGCATGAGCTGAAAACACCGATCACTTCGATCCGCGGTTATGTCGAGCTTTTGGAAAGCGGCATGGCACAGGATCCGGACACGGCACGTGATTTTCTGGGACGCATAAAAAAAGAGGCAATGCGGATGACGAACCTGGTGGATGATATTTTGATGATCTCCCGTCTGGAATCGCGCGGTGCGAAAGCAGATATTGTGACAATCCGCACGGTGGAACTGCTGGAGGACAGCCTGTCTTCGATTGCCGCGCAGGCGGCGTCGCGCGGCATCACAGTCCATAAAGAGTGCGAGAATTTCACGATTCGTGCCGATCTGCGCCAGATGCAGGAGCTGTTTAACAATCTGTTGACAAACGCGGTCAAGTATAACAACGAGGGCGGCGAAATCTGGGTGCAGGTCAAGCACTGGGGCGCGGATATGATACTGACGGTCCGCGACACCGGCGTCGGCATCCCGGCGGAGAGCCAGAGCCGTATTTTTGAGCGGTTTTACCGTGTGGATAAAGGGCGCAGCCGCAAACAGGGCGGCACCGGGCTTGGTCTTTCGATCGTCAAGCATATCGTGAATTTTTATCATGGAAGCGTGAAGGTAGAGTCGGAAGTCGGAAAAGGTTCAACGTTTACGGTGAAACTGCAGATCGCGGAAGCAAAATAAAAAAGAGTCAACCTAAATTCCCTATAAAATAGCGGAATTTTAGGTTGACTCTTTTTGGAGTTTGTAGTATGATTGCTTTAAAGCGTAACAGTTCAGCTCTTTAAAGCGAAAAATAAATCATGGTTTGATGCATAAGAGGAAAATCTGTTACATACGTTGAAAAGGTTCAGGAGGATGATATTATGAGAAAGACAAAGAAATTAGCAGCCCTGATGCTGGCTGGCGCGATGGCGGCATCCCTGGCAGCTTGCGGAGGACAGACAGCAAGTACGGACACGACAGCAGCGGAGTCCGCAGACGGAGAAGAAAGCAAAGAGGCAGAGCAGACAGCAGACGGCGAGACCTATAAGATTGGCGTATTACAGCTGACCCAGCATGTGGCACTGGATAAGACCAATGAGGGCTTCGTGGCAGCGCTGGACGATGCAGGCATCAAATATGAGATCGACCAGCAGAATGCAGCTGGCGAGCAGTCTGCATGCCAGACGATCGCAGAGAAACTGGTCAACGATAAAGATGATTTGATTTTTGCAATCGCAACCCCGGCAGCACAGGCAGTTGCAGGTGTGACGGATTCGATTCCGATTCTTGTCAGCGCTGTTACCGATCCGGCGGCTTCCGGTCTGGTAGAGAGCAACGAGGTTCCGGGCGGCAACGTATCGGGTACTTCTGATCTGACTCCGGTTAAAGAGCAGATTGATCTGATGCAGCAGATTATTCCAGATGTAAAAAAGGTCGGACTTCTGTATTGCAGCGCGGAGGCAAACTCCGTTCTTCAGATTGACATGGCGAAAGAAGCACTTGATACAGCTGGTATTGAGTATGAAGATTACACCGTTTCCAATTCCAATGAGATTCCTACCGTTGTAGAATCTATGGTTGGCAATGTAGACTGTGTATACACACCAACCGACAACATGATCGCAGCTGGTATGGCAACCGTAACGATGGTAACAAATGAGAATAAACTTCCGGTTATCTGCGGCGAGAAAGGCATGGTAGATGCAGGCGGTCTTGCTACTTACGGTATTGATTACTACCAGTTAGGCTACATGACCGGTGAGCAGGCCGTTAAAATCCTGACTGAGGGCGCCGATATTTCTAAGATGCCGATCGGTTATCTGGACGCTTCCAAGTGCGAGCTGAGTGTCAATGAAGAGACAGCGCAGACGCTGGGAATCGATGTATCTGGACTTGAGAAATAAAGAGTACCAGAAAGACCTAAACTTCAAATGAGATGGACTGTCAGATCAGAAGCATAAAATAAATATGCCGATCTGGCAGTCTTTACAGTTAATCAGATGAAGAAAATACAAAACACGGGGAGGTAAAAGTTTGAGCGGTTTATTAGTATCCCTGCAGGGCGCGGTCGCACAGGGCGTTCTTTGGGGAATCATGGTATTGGGAGTTTATATTACATTCCGCCTGATGGATATCGCGGATATGACGGTAGACGGAAGCTTCGCGTTGGGCGCCTGCGTTTGTGCAGTCCTGGTAGTCAACAAAGGAGTAAATCCGGTGCTGGCACTTTTAGTTGCGGCGGCAGCCGGTGTCGTGGCTGGTGCGGTAACGGGTATTCTTCATACTGTATTTGAGATACCAGCGATTCTGGCAGGAATTCTGACTCAGATTTCCCTCTGGTCGATCAACCTCCGGATCATGGGAGGAAAGAGCAATCTGCCGCTTCTGAAAGTCAAGACACTTATCAGCGGTCTGGCTGCTTCCTTTGGGATGACCCAGGCACAGGCATCGATGATCGTTGGAATTGTGCTGGCTGTGGCGGCTATTCTGTTTCTTTACTGGTTCTTCGGAACCGAGATCGGAAGTGCGATGCGTGCAACCGGTAACAACGAGGATATGGTGCGCGCGCTGGGCGTGGACACCCGTATGACGAAGCTTTTATCCCTGATGGTCAGCAACGGTCTGGTCGGTCTCTCCGGCGCGCTTGTCTGCCAGAGCCAGAAATATGGTGATGTTGGAAGTGGTACCGGTGCTATCGTCATCGGTCTGGCGGCGATCGTCATCGGCGAAGTCCTGATGGGACGATTGACCTCTTTCTATTGGAAACTGACTTCCGTGGTTGTCGGTTCGGTCATTTACTTTGTGATCCGTGCGGTTGTACTCCGCATGGGTATGGATGCAAACGACATGAAGCTGCTCTCTGCTGTCATTGTAGCACTGGCACTCTGTATTCCGGTAGCACTCGCTAAATACCGGCTGAGAAAAGATTATTCAGAAGGGGGTGAGGAGTAATGCTGACGATAACAAATGTAAAGAAAACTTTTAATAAAGGAACTGTTAATGAGAAAAAAGCCTTAAACGGTATCAACTTACACCTGGCACCGGGCGATTTCGTGACGATCATCGGCGGAAACGGTGCTGGAAAATCTACCATGTTAAATATGATCGCAGGCGTATATCCGATCGATTCCGGTAAAATCGAGATCGATGGCGTAAACATATCCAGAGAACCAGAATACAAACGCGCTAAATATATCGGCAGAGTCTTCCAGGATCCGATGCACGGCACCGCCGCCAATATGGAGATACAGGAAAATCTTGCCATGGCACTGCGCCGCGGCAAATCCAGAGGACTCGGCTGGGGCATCAAAAAGAATGAAAAGGACTTCTACCGTGAGGCATTGGCACAGCTCGATCTGGGGCTTCAGACCCGTATGACCAGCAAAGTGGGCTTACTCTACGGCGGACAGCGCCAGGCGCTCACCCTTCTGATGGCAACCCTCCAGAAGCCAAAGCTCCTTCTTTTAGACGAACACACCGCCGCCCTCGATCCCAAAACAGCCCGCAAAGTCCTCGATCTCACCGAAAAGATTGTAGATGAACAAAATCTGACCGCGCTTATGGTTACCCATAACATGAAAGATGCGATTCAGATCGGCAACCGTCTGATTATGATGCACGAAGGTCGGATTATCTACGATGTAGCAGGGGAAGAGAAGAAGAATCTGCAGGTAGAAGACCTGTTAGAGAGATTTGAAAAGGTAAGCGGAGAAGAATTTGCGAATGACCGTATGATGCTTGCCAAATAAGCAGGGGTTATAAGATTTGAAGGCGTTTATCTCAGTCGAGAAGACTCCCACCTCTTCAGGTGGTGAGTAATAGCAAATTTGTCTCAGTGGGAGTCCGTTCTCCGACTGAGATAAACGCTCCGCGAGGATGCGCAGTGATTCTGATAGGAATATGTCAGCTTCGCTGACCAGAATCACGCGCCAAGTCTCACGGACGTTCGACTTGAATAAAATCAATAACCGATAACGGACAAAAAGTATACGGAATGAAAAGTGGGTCAACAAATTAAAAACCACGACTATAAGTGAGAAAGAATGCCCTCCGGCGGCGCGAGCGGTCGGAGGGCATTCTTTCTCACTTATAGTCGTGCATTCTCCTCTCCCATATTTCCAACTAATTCCACCTTTCACGACTTAACCGTTTATCTACAACTTAACACTTCTGTAATAATTCATTTATAGAAAATTCATTTTTTCCTCCACATCCTTCCTTGGCAATTCCCTACGAATATGATAAAATAAAAATTACGTTTAAGATATTAAGTCATAATTTCAAGAAAAATCAGGAGCGATCCATATGTTAGAAGAAGAAAACAAAAAAGAAACGCAGGAGTCAGAACAGGTGCCAGCGGCGGAGCGGATTCAAGAGCCGGAAGCAGTTCAGAGTCAGGAATCAGAGCCAGCTCAGGATCAGACACCAAATCCGGTCCGGGAATCCGCGGGACATTCGCGCAGGCGCCAGGGCGAAGATAAGAGTCAGAATCTGCGCTTCGGAGTGATAGCAGCAGGGGTGGTGATTGCTCTTGCAGTTGCAGCATTTGCAGGCAAGTCCCTGCTCAGCCGTCAGGCGGGAGCCGGAACTGCAAAGAATGG
This sequence comes from Clostridium sp. OM05-5BH, assembly GCF_003481505.1. NCBI lineage: Bacteria > Bacillati > Bacillota > Clostridia > Eubacteriales > Clostridiaceae > Clostridium > Clostridium sp. OM05-5BH. The sequence continues at coordinate 334,889 of NZ_QULJ01000003.1, read as the reverse complement.
GGCGGCGACAGCATCAGAGCTTTCGAAGGACGAGGCATCCGAAGAGTCCAGAGCGGAGGAGATCAAAGAGAAAGAAGCAGTGGTAGCTTCCTATAAAAATCTGGGTATCGTGCAGGTGTCCGGTTATCTGAATATGCGTGAGACGGCGAGCACGGACGGCAACATCATCGGCAAGCTGATGGGCGACAGTGCGTGTGAGATCGTGGATGATTCAACCGAAGGCTGGTATCAGGTCGAATCTGGCGGTATTTCTGGTTATATCAGCTCAGAGTTTGTCCTGACCGGGGATGAGGCGAAGAAAAAAGCGTTGGAACTGGTTGAAAAGCGGGCGCTCATCACGGCAGATTCCCTGAACATCCGAAAAGAGCCGAACACGGAGTCTGAGGTTGTCGGTCAGGCATTGAAAAATGAGCGCTATGTGGTCGAGGGTGAGCCGGAGAATGGCTGGATTCAGATTTCGAGCGGTTACATTTCCACGGATTATGCGGAGATCAAATACGCACTCAATGAGGCGCGGAAGCTGGATATGCGTGCGATGGTGCTGAATTTATACAAAAATCTGGGTATTTCCAGTGTGGATAATTACTTGAATGTGCGCGATCAGCCAAGTGAGGATGGCAATATCATCGGTAAGATGACGAGCAAGTCTGCCGGAGAGATTCTGGAGACGAGCGAGGACGGCGGCTGGTATAAGATCCAGTCGGGTCCCGTCACTGGATATGTGAAGGCGGAGTATATCCTGACAGGAGATGCGGCGAAGCAGGAGGCGATGGAGGTTGCAGAACTGATGGCGATCGTTTCAACCGACCGCCTGAATGCCCGCACGGAGCCGAGCACGGATGCGCCGATCTGGACGCAGATCTCTAACAATGAGCGTTACGATGTTATAAGCCAGCAGGATGGCTGGGTCGAGATTGCGCTCGATACGACGAGTGCGTATGTGGCGACTGATTTCGTAGATGTGCGTTATGCATTGCCGGAGGCGATCCCATTTACCCCATTAAAAGAAAAGGAATCCTTGCGGACCCAGATTGTCAACTATGCGCTTCAGTTTGTCGGAAACCGTTATGTCTGGGGCGGTAATGACCCGCATTCGGGTGTGGACTGTTCTGGTTTTACAAAGTATGTATACAGCCATGTGGCGGGCGTGTCCCTGCCGCGGGTGTCCCGGGAACAGGCGCGGACGGGTACGAAGATTGATTCTTCGAAGATGCGTCCGGGCGATCTGATTTTCTATACGAATCGCAAGGGAACGGTCAACCATGTGGCGATGTACATTGGCAATGGTCAGATCGTCCATGCGGCGAGCCGGAGAAGCGGCATCAAGATTTCTACCTGGAATTACCGGAATCCGTACCGGATTGTCAATATGCTGGGAGACTGATAGGGAGAGGATAAGATGGAAGAGCAAAAGACAGAAGATTATAAAGAACGCCTGCAGAAAGTACGTCAGAGACGAAATGGCAAAGATCCGATGCACTGGTTCATGATCGGAGGCTGTGCTGTCATTGTGGTGCTGGCTCTGGTTATCATCGTGAAGCTGGCACAGGGCGGCACGTTCGGAGGTTCTGGAAACGCCCGGGTGGCATCGGCATCCGAGGCAGAGGTGCAGGAAACCGTGATCGGAGAGACGCTGCCGGAGGATGAGGAACAGGCAAAAGAGGACGAAGAAAAGAAAAATGTAGTCGAGTCCTACCAGAATCTGGGTATTGTGGATGTATCTGGTTATCTTAATATGCGTGAGAGCGCCAGTACAACCTCCGATGTCATTGGCAAACTGATGGGCGGCAGTGCGTGCGAGATTCTGGACGATTCCCAGGAAGGCTGGTATCAGATATCTTCCGGCGGTCTGGAGGGCTACATCAGTTCAGAATTTGTACAGACCGGCGAGGCGGCAAAAACAGAGGCATTTGAGCTGGTCAAGAAGATGGCGGTCATCACGACTGACAAGCTGAATATCCGGAGTGAGCCGAGTGAGGACGCGCAGGTGCTGGAACAGGCGCTGAAAAATGAGCGTTATTCCATTGTCAGCGAGCAGGACGGCTGGATTCAGATCAGCGGGGGCTATATTTCAGCGGATTATGTGGATGTGCGCTATGCGTTAAATGAAGCGCGTAAGCTGGATCTGCGGACGATGGTTCTCAATATGTATGACAATCTGGGTATTTCCAATGTCAATAACTACTTAAATATCCGCGTGGAGCCGAAGGAGGATGCGAAGATCATCGGTAAGATGACGAGCAAGTCCGGTGGTGAGATTCTGGAAACGACCGAGGATGGCGGCTGGTATAAGATCAAGTCCGGTCCGGTTACTGGCTATGTTAAATCCGAATTTATTCTGACTGGAGATGCGGCGAAGCAGGAGGCACTGCAGGTTGCACAGCTGATGGCGATCGTATCAACTGACCGTCTGAATGCCCGTACGGAGCCGAACACGGACGCGCCGATCTGGACGCAGATTTCCAACAGCGAGCGGTATTCGGTTATGAGCCAGCAGGATGGCTGGGTGCAGATTGCACTGGATGAGACGAGTGCCTATGTAGCGACTGAATTTGTCGATGTCCGGTATGCGTTAAATGAGGCGATCGAGTTTACACCGGTTGAGGAGACACCGGAGGCTGAGACCAAGGCGGCGAGCAGCAAGGGAGGCTCTGGAAGCAAGAGCAGCAGTAAAGGTGGTTCTGGCAGCCAGAAAGCATCTTCAAGCGGCTCCTCCAAGCGTGCGCAGATCGCAAACTACGCGACTCAGTTCCTTGGGAATCCGTATGTATGGGGCGGTACCAGCTTGACAAATGGTACGGATTGTTCTGGATTTACGATGTCGGTTATGGCACACTTCGGCGTCGGCCTGCCGCATCATTCGGGTTCCCAGGCGGGAGCAGGAAGAAGTATCAGTTCTTCCCAGATGCGTCCGGGTGATCTGATCTTCTACACAAACAGCGGTGGAACGATCAACCATGTAGCACTCTATATCGGCGGCGGGCGCGTGTGCCATGCATCGAATGCAAGGGATGGTATCAAGATTTCCACCTGGAATTACCGTACCCCGGCGAAGATCGTCAATGTACTGGGCGATTAATTCCATGGAAAGTCAATAAAAAATATTTGAAAGAGAGCAGGGAGAAAAGGCAGCTTTTCCCAGCTCTCTTTTTCTGTTTCATAGGAAATTGTGTCCTATGAAATAAAAAACGCATCGCGGGGATGCGCACTCGCGCGAAGCAGAAACATGTCGCAAGTGACCGCGCGAGACGCCCGAATGTGCCAAGGCACATCCTTGTTTGTATAAAAAGCGGTTTCAGTGAATAAAGATAATAGGAAGACAGAATACTAAGAATGAATTAGGCAGTTGAGAAAAAACATTGAATCCGCGTGTAAGATGGAAAGAGCGCAGAAAAGAGGAAAATATGATTCGGGCAAATCGTGAAAACAGGGAATGGGAAAATGAAGCGTGGGACAAGCAGGCAGATAAGGTGGGAGAAAGTCGGGAACAGGCGCAGGAGGATCCGATTCAGAAGCGTGAAAATGGACAGACGGATATTACGGGAAAGAATGGCAATCACATTGAATTAATCTCGATCATCGGAGAGATAGAGGGACATGAAAATTTGTCCGGCAATACGAAAACGACGAAATATGAGCATATTCTGCCTAAGCTGGCGGAGATCGAGGAGAGCGGTGAGACGGAGGGAGTTTTAGTCCTGATTAACACGGTGGGCGGCGATGTAAGCTGTGGACTGGCACTGGCGGAGATGATTGCTTCGCTCAGCAAACCGACCGTTTCACTGGTCATCGGGGACAGCCATTCGATCGGTGTGCCGCTCGCAGTGGCGGTCGATCACTCTTTTATTGTCCCGACCGGGACGATGATGGTACATCCGGTACGGATGACGGGGATGGTGATCGGTGCCGTGCAGACGTATGATTATTTTGAAATGATTCAGGATCGTATTTTAAGCTTTGTGTCCGGACACAGTCAGATCTCCTATGAGCGCCTCCGGAGCCTGATGCTCAATACGGAGATGATGACAAAAGATCTGGGAACGGTCCTGGTTGGCGGGGAGGCGGTCCAGGAGGGACTGATCGATGAATGCGGCGGGATCCGGGAAGCGCTTGCATGGCTGAACCGGGCGATCGATGGGAAGAAACAAGAAATAGATGCACACGACCGGATGACGAAGACGGATTTTAGTGAAAATCTGAAAAGAAAGTAGAACATACGTGCGAAAATTTTAGGAAAGCGTTGCTTTTTTCCCTGAATTTGGGTATACTGAATGAGATAATAAGAATGTAAAATGAGAAAAGCAGTCTGCGGGAGGCTGTATTTTGTGAAACAGGAGGAACCGCAGATACATGGGAAATGTTGGAGGCATGAGACAGGTGGCAGATACAAGCAGGAAAAGACAGAGTACAGAGCGTGCCGGGGAGACAGCTGGGACAGAGAAAAAAGCCGGGCGATCCAGAAAGTCCCCTGCGGCGAAGAAAGCGGAGAAGACGCTGAACGAGAAAAAGAGTAGGGGGAAGAAGAAAGCTTCGTCTGGAAAAGGCACCGCGAAAGGAACAGGAAGCCGAAGCCGCGCCAGCCAGGCGCCGGAGCCGGTGGAGAAAAGTGGTACAGGGGCATTTATGGGAACGGAAGTGGCGATTATTGTATCATTTGCAATATCGGTACTTTTGTTTTTGAGCAATTTCGGGCTTTGCGGCTTTGTCGGAAGTTTTCTGCGATCGACTCTGCTTGGCGTATTCGGCGTGATGGGGTATCTGGTGCCATTCCTTTTATTTATGGGAACTTGTTTTTATCTTTCAAACCGAGGCAACCAGAAAGCCGTAGCCAAGTTGGTGGCGGTTGGCGAGGTGCTTCTGGCATTTTGCGGACTTTCCCAGCTTCTCATGGGAGGCGGTCAGCATCTGGACTGGAATCTGGGCGATTATTACGCGCAGGCAGGTGGAGGCGGCTTTATCGGTGGCATTCTGATGCTGCTGTTGTGCGGAACAGTGGGAACGATCGGAGCAGTTCTGATTCTGCTGGTGCTTTTGGCACTCGGTGCTGTGTGCATTACGGAGCGTTCCCTGGTAAACTTCGTTAAACAGGGCAGCGGAAGGGCATATGAGTATGCGAAAGAAGATATGAGCCGCCGCCGTGAGATACATGAGGAGAAAAAGGAAGAAAAACGCCGTCTGCGGGAGGAGCAGCGGGTCCGTGGCGTTGATCTCGAGGGCGCCAAGCTGACCGAGCTGCCAGTGATGCGGAATTTCTCGGAAGGAGTCCCGGAGGGAACCGTGCTGGGACCGGAGGATGCACCGGAGGAATTCCGTGAGATGCATGAAAGGCAGGAAAACTTGCAGGATGAGGCCGTGGCTTATGATGATTGGACCGATGTTCCGGCAGAGGGAAAAAATCTGGCACAGGATTCCGGACAGGGAGTAGAGAAGAAGAATCCGGCAGATGTATTTCGCGGTCAGATATTTCACGGCGGCGGAGCGGTAGAACCGGAACCGGTGGAGTATGAAGAAGATCCGGTGGAGTGCGAAGAAGAACCAGTGGAATCGGAGCAGGATCCATATGCATACGCTGGTTCAGAATCCCAGCTTCAGGAAGAAGCGGAGCGCGAGACGGCGCGGGCGGTAAGAGAGACAGAATTTGCAGAGGAGCCTGCAGAGACAGAGGACAGTGCGAGCGACCAGCTTCTGAAACGCCTGTATGTACGCCGTGATACCCGGACGATGGAAGAGTTTGCCGGCAGCGAGAGCCGGAAAGGTCCAGGCTATTATCCGGTAGAGACACGGGAGAAAACGGCTGCGGAGGCGGCGTCCGGTTTGACCGCAGAGGAGGTTCATACAGATTTAGGGCATCAGGATGTCTTTGAGCCATCGGAAAACGAGTGGGAAACCGTTTCGATGGGGAATGAGGATGAATGGAACGAACCTATATCTGGGGAAACGGATTCCGAACCAATCGATGGCTATTATAAGACGCTGGAATCAGAGCGGGGCGAGACAAAGGGCAGTTTCTTTGTCCCGGAGGATTCCAAAACGGTCGTGACCGCATCCGGAAAGGTGATCGAGACAGATACAGAGGCGATACAGAAAAAACTGGAGCAGAAACGGGAAGAACGAAAAGCACTTCCAGTTGAGGAACTGACGGTTCCAGAGCAGATCGAGCGCAAGGAAGAGGAAGAAAAGAAGATCCAGAAAGAATACATATTCCCGCCATTGACGCTTTTAAAACGCGGCACGGGACAGACCGATTTCTCGGATCAGGAGTACCGGGAGACAGCGATCAAGCTGCAGCAGACGCTCCAGAACTTCGGCGTGGGCGTGACGGTTACAAACATCAGCTGTGGACCGACGGTTACCCGCTATGAACTTCACCCGGAGCAGGGTGTTAAGGTCAGCAAGATTGTAGCGCTGGCGGATGATATCAAGTTAAATCTGGCAGCGGCGGACATCCGTATCGAGGCACCGATTCCTGGCAAGGCGGCGGTCGGTATCGAGGTTCCGAACAAGGAGAACCATGTGGTTCTGCTGCGCGATCTGCTGGAGTCAGAGGCATTTAAGAAATATCCGTCCCGGCTGGCATTCGCGGTCGGAAAAGATATCGCAGGTCAGACGGTTGTCAGCGACATTGCGAAGATGCCGCATCTTCTGATCGCGGGTGCGACCGGATCGGGTAAATCAGTCTGCATCAATACGCTGATCATGAGTGTGATTTATAAAGCGAAGCCGAGCGAGGTCAAGCTCATCATGATCGACCCCAAGGTGGTTGAGTTAAGTGTATACAACGGTATTCCGCATCTTCTGATTCCGGTTGTGACCGACCCGAAAAAGGCGTCCGGCGCCCTCAACTGGGCGGTGGCAGAGATGACCGACCGTTACCAGAAGTTTGCAAAATACGGCGTGCGCGATCTTAAGGGTTTCAATGCCAAGGTTGAGTCGATCGCGGATATCGACGATCCGAAGAAACCGGAGAAACTGCCGCAGATCATCATTATCGTGGATGAGCTTGCCGATCTGATGATGGTAGCGCCGGGCGAAGTAGAAGATTCGATCTGTCGTCTGGCCCAGCTGGCGCGTGCAGCGGGCATTCATCTGGTGATTGCGACGCAGCGACCATCGGTCAATGTCATCACCGGTGTGATCAAGGCAAATATTCCGTCGAGAATTGCTTTTTCCGTCTCTTCCGGAGTGGATTCCCGTACCATTATTGATATGAACGGCGCGGAGAAACTGCTCGGAAAGGGCGATATGCTGTTCTATCCGTCGGGCTATCAGAAACCGCAGCGTGTACAGGGCGCGTTTGTGTCCGACAATGAGGTTTCGGATGTGGTCGGATTTTTGAAACAGGAGGGGCTGACCGCAGAGTACAGCGCCGAGGTTGAGTCCAAGATCCGTTCGACGGCGATGGATGCGGGCTTTGGCGGCGGTGAGCGCGATGCCTATTTTGCACAGGCAGGTAAATTTATTATTGAGAAAGACAAAGCATCCATCGGCATGCTGCAGCGTATGTTTAAGATTGGCTTCAACCGTGCCGCGCGTATCATGGATCAGCTTGCAGATGCAGGCGTGGTCGGTGAGGAAGAAGGCACGAAGCCGCGTAAGGTGCTGATGAGCATGGAGCAGTTTGAAAACATGATGGAAGAAGGATATTAAAAAGCGGAATCATTATAAAATATCAAAATCAGGAGGTATCCTATGAAGCTTAAAAGCTGGCTGAAAGAATTGCCGTATACATTATTGCAGGGCAGCCTGGAGACGGAGGTTGACGAGGTGGTCTACGATTCAAGAAAGGCGGCGCCGGGGACGGTGTTTGTGTGTATGCGCGGGGCAAACGTTGATTCGCATACCTTTATCCCGGATGTGGTTGAAAAGGGCGCGCCGGTTCTGGTGGTCGAGCATCCGGTTGAGGCGCCTGAGAACGTGACGGTCATTCAAGTGGAGAATGGACGGAACGCGCTATCGCTTCTTTCGGCGGCACGTTTTGATTATCCGGCGCGGAAGATGACGGCGATCGGTGTGACCGGCACGAAGGGAAAGACGACTACCACTTATATGATCAAGGCGATTCTGGAGGCAGCCGGACAGAAGACGGGTCTCATCGGAACGAACGGCGCTGTGATCGGTGAGAATCATTATCCGACCAAAAATACGACGCCGGAATCCTACATTTTGCAAGAATATTTTGCAAAAATGGTGGAAGCGGGCTGCCGTTACATCGTGATGGAGGTTTCTTCCCAAAGCTACCTGATGCACCGGGTAGACGGACTTTTCTTTGATTATGGAATTTTCCTGAATATTTCCAATGATCATATTGGCCCGAATGAACATGCAAGTTTTGAAGAATATCTTTACTACAAAAAGCAGCTTTTGAAAAACTGCCGGACAGCGCTCGTCAACCGCGATGATCCGCACTTTGATGCGATCGTAGAAGGGGCGACAGCAGAGATCCTGACCTTTTCATTGGAACAGGCGGCTGATTTTACAGCGGATGACATTCACTATGTACGCGAACATGATTTCGTGGGCGTCGAATTTCAGACGCATGGACGATATGAGAGCGATCTGCGTGTCGGCATTCCGGGCAAATTTAACGTGGACAATGCGCTGGCGGCAGCGGGCGTGTGCAGCTTCTTTGACCTGCCGAAGGAGAAAGTCTGCCATGCGCTGGAACATATCCAGGTCGATGGACGGATGGAGATTGTATATAAATCAGCAAAGTGCACCGTGATCGTTGACTACGCCCACAATGCGGTCAGCATGGAAAGTCTTCTTCTGACGCTGCGCGACTACAAGCCGAAGCGTCTCGTCTGCGTCTTCGGATGCGGCGGCAACCGGGCGCGCGATCGCCGGTACTCGATGGGAGAGATTGGCGGAAAGCTGGCAGATCTGTCGATCATCACGGCGGATAATTCCCGCTTTGAGAAAGTGGAAGATATTCTGGCAGATATCAAGGTCGGACTTGCAAAAACCGATGGCAAATACGTTGAAATCCCGGATCGCCGCGAAGCGATTGAGTACAGCTTGTCCCATGCGGAAGATGGCGATATCATCGCGATCATCGGAAAAGGGCATGAGGATTATCAGGAGATCGAGGGCGTGCGCTATCATTTCCTTGACCGGGAAGTAGTGCAGGAGACGGTGAAGAAGCTGCATATGTAATCAATTTGGAGGCAAAATATGGACCATATTACAGTCAGACATATCGTGGAAGCAGTGTCGGGAACACTGCTCTGCGGAGATGCAGATACAGAGTTAAAACACATCAGCATTGATTCCCGGAGTATGCGCGGGGCGGATCTGTTTGTTCCGCTGATCGGGGAGAAATCAGACGCGCATCGTTTCCTGGTTCAGGCGATGGACAATGGGGCGGCAGCCGCACTGACTTCGGAGCATGAGGCGGCACCGGAGGGCTTTCACGGCGCGCTGATCCAGGTGAAAGATACGAAACTGGCATTGCAGACGATCGGGCGCTGCCTGCGGGCACGTCTTTCTATCCCGTTAGTTGGTATCACCGGCAGCGTGGGAAAGACGACGACGCGCGAAATGGTGGCGGCGGCGCTTTCAGCGAAATATAAGACATTCAAGACACCGGCAAACCACAACAGCCAGATCGGTGTGCCACTCACGATCTCGGAGATTTCTGAGAATGATGAGATCGGCGTGCTGGAACTGGGAATGAGTGAGCCGGGCGAGATGGCGGTGATCGCGGAGATTGCGGCGGTGGATTCGGCAGTCATGACGAATATCGGTGTGACGCATATTGAGAATCTGGGCTCCCGCGAGAATATCTTAAAAGAAAAGCTGCATATCCAGGACGGTATGAAGGCAGGCGGAATCCTGTTTGTAAATGGAGATAATGATATGCTTTCCACCGTGCATGCAAAAGCAGGCTGCCATACCGTCCGTTATGGACTTGGAGCAGATAATGACTACCGCGCCGAGGATCTTTCATATCCGGATGGATTTCCGTCCTTTACGATGGTACACGGCGAGGTGCGCGTCCCGGTGAAGCTGACTGTTATGGGCGAGCACAATGTCATGAATGCGCTGGCTGCCCTGGCGGTTGCGGATGCCTACGGTGTGCCGCTTGCCGATGCAGCGGAAAAGCTGCTTGAATTTGGCGGGTTCAAGAACCGTCAGCAGATTTATCATAAAAATGGTTATACGATCGTGGACGATACCTACAATGCAAGCCCGGATTCGATGAAAGCGGCGATAGGTGTGCTTTCTTCCCTGCCGGCAGGACGCAGAATTGCGGTTCTGGCAGATATGAAGGAACTGGGAGAGAATACGATTCAGTTCCACCGTGAAGTTGGTGCGTTTCTGGCGGAAAAACCGGTCGATATCCTGGTTGTATATGGCGAACTGGCGCAGGCGATCGCCGAGGGAGCAAAGAAAGTCAAACCGGATCTGCATGTCGTTTCGTTTGAAGAGGATGAAAAAGAAGATATGCTTGACTGGCTGGATGCACAGATCGGTGAGGGAGATGCAGTCCTGTTCAAGGGTTCCAACAGTATGAAGCTGGGGGAGACGGCAGCGAGGTTTATCTCAGTCGAGAAGACTCCCACCTCTTCAGGTGATGAGTAATAGCAAATTTGTCTCAGTGGGAGTCCATTCTCCGACTGAGATAAACGCTCCGCGAGGATGCATAGTGATTCTGTAAAGAATATGTCAGCTTCGCTGACCAGAATCACGCGCCAAGTCTCACGGACGTTCGACTTGAATTAGAAATAGAAAGAGAAGGAATCATGGCGTATCAATACGCGGATATTATTATAGATATATCCCATGAGAAGGTGGATCGCCCGTTTCAGTACCGGATTCCGACGCAGCTGGCGGAGGAGATTACGGCGGGAACGTGCGTGACGGTACCGTTTGGAAAGGGTAATTCACTTCGGACTGGATATGTGGTGGGAATGGGAAATACGGCGGAATATGACCCATCCCGCATCAAGGAGATAGCTGGGATCGCACCGGGCAGTATGTCGGTGCAATCCCAGCTTATCCGTCTGGCGTGGTGGATGCGGGAACGTTATGGCGCGACGATGAACCAGACGCTCAAAACCGTACTTCCCGTCAAGGAAAAGATAAAACCCCGCGAGAAAAAGACGCTGCATTGTCTTTTAAACCAGGAAGAGCTGGAAGCGGCAATCCTGGCGGCACAGAAGCGGCATTATAAGGCGCGGGTGCGGCTCCTTGAGGCATTCCGGGACAATCTGGATATTCCGATGGAATTTGCCCGACGGGAGCTTGACCTGACCCTGGCGACGATCCGCCCGATGGAGGAACAGGGACAGCTTTCAGTGAAAGTTTCCCGTGAGGAACGCGGGTTAAACCATGCAAAACTGCCGCGTCCAGCCGGACAGACCGTGCATCTCAATGAAGAGCAGCAGGCGGCGGTTGACCGTTTCTGTGAGGATTATGAGACGGGGAAACGTGAAACGTATCTGATTCACGGCGTTACGGGAAGTGGAAAGACCGAAGTCTACATGGAGCTGATGGCGCGTGTCCTGCGGGATGGAAAGCAGGTGATTCTGCTGATCCCGGAAATTTCGCTGACATATCAGACGGTGATGCGGTTTTACCGGCGATTTGGCGATCAGATCGCGATTCTGAATTCCCGTCTCTCTGCGGGAGAACGCTATGATCAGTGGGAACGGGCGGCGCGGGGCGAGGTTTCCGTGATGATCGGACCGCGGTCGGCGCTGTTTGCCCCATTTTCCAATCTGGGACTGATTCTGATCGACGAGGAACATGAGGGCGCCTATAAGAGCGAGACGATGCCGCGCTATCATGCAAGGGAAGTAGCGGCGGAGCGCGCCCGGCTTTCCGGGGCTTCGCTGGTCTTGGGCTCAGCGACTCCTTCCCTGGAATCGTATCTGCGGGCGCAGAATGGCGAATATGTGCTTCTGACTCTGCATCACCGGGCGGTGGCGGGAAGTATCCTGCCGAAGGTACAGATCGCTGATATGCGTGCGGAGATGCAGGCAGGCAATAAATCGGTGTTCAGCCGGTCATTGGATGCAATGTTGACAGAGAGACTCGCACGTGGCGAGCAGACGATGCTTTTTATGAACCGGCGCGGCTATTCCAATTTTGTTTCCTGTCGTTCCTGCGGAAAGGCGGTGACCTGTCCGCATTGTGATGTTTCCCTGACACTACACGGGAAGAACCGTCTGGTCTGTCATTACTGCGGCTATACGATTCCACTGATGAAGCAGTGTCCGTCCTGCGGATCACCGTATATTGCCGGGTTTGGGGCCGGAACGCAGAAGATGGAAGAATTTACGAAAATTCGGTTTCCGGATGCGAGGATCCTGCGGATGGATGCGGATACAACGGCAAAAAAAGGCGGACATGAAGCGATTCTGGAGGCATTTGCAAATCGTGAGGCAGATATCCTGATCGGCACGCAGATGATTGTAAAAGGGCATGATTTTCCGGGAGTGACGCTGGTCGGAATCCTGGCGGCGGATCTTTCCTTAAATACGCCGGATTACCGCAGCGCGGAGCGGACGTTCCAGCTTCTGACGCAGGCGGCTGGCAGAGCGGGACGCGCCGGGAAGCCCGGCGATGTGGTCATCCAGACGTACCGGCCGGAACACTATGCCGTGCAGGCGGCAGCGGCGCAGAATTATGAGCTGTTTTACAGCCATGAGATCAATTACCGGAGGCTGCTTCATTATCCCCCGGTCTGCCAGATGGCTGCGGTTTATTTTGCCTGCGGCGATGAGGCGGTGCTGGATGAATGTGCGGAAATGGCGGCGCGGCGGCTGCGCGAAAGTGCCGAGTGTATCGGTCCGGTTCCGGCACCGGTATACAAAGTTAATGACATCTACAGAAAAATTTTATATATAAAGTGTGAAAAATGTGCTATACTGGATCAAATCAGGGGTCAGATTGAAACCCTGGCTGCCGCAGATACAAAATGGCAGGCGGTCCAGATTCAATACGATATATCATAGAGAGGAAGAGTGTATAAAATGGCAATCCGGTCAATTAGAACTATTGGCGATGAGGTACTGAAAAAAGAGTGTAAGGCAGTGACGGAGGTAACCGATCACACACTTGAACTGATAGAGGATATGTTTGACACGATGTATTCAGCCGGCGGCGTAGGTCTGGCAGCACCGCAGGTCGGTATCCGCAAACAGATCGTAGTAATCGACGTGGAGGACGGCAACCAGTATGTCCTGATCAATCCGGTCATCGAGGAAATGTCCGGCAGCCAGACTGGTCAGGAAGGCTGCTTAAGCGTTCCGGGCAAGGCTGGTCTGGTAACCCGTCCGAGCCATGTAAAGGTACGCGCGCTGAACGAAAAAATGGAAGAGTTTGTCCTGGAAGCAGATGATTTCCTGGCACGTGCGATCTGCCATGAGTGCGATCATCTGCACGGACATCTGTATGTGGAGTTGGTAGAAGGTCCGTTAGAGGATGTAGCGGCAGAGGAAGAATAAAGCACATTGGCAGAATGAGAGAGAAACAAGAGTGGGGTGACAGGCAGATATGAAGATCGTATTTATGGGAACACCGGATTTTGCGGTTCCGACACTGGAAGCGCTCTATCAGAGCCGGCATGAAGTAGCGGCGGTGGTGACACAGCCAGATAAGCCGAAGGGACGCGGCAAGGCGATGGCAATGCCGCCTGTCAAGGAAAAAGCGCTGGAATATGGAATCCCGGTGTATCAGCCGGTGCGCGTCCGCAAGGATGAGGCATTTTTTGAGGAATTGACGAAGATTCAGCCGGACGTGATCGTCGTGATTGCATTTGGCCAGATTTTGCCGGATCGGATTCTGAACCTGCCGAAATACGGCTGTATCAACATCCATGCGTCGCTTCTGCCAAAATACCGTGGGGCAGCTCCGATCCAGTGGGCGGTCATCAATGGCGATGAGGTCAGCGGTGTGACGACGATGCAGATGGATGTCGGTCTGGACACCGGAGATATCCTGGATACCGTGGAAGTACGCCTGGATCCGAAAGAGACAGGCGGCAGCCTGTTTGACCGCTTGAGCCTTGCGGGAGGAAAGCTGATTCTCTCCACGCTTGAGAAAGCGGAGGCAGGAATCCTGCATCCGGTTAAACAAGATGAGGCAGAGGCGACTCATGTGACAATGCTCGATAAATCGATGGGGCAGATCGACTGGTCGATGGATGCGGCAGCGATTGAGCGCCTGATCCGCGGCTTAAATCCATGGCCGAGCGCTTATACAAAATTTGAAGGAAAAACCCTGAAAATCTGGTCGGCAGATGTCGAGGAAGATGCGGCGGGAATGCCGTCACCGGAGACATTCGGACAGGTGGTGCGCGTCGGTAAAGATGCATTCTCTGTCCAGACCGGCAAAGGGCTTCTCACGATCCGGGAACTTCAGCTGGAAGGCAAGAAGAGGATGGATACGGCGGCATTTTTACGCGGGTATTCGGTGGAAGCGGGAGTAAAGCTCGGATAAAATAATGCTTCAGCAGGGACTGAACTGCTACAGGCAGCCGGGCGTTTGAAAGGAGTTGGAGTGATATGTACGGATATGGATATTACAGTATGTTTGATCCGACGATGATTCTGGTATTAATTGGTGTATTTCTGTCATTAGGGGCATCTGCGAAGGTAAAAAGTACCTACGCGCGGTTTTCAAGAGTCCGGAGCATGACCGGCATGACGGGAGCCGAGGCGGCGAGACAGCTTTTAAATTCACAGGGCATTTATGATGTCCAGATCCGCCAGGTGGCAGGCAGCCTGACCGACCACTATGATCCGCGGACCAAGACCGTGAATTTATCTGAGAGTGTATATGGTTCTACTTCGGTCGCAGCGATCGGTGTTGCGGCGCATGAGTGCGGACATGCGATGCAGGATGCATCTGAGTATGTTCCGCTGCGCCTGCGCGGTTCAATGGTGCCGGTGGTCAACATCGGCGCACAGCTTTCCTGGCCTATGATCCTGATTGGTGTTCTGGTCGGCGGCATGGGATCTCCGATCGTTTCACTTGGAATTCTTTTATTTTCCTTGTCGGTGCTGTTCCAGCTGGTGACGCTTCCGGTTGAGTTCAATGCATCCGCGCGTGCGGTACGTCTGCTTGATTCAACAGGGATTCTTCGCGGGGAAGAAGTTGGATATACCAAACAGGTGCTTGGTGCGGCGGCACTGACGTATGTGGCAGCGGCGGCTGGTTCGATTTTACAGCTTCTGCGTCTGATTATATTATTTGGAGGACGACGCGATGACTGATGGAACTGCGCTGCGTGAAATAGCGGCAGAAATTTTGACTGAGATTCTGGAAAAGGGACAGTATACACATCTGGCCCTTTTTCAGGCTCTTTCTAAATATCAGTATCTGGAGAAATCAGACCGCTCGTTTTTAAAACGGATTGTGGACGGGACGGTGGAGTATAAAATCCAGATTGATTATATTATCAACGCATATTCCAAAACAAAAGTTCATAAGATGAAACCGTTTATCCGCACACTTCTGCGGATGAGCGTGTACCAGATTTATTATATGGACCGTGTACCGGATTCGGCGGCGTGCAATGAGGCGGTGCGCCTTGCGAAAAAACGCGGATTTTCCGGACTTTCCGGCTTTGTAAATGGTGTGCTGCGTTCTGTGACGCGTGGAAAAGGCAAACTGACCTTCCCGGATGATTCAGTGCGGTATTCAATGCCGGACTGGATTTTATCTCTCTGGAAGGAAAACTATGGGGCAGAGACGACGCACAGGATGGCACAGGCTGGTCTGGAGAAACGTCCGTTTATGGTGCGGTTTGCCGAGAGCCGTGCAGGGAAAGAAGAGATTCTTGCCTCCCTGTCCGCCCAGGGCGTGACGGCAGAGGAGACAGCGGCGGGAAGCGGTGTTTACCGTCTGACGGGAGTGGACTATCCAGAGAGTCTGGATGCGTTCCGCGAAGGACTAATCCGGATTCAGGATCTGAGTTCGTCGCTGGCTGGTGATGCGGCGGGTATTAAAGAGGGTGATTTTGTACTCGATGTCTGTGGGGCACCGGGTGGAAAAGGGCTTCATGCGGCGGATCTGCTGCACGGAACTGGACAGGTTGAGATCCGGGATGTGAGTGATTACAAGGTATCTTTGATCAAGGAGAATATTGCCCGCAGCGGCTGTACAAACGTCTCTGCCTGCGCCTGGAATGCGTGTGAATTCGATGCTTCGATGGAGCAGAAAGCGGATGTGGTCATTGCCGATCTGCCGTGTTCAGGACTTGGCATTATCGGACGCAAGCCGGATATCAAATACAACGCTTCAATGGACGGAATCCGGGACCTGGCTGCATTGCAGCGGCAGATGCTGTCGGTGGTCTGGCAGTACGTGAAGCCGGGTGGAGTGCTGGTTTACAGCACCTGCACGGTCAACCGTCTGGAAAATGATGAAAACCGGGCATGGTTTTTAAACGAATATCCATTTGAGCCGGTTGATATCAGTGGTCGTCTGGGGATTGATTTTCAGGAAGACAGCCTGAAAGAGGGATACATCCAGCTCTATCCGGGCGTTCATCCGTGTGATGGATTTTTCATCTCTGTGATGAAAAGAAAAGGATAACTGGACGGAACAGTGTATGAATACAGGAAAGACTCCGAGAGTGCATATAGGAGAGAGGGAGGCAGTCCGATATGGAAAAGCAGGATATAAAATCAATGACGCAGGAGGAACTGCGTGCCTTTTTGGTGAGTCTGGGCGAAAAACCATTCCGGACCGCCCAGATCTATCAGTGGATGCATGAAAAACTGGCATCTTCCTTTGACGATATGACAAACCTTTCCAAGGTACTCCGGCAGAAGCTGCAGGACGCGTGCGAGTATGTATCGCTGGAAAAGGTACGGGTGCAGATTTCGCAGATCGATGGAACCCGCAAGTACCTGTTCCGCCTCGCGGACGGCAATGTCATCGAGAGTGTCCTGATGCGTTATAAGCATGGAAATTCCGTTTGTATTTCCTCGCAGGTGGGGTGTCGGATGGGCTGCCGTTTCT
Organism: Clostridium sp. OM05-5BH; assembly: GCF_003481505.1. Taxonomy (NCBI): domain Bacteria; kingdom Bacillati; phylum Bacillota; class Clostridia; order Eubacteriales; family Clostridiaceae; genus Clostridium; species Clostridium sp. OM05-5BH. The sequence continues at coordinate 317,915 of NZ_QULJ01000003.1, read as the reverse complement.
GTGCTTCGACCCTGGACGGCCTGGAACGGAACCTGCGCCCGTCGGAGATGCTGGACCAGATTTATCAGATTCAGCGCGATACAGGCGAACGCGTTTCCAACGTGGTTGTGATGGGATCGGGTGAACCGCTGGACAATTACGATAACCTGATCCGCTTTATCCATCTTTTGACGGAGGAAGGCGGACTGCATATCAGTCAGCGAAATGTGACGGTTTCCACCTGTGGGCTGGTTCCGAAGATCCGGGAGCTGGCAGATCAGGGACTGACCATCACGCTGGCACTTTCTCTGCATGCGCCGAATGACGAGGTGCGGAAGAGCCTGATGCCGATCGCGCGTACATATGCGTTAAAGGATGTATTGGCGGCCTGTCATTACTATTTTGAAAAAACGGGACGCCGCATGACGTTTGAGTACAGCCTGGTGCAGGGAGTCAACGACAATCTGGACGAGGCGCGCGAGCTGGCGGCGCTGATTCAGGATCAGCACGGGCATGTGAATCTGATTCCGGTCAATCCGATCAAGGAGCGCTCTTATGTACAGTCGGGACGGAAAGCGATCGAAGCATTTAAGGGATGTCTGGAATCTAAGGGAATCAATGTGACAATCCGGCGCGAGATGGGGCGCGACATAGACGGTGCCTGCGGACAGCTCCGGAAGAGCTATATGGATAAAGAGCAGGAGAAAGAAGGTGCGGCAGTCAAATGAAAGCATACGCACTGACGGATATCGGAAAAACGCGTAAGGTCAATCAGGATGCTCAGTTTGCCAGCACGGAGCCGGTGGGAGAACTTTCCAACCTGTTTGTCGTGGCGGACGGAATGGGCGGTCATCAGGCGGGAGATTTCGCTTCGCGCTATCTGATCGAGCATATGCCGGAATATATCAAAGAGAGTGGTGAGAATGAGCCGGTCGCGGCGCTTCGAAAGGGGATCGAGGCAGTCAATCAGGAACTTTATACCCTTTCCTGTGAGCGCGAGGAGCTTGCCGGCATGGGAACAACGCTGGTAGCGGCTTCAATTCAGGGTAATACACTCTACGTGGCAAACGTGGGGGACAGCCGTCTCTACCGGATTGAGCGCTCCGGCATTCATCAGATTACCCGGGATCATTCCTACGTGGAGGCGATGGTCTCGCTGGGACAGATGAGCCGCGGCAGCCGGGAATATGAGACGAAGAAAAATATCATTACCCGCGCAGTCGGGATCGGCGGACATGTGGAGCCGGATTTCTTTGAGGTTTCACTGAACCCGGGCGATTACATACTGCTGTGTTCGGACGGGTTAACCAATATGGTGGATAATTCAGCAATTTACCGGATGGTGCTTCTGCCGGGAACCCTGGACACCAAGGCACGGGCGCTCACGGCGCTCGCAAACCAGAACGGCGGGAAAGATAATATCGCGGTCATATTGATTGACCCGCAGATCAAGGAGGTGAGAGAATCATGATGCTGAAACCGGGAACCTATCTGCAGGATCGCTATGAGATCCTCTCACTGATTGGTACGGGCGGCATGTCAGAGGTGTATCAGGCAAAATGCCACACTCTGAACCGTCTGGTGGCGATCAAGGTTTTAAAGGATGAGTACAGCCAGGATGCGAATTTCGTCAGCAAATTCAAGATGGAGGCGCAGGCGGCGGCGGGGCTTTCCCATCCAAATATTGTGAGTGTTTATGACGTTGTGGATGAGGGCAGTCTTCATTATATCGTCATGGAACTCATCGAGGGAATCACGCTGAAAAGCTACATTCTCAAGAAAGGTCATCTGGGCGTTAAAGAAACGATTGGAATTGCCATCCAGGTAGCGCAGGGGTTGGCAGCGGCACATGACCAGCATATTGTGCACCGGGACATCAAACCGCAGAATATGATTATCTCGCGTGACGGCAAGGTGAAGGTGGCGGATTTCGGTATTGCTAGAGCTGTATCGTCCCAGACGATCGGGGTCAATGCGGTCGGTTCCGTGCATTATATTTCGCCGGAGCAGGCAAAAGGAAATTATAGCGACGGACGAAGCGATCTGTATTCACTGGGAATCACGATGTATGAGATGCTAACAGGAAAACTTCCGTTTGACGGGGATAACCCGGTTTCAGTGGCACTGGCGCATCTGGAAGAACCGGTGCAGCCGCCGAGCCGCATCAACCCGGAGGTGTCGGCAAGCCTGGACCGCATTATTTTAAAATGTACCCAAAAAAAGCCGGAACGCCGTTACCAGAATGCGTATGAGCTGATCGCGGATCTGCGCCATGCGCTGGTGGATCCAAACGATGATTTCCTGAAAAAAGAACCGGAATTTGATGAGAATTCCCCGACAGTCGTGCGCGGGGCCGAGGAACTGAACCGCCAGATGGAGGTACAGAGAAATCGAAATCTGGAACAGACGATGGAACATCCGGCAGTGAGTGAAAAGACCGGACCGGTTCCGACAGAAAATGAACGTGGTGAGGTAGTCTGGAAAGAGCCGGAACCGTCGGAGAACGAGATAGAAGGTTGGCGGGAAGAAGAGACGGATGTCTATGAGGAAGAAACCTCAAGGCGCCCAGACCGTAGACGGAAGGGACGCCGTATAGAAGAAGACAGCGAGGATGTCAATCCGCAGATGGAGCGCCTGCTTACGATGATTGGAATCGGTGCAGCCGTATTGATTGTGGTGGTTGTGATTGTCATTGCTGCGAAGTTGACAGGCATCTTTAATCTGGGATCTGGTAGTCAGAAGCATCCGAAGACGACCGTTGAAGCTTCTTTGGAGGCGTCTGAGAGCGAGAGTCTGGAATCAACTGAGTGCAAGGTTCCGCCGCTGGACGGCATGACGGAGGATGAGGCGAAGACAGCATTGGAAAAGCAGTCGTTGAAAATCCGTTATGAATATGCAAAGTCGGAAACCTCTGAAAAGGGGAAGGTCATCAATCAGAGTATTGCCAGCGGCACGGTTGTCTCGAAACAGACGGAAGTTATCGTCACGATCGGAGAAGGCAATGAGGCAATAGATTTGACGAAACTTGGACTGGAAGAGATGTCCGGCGAGGATGCAGAGACGCTTCTGGCAGAAGAAAATAAACTGACCGTAGTAGTGCAGAAAGAGAGCAGCGATACGGTTGCCTCCGGTATAGTGATCCGGTACAGCCCGTCCAGCGTGGATCCAGGCGGCACGGTGACGCTGTATGTCAGCACAGGTCCGGACGTACCGACGGTACCGATGCCGAGGATTACAGGGCTTTCAGAGGAAAATGCAAAAGTTGTTCTGGAAGCGGTCGGATTAGGGCTTGGCGAGCGCAAGGAAGCGAAGAGTTCAGAAGTGGCAAAGGGCAAGATCATCAGTCAGGATGTCCTGGAGAAAACAGATACACCGGAGGGAAGTGCCATTGGCTATACAGTCAGTCTGGGAAAAGGAACCCGCTATGTGGCGGCGATCAACGATGAATTCCAGATGAGTGAACTGTTTGGACCAAGTTCCGGAGATACGCATATCCGCGTCAGTATTGTGATGAAGCAGACGATTGCCGGCAATACTGTGACTAAGACGGTCATGGAACCGAGGGAGATCGGCGGCGATATCACGCTTCCGATTCATTATAATATCGAGGGAGCGGACGGTGTGCAGACAGGCGAGCTGCAGATCCTCGATCTGACGAACGATCGGGTTCTAAAAACGTATCAGCTTGAATTTGTGGAAGTTTCAGATAATTAATAAGAGGTAGTTGTAAGGTACAGGTATGCAGGGAAAGATAATTAAAGGGATCGGCGGTTTCTATTATGTACACGACGGTATTGGAAAGGTATATGAATGCCGTGCAAAGGGAATTTTCCGAAATCGCGGCATCAAGCCGCTGGTAGGCGATGACGTGGAGATCAGTGTTCTCGATGAGGAGAAGGCGACAGGCAATCTCGATGAGATCCTTCCTCGTAAAAATCGTCTGATCCGCCCGGCGGTTTCAAATGTTGATCAGGCGGTGGTGGTTTTCGCCATCACCGATCCGATGCCAAATTTAAACCTTCTCGACCGCTTCCTCGTCATGATGGAACGGCAGGAAGTTCCGGTCAGCATCTGTTTCAACAAGATCGATCTGGTCGATGCAGCCGAGCAGGAGAAGCTGCGTGCGATCTATGAACCGGCGGGCTATCCGGTGCATTTTATCAGCACCTACGAAAAATCAGGGCTGGAGGAGTTTCATCGGTTGATCATTGGGAAAACAACGGTCTTAGCAGGACCTTCGGGTGTCGGAAAATCGTCGATCACAAACTTTATCCAGCCGGAGGCACAGATGGAGACTGGCGGTATCAGTGAGAAGATCCGCCGGGGCAAACATACGACGCGCCATTCAGAACTGTTTTTCGTGGAAGAGAGCACCTATATGATGGATACGCCGGGATTCAGTTCTCTCTATATCGAGGATCTGGAGCCGGAGGTGCTCAAGGACTTTTTCCCGGAATTTGAGCCATATGAGGATGAATGCCGTTTCTTAGGCTGTGTCCACATTGGCGAGCGCGAATGCGGCGTCAAGACGGCGGTGCAGGAGCATAAGATCGGGCAGAGCCGGTATAACAATTACCGTTTGATGTATCAGGAATTAAAAGAGAAAAAGAAATACGGCAGAAGCAGCCGTTGACAAGAAATTGGGAGGAAAGAACCATGATTATATTATCACCTTCGATTCTGGGGGCAGATTTTACGAAGCTGGGAGAGCAGGTCGCTGAGGTGGACAAGGCAGGCGCGCAGTACATCCATCTGGATGTGATGGATGGCGCGTTTGTGCCGAGTATCTCCTTTGGAATGCCGGTAATTAAGAGCCTGCGCCCGGTGACGGATCGTGTGTTTGACGTACACATGATGGTGGAAGAACCGGGACGTTATGTAGAGGATATCAAAAAAGCGGGGGCGGATCTGATCTGTGTGCATCAGGAAGCCTGTCTTCATCTGGACCGCACGATCGCGCAGATCCGTGAGGCAGGGCTGCAAACAGGTGTAGCGTTAAATCCGGCGACCCCGGTCGAGACACTGGATGTTATTTTGCCGGAGGTGGACATGGTTCTTCTGATGACGGTCAACCCGGGATTTGGCGGTCAGAAATTTATTCCATATACGGTAGAAAAAATCAAGAAGCTGCGCGCAATGTGCAGCGAGAGGGGACTTTCCACCCGCATTGAGGTGGACGGCGGAATCACGCCGGACAATGTGCGGACGGTATTAGAGGCAGGAGCCGATGTGATCGTGGCGGGAAGCGCCGTATTTAAGGGAAACCCGGCTGGGAATGTAAAAACATTTTTAAATATTTTTCAGGAATTTGAACAGGGATGATGAAGATGAAGCGTTGTTTGATTGTGACAGGCGGAACGATTGATATTGCGTTTGCGAAAGATTTTCTCTCACAGCGCTCGTATGACTATGTAATTGCGGCAGATGCGGGGCTGGAGGTTCTGCGCCCGCTGCATATTTCTCCGAATGCGGTGGTCGGCGATCTGGACACGGTGGATAAAAAGGTTCTGGAAGAATATCAGAATCAGCCGGACATCGAATTTGAGATCCATAAACCGGAGAAGGATGAGACGGATACGGAGCTGGCGCTTTTGACGGCGGCGCGCCAGGGCTGTGAGGCAGTTGATATCCTGGGGGCGCTGGGCGGCCGTATGGATCACGCCATCGGCAATATCCAGCTGATGTATCAGTTTTTCTGCCAGGGAATGGAAGTGAATATTTATGATGCCCGCAACCGCCTGTATCTTCTGGGCGGGCATAAGGTATTTCACCGGGAAGAGGTGTATGGAAAATACATTTCGTTCCTGCCGATGACCGAGACTGTCGAGGGACTGACGCTGCGGGGATTTAAATACCCGCTCCAGCGGCGGACGATCGGGCTGGGGACGAGTCTCTGCATCAGCAATGAACTCAAACGGGAAGAGGGCATTCTGGAGCTGGAGAGAGGCGTCCTTTTGTGCGTGGAGGCACATGATTAATCCGGATAAAAAAGTGGCAAGTTATAACTGACCTGCTTAAAATGATAAAAACTGTATGTTTTTCAGGGGACAAGATTGTGCTATGATGAGTCCAATAACAAGGGAGGATGAAACATCATGGCAAACAAATCAAATCAGGCTTACAAGATCGCGATGGTCGGTCTGCTGGCAGCTCTCTCCTATGTCGTATTTACATACGGACAGGTGAAGATCACACTTCCGGGCGGCGATGCAACCTCCATTCATCTGGGAAATGCAGTCTGTGTCATCGGGGCACTCTTAGTCGGCGGCTTTTACGGCGGTTTGGGAGGTGCTATCGGCATGACGATAGGTGACCTTCTCGATCCGGTTTATATTGTATATGCACCGAAGACATTTATCTGCAAACTTTGCATCGGACTGATCGCCGGATTCGTAGCACATCGTCTGGGCAAGATTGACCGGAGCACCGATAAGAACCACATCCTTGGTTTTACGATTGCAGCAGCGGTGGCAGGCCTTTTATTCAACGTCATTGCAGATCCGCTGATCGGATATTATTATAAACTCTGGATCATTGGTAAACCGGCGGCAGAGCTCACACTTGCATGGAATATCGCAGCGACTTCGATCAATGCGGTGACATCTACGATTGCGTCTGTTGTTATATATATGGCAGTTCGTCCGGCACTCCGCAAGGCAGGTTTTCTGGATGCATTGTCTGTAGAAGCGAGAGCATAAGGCAATTTATCTCAGTCGAGAAGAATTAAAATGAAATACATACAGGAGACTGTGGTTGGGCAGAATGGGAAAAACATCTGTCCGGGCGCAGTCTCCTTGTTGCGTCATTGGAGTGTGCGGCTTATAAAACACAAATACATAGATACACGCTTGTAGAAACCAGAATCATGCCGCAGGCAGTCGTATCTGCCGCGAGAATATGTTAGATTATAAAGTTGCTTAAAATTGATGTTGGGGTCAAAAGACGTTTTGACCCCTCTGATACCAGATTGCTCCGCACTATATGCTCCCGCAATCTTCAAAAACATTCGTAATTCGCTCATTTTTCTTGGAAAAATGGCTACTTACTCATGTTTTTGGCGGGTCCCAAGGTCAAAAATTCTCCTGCAAGCAAGCTTGCGTCGAACTTCTGACCTTTTGACCCTGGTATCTTAAAATTAAGAAAATGAGGAAAAATTATACATGGAAGGAATTCAGAAGAAAATAGCGGTTTTAAATGACCTGTCAGGCTACGGGCGCTGTTCGCTGACGGCGGCGATGCCGGTTATCAGCGCCCTCAAGGTACAGTGCTGTCCGGTGGTGACGGCGGTGCTGTCCAATCATGCGGGATATCCGGAATGCTATATGGATGATTATACCGATCGGATGGAGGCATACCTGGAGCCGTGGCGGAAGATGGGATTTGAGATGGACGGAATCATGACCGGATTCTTAGGTTCTGCCAGACAGGCGTCGATCGTGGCAGATTTTATCCGGGATTTCAAACGGGAAAATACGCAGGTTTTGGTTGATCCGACGATGGGCGACCATGGACATCTCTACAGCGTTTGTGACGAGGATCTGATTGAGGCGATGCGGGAACTGATGCAGTATGCGGACGTTGTCACGCCAAACCTGACTGAAGCCTGTGCCTTGACGGACACGCTGTATCAGGAAAATGGATGGAGTAAGCGCAAGCTCTCAGATCTGACCTGGAAGCTTCACCTTTTGGGCGCGCGGTCAGTCATTTTGACGGGCGTGGTCAAGGGCAAACAGATCCTCAACGTGATCCATGAGCGCGGCAAGGAGCCGGTCTTTCATGCAACTAAATTTGTGGCGGGCAATTACCACGGAACCGGGGATGTCTTTGCAGCAGTCATCGGTGCCAGCATGGTGCGAGGTGTGCCGATGGAGGAAGCCGTCAGACGGGCGGCAGCTTTTACAAAAAAATGTGTGGAAAAGACAGAAGAACTTGGTGCCCCGGAGCAGGACGGACTGTGCCTGGAGGCGTGTCTGTCCTATTTGACGAAGTTGAGTTAAATATAATGGGGCAGTCTATCCTGTTTTGTATCAAGAAGAACAGAGGTTACAGTTCACGGGTAGGCACTTTTGGAACCGAAAGTGCCGTAAGAAAACGTGGTGGCAGCAGGAATTTGCCGTATTTAAATGCTAAGCCACGGCAAATTCCGCTACTGTTCACGTATGCGTGAACAGTAACGAACAGAGGAACTCTTGAAACAGGGCTTTTCATTCGTACAAAGTTGTAGTATAATTATAACTAGTTTTCGTGCAGTTAATTGCATAACAGTAGGAGGAAGATATGTTAGATCTTAAATTCGTCAGAGAAAATCCTGACATTGTAAAGCAGAATATTAAAAATAAGTTCCAGGACAAGAAAATTCCGCTGGTAGATGAGGTAATTGAGCTGGATGCCAAGAACCGTGCAGCGAAGAAGGAAGCAGATGATCTGCGTGCGAACAAGAACAAGATTGCAAAACAGATCGGCGCTCTGATGGGTCAGGGAAAGAAAGAGGAAGCAGAAGAGCTGAAGAAACAGGTAGCAGAGCAGTCTGCCCGCCTGTCTGAGCTGGAAGAGCAGGAGAAGGATCTTGGCGAGCGCATCTTAAAGATTATGATGACCATCCCGAACATCATTGATCCGAGTGTTCCGATCGGTAAAGACGACAGCGAGAACGTAGAGATCGAGCGCTTCGGCGAGCCGGTTGTACCGGATTTCGAGATCCCGTACCACACCGAGATTATGGAGAAATTTAACGGCATCGATCTGGACAGTGCCAGAAAGGTAGCTGGAAATGGTTTCTATTACCTGATGGGCGATATCGCAAGACTTCATTCTGCTGTTATCGCATATGCAAGAGATTTCATGATTGACCGTGGATTTACCTACTGTATCCCGCCGTTCATGATCCGCAGCAATGTTGTAACCGGCGTTATGAGTTTCGATGAGATGGATGCGATGATGTACAAGATCGAGGGCGAGGATCTTTACCTGATCGGTACCAGCGAGCACTCTATGATCGGTAAATTCATTGATACCGTAGTTCCGGAGGAAGAGCTTCCGAAGACACTGACCAGCTATTCTCCGTGTTTCCGTAAAGAGAAGGGCGCTCACGGCATCGAGGAGAGAGGCGTATACCGCATCCACCAGTTTGAGAAACAGGAAATGATCGTAGTCTGCAAACCGGAAGACAGCAAGATGTGGTATGACAAACTGTGGAAGAACACCGTGGACCTGTTCCGTTCCATGGATATTCCGGTTCGTACTCTGGAGTGCTGCTCCGGAGACCTGGCTGATCTGAAAGTAAAATCCGTTGATGTAGAGGCATGGTCCCCGCGTCAGAAGAAATATTTCGAGGTTGGAAGCTGCTCCAACTTAGGTGATGCACAGGCAAGACGTCTGAAGATCCGTGTCAACGGCGAAGACGGCAAATACTTTGCACACACCTTGAACAACACTGTAGTAGCTCCGCCGCGTATGCTGATCGCATTCTTAGAGAACAACCTGCAGGCAGACGGTTCTGTCCGCATTCCGGAGGTTCTGCGTCCGTATATGGGTGGTAAGAGCGAGATTCGCTAAGTTCATTTGAGTCCAGTAAAAAAACGCCATGGGTTGTGTGCCTGTGGCGTTTTTTACTGGACTCATTGTGAATTGCAGAAATATAGACATTGTCTTTTTTCAGGCGGCATTATGATGGCAGTTCTTCCAGCTGATTCGACGGCGTCGCCATCATCGAATAATTCGTATGATAAATCACAAATCCCGGAGCAGCGCCCGCTACTTTTTTGACCTGCTTTTTCTGTACATAATCGATCTCAACTTTTTCATTTTCCCGTCCCTTGGAATAGTAGGCAGCCAGCCCGGCGGCTTCCTCGAAGGTGCGGTCCGGAAGCTCTTTTCCTTCGGATTTCACAATGACATGGGAACCCGGAATTCCTTTTGCGTGGAACCACCAGTCATTTCCAGTCGCGATCTTGAAGGTCAGCTCCTCATTCTGGTAGTTGTTTTTGCCGACGTAGATATGGAATCCGTCGGAGGAAAGGTAGTGGAATGGGCGGCTTGTGATTTTTACTTTCTTTCCAGCCGGACCGTGCTTTTTGATGAAGCCATATTCCGTCAGCTCCTGCTTGATCTGGGTCAGATCTTCCTCCTTTAAGGCAATATCGAGGGAGGTACTGATGGATTCGAGGTGCTCGATCTCCTGCTTCGTCTCCTCAATGAGCTGGCTCTGAGCCTCGAAAGTACGTTTGAGTTTTCCATATTTGTCAAAATACTTCTGCGAATTTTCGCGGGCGGTCAGCTGCGGGTCAAGCGGGATCTTGACCTCTTTTCCTGTGTAGTAGTTCGTGCAGACAAGTTCTTTTTCGCCGCCGGTCAGCTCATAACCGTAGGTGTTTAACAGCTCGCCGTAGAGCTTGTATTTATCCCGTTTTTCGGTGTCCTTTAACTGTTTCTGCTGCAAATCGTATTTTTTATAATTGCGCTCCAGGGCAGTCTGGACGATCCGGCGCAGATCCGAGGATTTCTGGCGGATTCGTGTGATGACGTTCTTGGACGCATAGTAGGTCTCCAGCACTTTACTGATCGAATCAAAGTGTTCGACCTGATATTCCGGCGGGAACGAGGTCAATGGGAGAGCGGCAAATTCCATTGGCTCATCTTCACGGTATACGATGCAGGGCGAGAACTGTCCATTTTTGATGGATTCCATTGCCAGTTCCAGCGTGTGACCGAGGTGCGTGCGCTCCAGCTCATTCAGTTCCGATGCGGGGCGGTCGGCATCAATCGATGCCTCATAGCAGAATTCTTCTGCCATGACCGGGCTGATACCGGTGAAATTCGTGTAAATGGCTTTTCCTGCCGGTGCCGGTGACTGTGCCAGAATGGCGGCGAAATCATCGGCAGATGCAGTCAGCGGATCCTGCTTTGCGACCGTCTGCGGGAGGAAATATTGCCGTCCCGGCAGAACCTCGCGCACGGAGCTGACCTGCATGGAGATATGTTTGATACTGTCGAGGATCGTGCCGTCAGGGCTGCAGAAAATGATATTGCTGTATTTTCCCATCAGTTCGACGATAAGCAGCTTGCGGCAGAGGTCACCCATCTCGTCCAGATGTTCGATCTCAAAATGAATACAGCGTTCCAGACCCGGCTGGCTGACCGACACGATGCGTCCGCTTCCGATGTGCTTGCGAAGCAGCATGCAGAAATTCGGGGCAGTCATCGGTCCCTGCTTGTTGGTATCCGTCAGATATGCCAGAGGAAGACTTGCGTTGACCGAGAGAAGAAGCCGTTTCGTCTCCCGGAAGTTCTTTATGGTAAAAAGAAGTTCATCGCGCTCGGTCTGCGTGATCTTTGCGATCTTGCCGCCGGTAAGCGCGTCACTAAACTCCTTAACCAGGTTTGCGATTACAATTCCGTCAAATGCCATGGTTTTGGTGCTCCTTTATTTGTGTAGTATCTACTATTATAATGAAAGAAGACACGAAAAACAATCACTTTTAAATTCGGTTGACGCTTGCGGCGATTTGCATTATAATACCATTATCTATGGATGAAAGAGAGAGGCGTCACTATGCTTAAAAGTATGACTGGATTTGGCCGATGCGAGATGGCAACGGATGAATATAAGATTTCTGTGGAGATGAAGGCGGTAAACCACCGTTACTTGGATCTCAGCATTAAGATGCCGAAGAAATTTAATTACTTTGAGGCGGCGATTCGCGCGCAGCTCAAGAAATACATTCAGCGGGGAAAGGTAGATGTCTTTATTTCCTATGAAGATTATACGGATGAGAAGATGTCCTTAAAGTACAATCGTTCCCTGGCCGGCGAGTATATGGATTATTTCCGTCAGATGGCGGACGAGCTTGGGATTCCGAATGACGCGACGGTGATGCGTCTTGCACGGTGTCCGGAGGTCTTTACGATGGAACAGGTGCCGGAGGACGAGGAGCATATGTGGCAGATTCTCGAAAAGGCGATCGGCGAGGCGGCAGAGAAATTTGTCGAGACACGCACACGCGAGGGTGAGAATCTGAAGCAGGATCTGCTTGGCAAGCTGGACTATATGGTAACGCTGGTCGATCAGATTGAAGAACGTTCCCCGAAGATCGTGGAAGAATACCGGGCGAAACTGGAAGATAAGGTGAAAGAGCTTCTGGAAGGAAGCAGCGTCGATGAAGGCCGGATTGCGGCAGAGGTTGTGATTTTTGCAGACAAGATCTGCACCGATGAGGAGACGGTCCGCCTGAGAAGCCATATCGAGGCGACCCGCAAGGAGCTGACGGAGGGCGGAAGTGTCGGACGTAAGCTGGATTTCATTGCACAGGAGATGAACCGCGAGGCGAATACGATCCTTTCCAAGGCAAACGATCTGGAGGTTTCCGATTGTGCGATTGCACTCAAGACAGAGATCGAGAAAGTCAGAGAGCAGATTCAGAATATTGAATAGCCGATCATGCTGGAAGAGGTATTCACGGAAAGCTGCCGTTGGCGGTGAAAATACGGAGAATATGAAATATTGTAATAATAGATAGAATTTAGAAAGCAGGCGAAATATATGGATAATCAGGGAGTACTGGCAGTTATATCCGGATTTTCAGGGGCAGGCAAGGGAACATTGATGCGTGCATTGCTGGAGCGGTATGACAATTATGCCCTTTCCATCTCCGCGACCACCCGCGCACCGCGCGAGGGCGAGGTTGATGGAAGAGAGTATTTCTTTAAGACCCGGGAAGAGTTCGAACAGATGATCGAACACGATGAGCTGGTCGAATACGCCCAGTATGTCGGAAACTATTACGGCACACCGAAGGAGTATGTGTTTTCCAACCTGAAAGCGGGCAAGGATGTCCTTTTGGAGATTGAGATTCAGGGTGCCCTGAAAATCAAGAAGAAATTCCCGGAGGCAGTTCTCATTTTTGTCACGCCGCCGAGTGCCGGGGAGCTTAGAAACCGGCTGGCAGGTCGTGGAACCGAGACACCTGAGAAGATTGCCGCACGGCTTTCGAGAGCAGCGGAGGAGTCCAAGCAGATGGATGACTACGATTTCATTCTGGTGAATGATGAGGTAGACCGCTGTGTAGAAGAAATGCACGCACTGATTCAGGCGATGCATGCCAGAACAGAAAATCACAAGACTTTGATTGAAAAAATAAAAGAAGAGATGAAGCAATTCTGAAAGGAGAAAGATGTATTATGATGCTGCGTCCGTCATATCTTGACTTAATTAATGTTGTAAACAAAGAGGCTGAGCCGGGGAAAGAACCGCTGATTCAGAGCCGTTACTCCATCGTAATTGCGACTGCAAAGCGTGCAAGACAGCTGATCGCCGGTGATGAGGCACTGGTCATTGAGAATGGAAGAAAACCGCTTTCGATCGCGATCGACGAGCTGTACCATTCTAAGGTTAAAATTGTAGCAGAGAACGATTCCCCGGAGGAAGAGGTCTAAAAGGTGACAGAAGACCGTCCCGTGTTCATTATGTACATGGAGATGGTCTTTTCTTAGATATAGAGTAACTGTTCAGTAGGTCTGCGCATCTACTGCGCTGACCGTACGAAAACATGGGCCAGCAGGCAAAAATCCCATTGCCGTAGGCAATTTTTAATGGATTTTTGCGCGTGACTGTGAAGGTACTGAACAGTTACGATATAGAATTTTTGTGACGGTTCAAATCGATTATGGTTACAGAAATTTTTTAAATATGGTATTAGGAGAGAGTTGAATGAAATTACTTTGTATATCCCTTGGCTGCGATAAAAACCTGGTTGATGCAGAGCGTATGCTGGGTTCGCTGAGCCAGGACGGGTACACGTTTACCGATGACGAGCAGGAGGCAGATGTCATTCTGGTCAATACCTGCTGCTTTATCAACGATGCCAAGGAGGAGAGTGTCAACACCATCTTAGAGATGGCAGAGTACAAAAAGAGCGGAACCTGCAAGGCGCTCTTAGTCAGCGGCTGTATGGCACAGCGTTACAAGGAAGAGATCCTGCAGGAGGTGCCGGAGGTGGACGGTATTCTCGGTACGACCAGCTATGATGAGGTCAGCAAGGTGCTGGCGAAGGCGCTGAAGGGTGAGAGGGTATCTGATTTCCACGATTTGTCCGAACTTCCGGAGACGAAGATGCGGAGCAAACGTCTGGTGACGACCGGCGGACATTATGCTTTTTTAAAGATTTCCGAGGGCTGTAACAAACGGTGTACCTATTGTATTATCCCGTCCCTGCGTGGACCGTACCGCAGTGTGCCGATGGAGCAGCTTCTCGCAGAGGCAAAGGAGCTTGCGGATCAGGGTGTGAAGGAACTGATTCTTGTCGCACAGGAGACGACGCTTTACGGCGTGGATTTGTATGGAGAGAAGACCCTGCCGAAACTTTTACATGAACTGGCACAGATCGATGGAATCGAATGGATCCGTATCCAGTACTGTTATCCGGAGGAGATCACCGAGGAGTTGATTCAGGCGATCAAGACGGAAGAAAAAGTCTGTCATTACCTGGATATTCCGATCCAGCACGCGAGCGATGCCGTTCTCAAGCGGATGGGACGCCGCACGAATCAGGCGGAGCTTCGGGAGCGGATCGCGCATCTGCGGGAAGAGATCCCAGATATTGCACTCCGCACGACCTTAATTTCCGGTTTCCCGGGTGAGACACAGGAGGATCATGAGGAACTGATGCGGTTCGTCGATGAGATGGAATTTGACCGCTTGGGCGTGTTTGCATACTCTGCAGAAGAGGACACACCGGCAGCCGGATATCCGGATCAGGTACCGCAGGAGGTCAAGGAAGACCGCCGCGACGAGATCATGGAGCTGCAGCAGGAGATTGCCTTTGAGAAAGCCGAGGATATGAAAGACCGTGTGCTTGAGGTTATGATCGAGGGAAAAGTGGCAGACGAGAATGCTTTCGTGGGACGTACCTATAAGGACGCGCCGAACGTAGATGGTTTGATTTTTGTCAATGCGGATGTTCCGCTGATGTCCGGCGATTTCTGCCGTGTCCGCGTAACGGGAGCACTCGAATATGATTTGATAGGAGAGTTGGCTGATGAATTTACCGAATAAGCTTACGACGCTTCGCGTCATCATGATTCCGTTTTTTGTGTTTTTCCTTCTCTGGCAGAATGGTGAAAACTATACCTTCCGTATGATTGCACTGGCACTGTTTATCATAGCCAGCCTGACCGATCTTCTGGATGGAAAGATTGCCAGAAAGTACAATCTGGTTACGAACTTTGGAAAATTTATGGATCCGCTCGCGGACAAGCTTCTAGTGTGCTCGGCGCTCATCTGCCTGATTGAGCTGAACGCGCTTCCAGCCTGGATGGTTATCATCATCATCAGCCGGGAGTTTATCATCAGCGGATTCCGTCTGATCGCCTCGGACAACGGAGTTGTCATCGCCGCCAGCTATTGGGGCAAATTTAAGACGACGTTTCAGATGGTATCGGTGGTGTTGTTGATTCTGGATATTCCGGCGCTTGCGTTTGTCACGACGATCTGTGTCTGGATCGCGCTGGTGCTGACGATTGTGTCACTTGTTGATTATATTTACAAGAATCATAAAATACTGACAGAAGGGAGTATCTGATATGATAGTCGAACTGATCTCGGTAGGAACAGAGCTGCTGCTTGGCAATATCGTCAATACCAATGCGCAGTATTTATCGGAAACGTGTGCAAAGCTGGGGCTTAACGTCTATTACCAGACGACGGTAGGGGACAACCGGGAGCGCATGACAGAAGTCTTCCGGACGGCGCTCTCAAGAGCCGATCTCGTTATCATCGGCGGCGGTCTGGGACCGACGGAGGATGATATCACGAAGGATGTCTGCGCGGAGCTGATGGGAATGCCGTTAGTCGAGGATCCGGAGGTGCGGGCACATCTGGAGGAGTGGTACCGGCAGCGCAAGCGCACCGATATTCCGGATAGCAACTGGCGTCAGGCGCTGGTGCCGGAAGGCGCGGTGGTATTTTCCAACACAAACGGCACTGCTCCGGGACTTGCTCTGGAGAAAAACGGTAAGACCGCGATTCTTCTTCCGGGACCGCCGAACGAACTGTATCCGATGGTGGAAGATCAGGTTTGTGCTTATATTCAGAAACGATCTGACTGTGTGATCTATTCCCAGATGCTCAAAATCTGCGGATACGGGGAGAGCAAGGTGGAGGAGATGCTTCTCGACCTCATCGACCAGCAGACGAACCCGACGATTGCGACCTATGCAAAGACGAAAGAAGTACATCTGCGCGTGACCGCGAGAGCCGAGAGCGAAGACGCGGCAAAACAGCTGTTAAAACCGGTTATCAAAGAGATCAAGAAACGGTTCGGTAATGCGGTTTACACGACGGATGAGCATGAGAATCTGGAGGATGTCGTTGTCCGCCTCTTAAAGAAATACGACCTGACTGTGACAACCGCAGAGTCTTGCACAGGCGGTCTGATCGCCGGACGCATCGTCAACGTGCCGGGGGCTTCAGAGGTCTTTAACGAGGGATACGTGACGTATTCCAACAAGGCAAAGAAAAAGATCCTGGGCGTCAGTAAGGCGACCCTGAAAAAATACGGCGCGGTCAGCGAACAGACGGCGCGTGAGATGGCTGCAGGCGGTGTATTTACGACGGATGCGGATGCCTGTATCGCTGTGACCGGCATCGCCGGACCGGACGGCGGAACCGAGGAGAAACCGGTGGGACTCGTCTATATCGCATGTTATATGAAGGATAAAGTCAAAGTAGAGGAATACCATTTCCGCGGAAACCGCGAGAAGGTGCGTGAGCAGACGGTGATTCAGGCGCTGGATCTGCTGAGACGGTCGATTATTAAGAATTATAAAAAAGATTGATCATGTAAAGGAGGGAGAGCTGACAGGCGGGGAGAAATAGCCGGAAACGTGCTGTTTTTAGAGCGCCATGGATCAGGCTCTCCTTTTTTAGGAGGCGGGGACGATGATTTGGTATAAATATCTGTATCTGGGAGAAACTGCTAAAAAGCATCGTTTTTCGATTCTACAGAAACTCCGCCTCGGAAAGGTACAGCCGGGCGTTCACGTGATCACGCCTGCCTCAGGCGGACACAACCTGCTTGATATCCTGCCTGCCTATGTGCTCCGGCAGAATTATTACCGGGAGCAGGCGGATCTGCTGATCGTAGGGGTCGGCGCGAGCTACCAGGATGCCGTGGAGACGGTGGGGCGGATTGTGGATGAGACGTACCGCGAGACGGGTGGATTGGATGTGAAGACGTATCTGAGAGAGAAGGAAGACAGGCTGAGGAAAAAGAGGTAAGTATTTTGCAGCCTTTGATGAAGTTTTTTTGGACTGAAAATGTCTTTTGACCCCAACATCATATGATACAGAGCTGATACATGAATTTGTCAATGAAAGAATAAGAAGTGGGAGGGGATGGATTGCTGCATATTTTGTTCATAATCTTGAAAATACTCGGAATCCTGCTTCTTGTCATTCTGGGACTGTTGTTTCTGTGCCTGCTGGCGGTTTTATTTGTCCCGATTCGATACCGGGGGAACGGAAGCTACCACAGTATCAAGGATTTTGGCGTGCATCTGCATATCCATTGGCTGCTTCATGCGGTGTCGCTGCGGATTGCTTATAAAAATGGGCTTCGATATGCGGTTAAGTTGTTTGGATTCCGGATTTTCGGGAGTGAGAGTGAAGAGAAAGATACGGAATCTGGGCGTGTGCGGGAAGGCACGCAGGCAGCGGATTCGGATGAGCTGGAATTTGTAAATGCGCAGGAGAAAACAGAGGATGATGATTTAGACACCGGTGAACTGATTTTGCGGGCGGAAGCAGCATCGGAGAAGACAGACGCCGCGCTCGAGAAAGCGGAGGAAACTGCCAGGCTGCTGGAGGAGGCGGTGAAGAGACGGAGTGCGCAGAGGGAGGCGGAAATGTCTCCAGCTGTGAAGAATGCAGATGCATTTCCAGATGTGAAGGAGGCGGGAGTGTCCGAGGCAGAAGGAGAAACGCATCGGGCAAAGAATGAATTAAAATCAAATCCCAGCCAGGAAAAGCGTGAATCGTTCCTTCATAGAATCATTAGCTGGTTCAAACAAAAATGGAGCGCCCTGCGGCAATCCCTCTCAAAGCTGCTTACCCGAATCAACAACCTGGAGCACAAACGCCAATCCGTCCTTGCATTTATAGAAAATGAAGAAAATCAGAAGTCATTTCGCCTGATCAAACGCCAGCTCATGCGAATTCTGCGGCATATATTTCCCAGAAAGCTGTCCGGGCAGGTTACGTTTGGCGTGGAGGATCCTTATTTGATGGGACAAATTTTGAGTGTGGCGGCTTTTTTGTATCCAGTTTACGGAAAGAAGGTTGATTTGACTCCGGTCATGGATGCAAATGCGCTGGACGGGGAGCTTTCGTTCCGGGGCAGAGTCCAGATTGGCGTGCTGGCATTGATGGCGCTTCGGATCTGGATGGATAAGAATGTACGGACACAGGTTTATAAATATAGAAACCGAGGAGGAAGATAATATGGCAGACAATCAGTTTGCATCGACAATCGGTGCATTATTTCAGGGTATGGATGAGTTCGTCACAACAAAGACAGTCGTGGGAGAGCCAGTGACAGTTGGCGATGCGATTATACTTCCACTCGTGGATGTAACCTGCGGCATGGCGGCGGGCGCGTTTGGTCAGTCGGCGAAAGAGAAGAATGCGGGCGGCATGAGCGCCAAGATGACGCCGAGCGCGGTGCTGGTCATTCAGAATGGCATGACGAAGGTGGTCAATATCAAGCATCAGGATGCATTGACCAAGGTTCTCGACATGGCACCGGATCTCGTCAATAAATTTGTCGGCGGAAGCACCGGACCGATCGATGCGGAGACGATGCAGACAGCTGAGAAAATGGCGGGCGAGATGGAAGAGAAGAAATAAAGAAATTAAAATCAAAACGCTTCATAGAATGATCATAGCACACGATCGAATGTCAGATGTCTCTGGCAATGATCGCCTGCTATTTAACTTCTTTTGAAAACAGACATTTCAGAGAGGTATCATTCTATGAAGCGTTTATTTGGTTTAGTCCTTTTTTCAATGGGATTTGGCATGACCCTGGTGCTCATTTTCCCAAAGAATTTTCTATGGGTCAGCATCGCCATTTCTCTGATGATTGTCGGGTACAATATGTTTTGCCGATGAGATTCTATGCTTTTTCAAGTGGCAGAATCACTGTAAAGCAGCTACCCTCGTCCACCTGGCTGGATACCTCGATGGTTCCGTGCATCAGGTCGATGATCCGTTTCGTGATGGAAAGCCCCAGCCCGTTGCCCTTTTCATTGGGATCGGAGTTCTTGCTGTAAAATTTTTCAAAGATCCGTTTTATCGTGGCATCATCCATGCCGACACCTGTATCGCGGATGGAGACACGCACCTTATCGCCTGTGATAACGAGTTTGGCAGAAAGCATACCGCCAGCCGGGGTGAATTTGATGGCATTTTGCAGGAGATTGATCCAGACCTGCTGCAGCATCTCACAGTTGCCGTAAAATTTGCACGCTGTCAAATCAATGTCGAGATTCAGATGCTTTTTCTCCCAGAGCGGTTCCAACAGAAGAATCGTCTGCCGGATTTGTTCGTCGAGGCTGAACGTCGTGCGACCGGTCACGATCTCCTGCTTTTCCAGGCGGGAAAGCAGAAGAATGTTGCCGGTCATCGTGGTGAGCTGGCGCGTGCTGTCGATGATGATGCGCGTGTATTCATTCCGGTCCGCCTCTGAGAGCGATGGATCCTGCAGCAATGTCGCATAGCCCTCGATGGCGGCGAGCGGTGTCTTGAACTCATGGGAAACCGTGGTCACGAAATCATTTCGCAGCGATTCGATGCTGTTTAACTCCTGCACCATACGGTTAAAATTGTCGGTTAGTTCACAGATCGCCTGCAAAGACTTCGAATTTGGCACATGAACAGAAAAGTCTCCGTCTGCTACCTGCTTAGCGGCAAGGCTTATGGAACCGATGGGGCAGAGAATTTTCGACCAGAGGAACAGCGACAGCGCGATACTGAATGCAAGGCTGCTCAAAAATGACATCAGACTCGGAAAATTTGGACCGAAAATCCGAAAAACTTCGTGTTTATCTGTTCCGCTTGTGAGCAGCGAGACAAAATATCCGGTCAGCATCGGCATCAACGAGGACACCAGGAAGAAAAAGACCAGGAGGGTCAGCCAGTAGAGCGGAATCTGGAAATATTTGGTAAAGTTCTTGTTGATCATGCTTCTGTTTTCACCGCCTTATAGCCGAGACCCCGCACGGTCATGATGATAAAATCATCGCAGTTTTTAAACCGTTCGCGCAGCCGGTTGACATGCACATCGACCGTCCGTTCGTCGGTTGTCGAGTCAAGCCCCCAGATTTCGTCCATGAGTTGCTGCCTCGTGAAAATCTTATTTGGATAAGAAAGTAATTTATATAGAAGATAAAATTCTTTCTGCGGCAGAAGTGTCTCCTGCCCGTTGACCGTGACCGTCAGTGCATCGTAGTCGAGAATCGTATTTTGGCAGACAATCCGATGCTCCGTCGCGATCTTGGCGCGTTTGAGCAGGGCGCCAACCCGCAGAACCATCTCATTGACATCGATCGGCTTCACCATGTAGTCATCCGTGCCTGCCTGAAAGCCGCGCTGCTTGTCTTCGAAGCGCTCTTTGGCGGTGATAATCAGGATCGGCATCGTAAATCCACTCGTCCGCAGGTGATCAATCAGTTCATATCCGTCCATTCCGGACATCATAATATCCGAAATAATGAGATCTACATATTCAGAATCTAAAAGAGATAATGCTTTTTCGCCGCTTTCTGCCGGAAGCGCCAGATAACCATTGTTGGTGAGTACCGTGCAGAACAGGGAACGCAGTTTCGCATCATCTTCTACCACGAGAATGTGAAACATATCCGTAAAACCTCCCTATAATTCAATTAAAAAGATGTAATATCATAAGTACTCATAGTATACCACATAAGTTTAAACTGATTGTGAACGGTGCAACACATTTTTTTCACGGTTCGTTTACATTCAGTTTATATGTAGTTGAAACTCGTTTAAAAATGGGATGTTATACTAGGGACAATCAGGAAAAACCAGAAAGGAATATGCGAAATGAGTAAACTATCTTCTCTGATGGAAGCGGCAAAGCAGAATAAAAAGAAAACAGCCATCATCGCGGTGGTGGTGGTGTTCGTACTTGCGGCGCTTTTTATGCGTTTCAAGGGTGGCAGCAAAGGAGGTTTCGGCGGCGGTCCGGGCGGTCCAGGCGGTATGCAGGACACGCAGATGGACAATGTGGCGACGGTTGCGGCTGAGAATCCAAAGAGCGGAACGATCGAGCGGACAACCAGCACATCCGGTACTGTCGAGGCATCGGACGTTGTCTATGTCTATGCGAAGGCATCTGGCGATGTGACGGGTGTCAACGTCAGCGTCGGTGATATGGTGACAGCGGGTCAGCTTCTCTGTACGATCAATACCGAACAGGTTGAGACGGCGAAAAATGCGATGGACTCCGCCTCTGTTAACCTGACCGAGGCACAGAGCAATTTAAGCCGTATGCAGCTTCTTTATCAGGGAGGAGATATTTCTGATCAGGAATGGGAGCAGTATCAGAACCAGGCGAAGACGGCACAGTTAAATTATGAATCGGCAAAATTAAACTACGATCGCCAGGTGGAATACAGTTCTGTGACCGCACCGATCTCCGGCAAGATTGAGACGATGGATATTGATGTATATGATCATGTCAACCAGCAGGCGCAGCTCTGCGTTATCTCCGGTGAGGGAGATAAAAGGGTATCGTTCTACGTATCCGAGCGTGTTATGAGCAACTTAAACCAGGGCGACGCGATGACGATTGTAAAAGATGGAACGACTTATGATGGTGTGATTACCGATGTCAGCAGCATGGCGGACGAGAGCAACGGTCTGTTTAAGATAAAGGCAGAGCTGCCGGAGGCGAACAGCCTTTCAACGGGAAGTACTGTCAAGGTAACAGTAACTTCTGAGCGTGCAGAGAATGTCATGACTGTGCCGGTAGATGCGATCTACTATGATAACGGCGTTGGAAATGTCTATGTTTACCAGGACGGAACGGTACATAAAGTGGAAGTCGAAGTGGGGCTTTATAATACAGAGCTGGCGGAGATCAAGTCGGGGCTGACGGCAGATGATCTCGTCATCAGTACATGGAGTTCCCAGCTTTATGAGGGTTCAACTGTTAACTTAAAGGGTGAAGAAACAGATGCGGCAGCAGCGGATGAAGCTGGAAACCAGAAAGCCGATGCCCCGGCAGGCTCTGAAAATGGACAGAAAGCGGGCGCTCCGGCAGATGGCGGAAACGATCAGCCTTCGGGTGGTGCAGGTGCTCCGAACGATGCAAAAAATGAACAGAAACAGTAGGACAGGAGGAATGTAAGACATGGGAGTAACGAAATATATCCTGAAACATCCGGTTACTACTGTCATGGCTCTGTTGTGTCTGGTTGTATTCGGCATTTCATCGGTCTTTTCGGCAAAGCTGGAGCAGATGCCGGATATGGAGACGCCGATGCTGATTATCATGGCAAATTATTCAGGCGCAGGACCGGAGGATATCAGCGAGCTGGTAACCGAACCGATCGAGGAGGCGATCGGCACGATGGAAGGCGTGGACACGATTTCCTCCACATCGAGCGATGGACGTTCGATGATCATGCTTCAGTACGATTACGGCACCGATATGGATGAGGCGTATGACAACTTAAAGCAGAAACTGGACAATATCCAGCGGGCGCTGCCGGATGATGTGGAACCGAGCGTTATGTCGATGAACTCCAATCAAGGAGACAGCATGATGCTTTCGATTGCACATAAAACGCAGACAAACCTCTACGATTATGTGGATCAGAAGATAGTACCTGAATTAGAGCGAATTTCTTCAATTGCAAACATTGAGACGCGAGGCGGTTCTTCTAAGTACGTCAGCATTGAATTACAGTCTGAAAAAATGGATCAGTACAATCTGACCATGCAGGATGTTGCGAGTGCGATCAGCGATGCGAACGTGGCATCCCCGTCGGGTGAGGCAGATGCCGGAAACCTGGAGCTTTCCGTTACTACCTCCTTAAAAACAGAACAGGTAAATGAGCTGCAGGATATTCCAATCAAGACGCCGGCAGGACAGATTATTTCTCTGTCGGATGTGGCAAATGTGTATGAGGCAACGAAAGACCGGGGCGGCATTTCCCGTTACAACGGTCAGGAGACGATCTCCGTTTCGATTCAGAAGCAGCAGGACAGCACAGATATGGAAGTGTCCTCGGCTGTAAAAGAGAAAATTGAAGAATTGATGGCAGATGATTCGGATCTGACGATCACGGTTGCAAATGATACATCTGACACGATTCTTGATTCCTTAAAAGACGTAGCAGAGACAATGGTTCTGGCGGTTATCATCTCCATGCTCATCATTTTTCTGTTCTTTGGCGATTATAAGGCGTCCTTGATCGTCGGAAGTTCCATTCCGACTTCGATTTTGATGTCCTTGATTGCGATCACGATGGCAGGATTTTCGTTGAACGTTATCACGATGAGTGCGCTGGTACTCGGCGTCGGCATGATGGTCGATAACTCGATCGTTGTACTGGAGAGCTGTTTCCGTGCAACGGCGGAGCAGGAAGACAAGGGGGCGCTTGGCTATTTTTCAGCAGCGCTTCACGGAACCGGCATTGTCATCAATTCGATCATCGGTTCGACGATCACGACCTGTGTCGTATTCCTGCCGCTGGCATTCTTAAACGGTATGACCGGACAGATGTTCAAACCGCTGGGATTCACGATCGTATTCTGTATGTCGGCGTCCCTGCTTTCTGCGATGACGGTGGTTCCGCTGTGTTATCTGTTCTATAAACCGAGCGAGGCGAAGCGCGCCCTGATGGGACGTCCGATTGAACGTTTACAGAAATGGTACCGCGGCATCATGGACCGTCTGTTAAACCACAAGGCGATGGTTATGGGATTTTCGGTTCTGGTACTTGTACTGACGGTAATTCTGGCGAGCGGAATGCAGACGGAGCTGATGACATCGGATGATACCGGTACGGTCAGTGTCAGCATTGAGACGCGTCCGGGTCTGAAACAGGAAAAGATCGAGGAGGCGCTGGCAGAAGCGGAGGCGATTGTTTCCGCGAGCGACCAGGTTGATTCGTACATGCTGCGTTACAACGGAGACAGCGGCGAGATCAGTGCCTATCTGAAAGATGACCGTACCATGAAAACAGACGATGTAGCCGATCAGTGGCAGAAAGAGATGGATAACATTGCAAACTGTACGATCGACGTATCGGCATCGACTTCCATGAGCTTCATGGGAAGACAGCGCGGCTATGAAGTGATTCTTCACGGCACGCAGTATGATGAATTAAAAGAAGTTAGTGATAAGATTGTCAAGGAAATGACAGCAAGAACGGATGTCATCAACATCCATTCCAGTATTGAGAATAATGCACCGATCATTACCCTGAAGGTTGATCCAGTTATGGCAAAGGCGTATGGACTTACGGCTTCCAGCATCGGAACGACGATCAACCAGATGTTGAGTGGTATCGACGCGACGACACTTAAAATTGACGGCGAGGACATTACGGTAACGGTTGAGTATCCGGAGGGCGAGTACGAGACAGTTGATAACATAAAAGATATTATTTTGACGGGAACAAACGGACAGAAGGTGGCGCTGACCGATGTGGCAAATGTCGTATTTGAGGATAGCCCGGCTTCGATTTCCAGAACCGACGGTGCATATGAGATCACAATCTCTGCTGATTACACCGGTGATAATGTACAGCAGCAAATCAACAGTGAGGTAATTACTCCGAACTTAAGCGGTACAATCAGCATTGGGCAGAACAGCCGTGACCGTATGATGAAGAGTGAGTTCAGCTCCCTGTACCGCGCGATTGCGATTGCAGTCTTCCTGGTATTCGTTGTCATGGCGGCACAGTTTGAGTCTGTGAAGTTTTCCATCATGGTTATGACGACCATTCCGTTCAGTTTGGTTGGTTCCTTCGGATTACTGAAGCTGACCGGCGTCAGCATCAGTATGACGTCCCTGCTTGGCTTCCTGATTCTGGTCGGAACTGTTGTAAATAACGGTATTCTCTACGTGGATACGGTCAACCAGTATCGCTCCACGATGGATCTGCGGACAGCGCTCATCGAGGCAGGTGCGACCCGTATCCGACCGATTCTGATGACAAGTATGACAACCATCCTCGCGATGATCCCGATGGCACTGGCAATCGGAAGCAGCGGTTCCACAACACAGGGTCTGGCGATCGTAGATATCGGCGGTCTGAGCGCAGGTGTGATTGTCGCGCTCTTCATGGTCCCAGTATATTACGCATTACTGAGCCGGAAACCAAAGGAAGAGATACCGGACATAGATTAATTGGAAACAGAATAGGATAATTGTTAAAATCAGATATATCGGAATGGAGTGACATACATGAATCGAAATAAAAAAATATGTCTGAAGCATCGGATTGCGGCCGGTGCAGCAGCCTGCTCACTGGGGCTTTTTCTGGTGGCAGGTGCGCCGGTCCAGGTGTTGGCAGCCAGCCCGCAATTTGCATATTCCACAGAAAAATGGGCTTCGCTGCAGGATGATAAGCTCGAGTTTGATGAGATTGCTGACTTGATCCATGAGTACAACAGCACGGTGGAGAAGAACCGGATCGAGTACAAGGATTATCAGGGCAAGAACAGCAATGAGATCGCGCAGGAATATTATGACGCGGCAGATGAGATCGAGAGCAGCATCGAGTACCCGGATTCAGACGATGCGAACTATGGTTCCGCACTGGCAGCAGCACAGAGAAGCGAGGCTTCCGCGACCCAGATGCGCGAGCAGGGCGATAATAACGTCGATGATGCGAATGTTAAGGCGTGGGGGTATACGCAGACCGAGAAATCGTTGGTACAGCAGGCGCAGAACCTGATGATCCAGTACTGGAATGCCCAGGAAAACTTAAAGAGTGTGCAGAACCAGGTGTCCAAGGCAGAAAAAGACTATGAGACGGCAAACTTAAAGCTTTCATCCGGAAGCGCGACCCAGACGGATGTGCTGGATGCCAAGGAGGCTCTTTTAAAGGCGCAGGCGTCTATCATGACGGCGGAAAGCAGTATTGCATCGACGAAGGAATCCCTGTGTCAGATGCTTGGATGGAAATACGGCGCATCAGTAGAAATCTGTGCATTACCGGATCCGCAGGAACAGATGAGTGCATCGATCAACCTCGAAGAGGACATTGCGAAAGCGCAGGAAAATAATTATCAGTTAAAGATTCTGGCACGTCAGGTCAACAACGCGATGACAAGCACCCTTAAAGAGCAGTACCAGACAACTCTGACCAGCGGGAAGGAGGCAGTCAAGTCGAATGTCCAGTCGGTTTATCAGAATCTGAAGCTGTCTGAGGCACAGTATGAACAGGCAAAACGCAGCCTTGAATTAGAAGAAAAGACGAAACAGACCAACGACCGCAAGCTGGCAGCCGGACTTATCAGCCAGAACGCATACCAGAGCGCAACCTATTCCTATGAATCGGCATCCGTGGCAAAGGAGACGGCAGCGATGTCGCTTCTCCAGGCGCAGCTCGCCTACCAGTGGGCGGTGGACGGCCTGGCATCCACGCAGTAGAAAGGGGTAGGCGGATGATGCGAAATCTGAAAGGAAAATGGATGAACGCGGAAGCTGGGACAGAGCAAAAGATGCGCAAGGGGCAAGAAAGAGACCGAAGCGGTGCAAGTGCTTTGGATGTGCATCTGGACGGTCATAATGTGAAACGAATCGGAAAAAGCAGATTGAGTCGTTCGATCGGAATTGCCCTGGCGGCTTGTATTCTTGTATCGAGCCCGGCGCAGGCGGCGAAAACGCCTTTGATTTCCGGCACTGAAAGTGATTCAGACAGCGAGGCAGATGGTCCGGCGCTGGAAGATGGCACCATAACCGAAAACAGCGCAGACAACACGATCGCCAGCCAGTCCGGCTCCTATACGGAGGAAGAGCTCGCGGATTCTGTGATAGAGTACGGGGAACTGGAGGCGCTGGTGCGGCGCGGCAATGGAACGGCTGTCAGCGCCGATTACAGTTATCAGGACAGCCTTGCCGTCTACCAGGAAGCCTACGATGCGATGATTTCCGGTGCCCGGGATATGAACTATAAAGCAGATGAGCTCGAAGATGCGGGCGGAGATGAGGCACTGATCGGCACCTATGAGCGAAATGCACAAACGCTGTCGATGGCAGCGAAGCAGTATAAAAAGTCCCTCACTTCCTTAAATTCGGCGTCAAGCCGTGCGTCCAGAAACCGGACGGTCTGGCAGGTCGTAAAGACCGCACAGATCCAGTGGGGCACCTGCCGGCAGCTTCAGGACGAGGTGGAGGCGGCTGCCAAGACGGCAGAGAACTATCAGGCGCAGGTGGATCGCAAAGAGCGGGAACTGGCAGCGGGGCTTTGCACGGAGACGGATCTGTTGCAAGCTCAGAAAAACCTGCTAAGCGCCCAGACAGCATTACAATCCACGACCGATCAGGCAAATAAGGCGCTGCGCCAGCTTGCCATTTTACTTGGAAAGAGCGGAACTTCTATTACGCTGGGGGAAATTCCAGCCGTATCGGCAACGGAACTGGTTTCTATGAATCTGGATGCGGACCGCGCGGCAGCTGTCATTGCAAGTTCCAGTGTCAAATCAGCCAGACGATCCTCCGCAACCGGAGATGCAGCGCGCAAGCTGCGCCACCAGCAGATCGAGGAAGCCGAGAGCGCCGCAAGCGCCTCAGCGGATGAGCAGTACGCTGAGATAGCGGCATTAAGCCTAGAACGCGACGCGGCGCAGGCAGCCTGCCAGTCTGCCGAAAAAACATACGGCGCCACCCAGATTAAGTATCAGTCCGGTGCGATTAATAAAGCAACGTATTTACAGGGTGAGGCGTCTTATCTGCAGAAAAAAGCAGAACTAGAGACTGCCGAGATTTCCCTGCGGACGGCGTATGATGCGTATGAGTGGATGTTGAAAGGGGTTGCGTGAGGATTAAGTGATTGCGTTTCCTAAGATCGTATGTTTTGTATGGATACGTGAAATGGAATTTTATAAGATGGGTTTGAAAAAGGATGTGCCAAGGCACATTCTTTTTCATGCTTTCGGTGTGAGAACAAATTTGTATTTGCGTATTGTTCCGGTCAATGGTACAATCATAGGCGGAATTTTGAACCGGTAAACGATAGACTGAAAGGGTACGCCCGTTCACGGACCCATGGAAAAGGGCGGAAACGAAAACGGGAGGAACATATAGATGCAGCAGGAGAATATGAAGACATTGGAATCCCTGGAAGATTTTCGGCATTTTTCGGAAAAAGAGCTGGAAATACGGTTTGACCAGCTTAAGAAACAGATTGTACCAGCGGACAAGACAATCCGGGAGCAGGCAGAAAAGCATTGGGGGCATGTGGCAAAACCGCTTGGCAGTCTGGGAGTCCTGGAGGAAGATATTGTGCGGGCGGCGGCAGCGCAGGGGGAGGAAGTGCCAGACTTCTCCAAGCGTGCGCTTTTAATTTTTTGCGCAGATAATGGGGTAGTCGAAGAAGGAGTATCACAGACCGGGCAGGAGGTTACGGCGGCAGTTGTTTCGAATATGACACGCGGGAGGAGCTGTTCCTGCCTGATGGCAGAAAAGGCAGAGACAGATGTGTTTCCGATCGATATGGGAATTGCCTGTGAGGTAGAACATCGGGGAGAACTTCATCCCCTAACGGAACGGAAAATCCGCCGTGGAACTTCCAATTTTACAAAAGCAGCAGCGATGACGCGCCAGGAGGTGTTGACAGCCATTTTGACGGGAATCGATGCAGTGCGTGTGCTGAAGGAGCAGGGGTACCGCTTGTCTGCAGTGGGTGAAATGGGGATCGGCAATACGACGACCAGCAGTGCGGTCGCATCGGTTCTGCTGCAAAAGGATCCAGAACTTGTCACTGGAGCTGGGGCGGGTTTAGATTCGGCTGGATTGAAACGGAAAACGGAGGCAATCCGGCGTGGAATCGGACTGCATCACCCGGATCCCATGGATGGCATGGAGGTATTGCAAAAGGTAGGCGGATTCGATCTGGCGGCGATGGCAGGTGCTTTTTTGGGCGGAGCCATCTATCATGTTCCGGTTGTGATTGACGGGGTTATCGCGGCAGCTGCGGCGGCAGCTGCTGGAAGAATTGCACCGGCAGCGACGGACTATATGCTGGCAGCCCATGTATCGGCGGAACCGGCGTCTATCTGGCTGCTTGATTTGATAGGAGTAACTCCGGCTATCCAGGCGGGACTTCGACTCGGAGAAGGTACAGGGGCGCTGGCGCTGTTTCCACTGCTGGATATGGCGCTGTCCATTTACCGGGATATGGATACGTTTGCGGAGATGGAAATAGAGGAATATAAGCCGCTGGTGTGATGAGATATACGGATTAAAACATTTTTTGCGTATGTTTTTAAAGCATGGAAACTGCTGCAATTCGGTGAAAAAGAGGATAAATGAACGATGTTATATATAGTTACAGGCGGCAGTGGCAGCGGCAAGTCCGAATATGCCGAACAGACTGCCGTGCAGTGCCGGAACAGGAACGGTGGGACACTCTGGTATCTGGCGACGATGCGGATTTGGGATGATGAAGGCAGAAAACGGGTGGAGCGCCATCGGCGGATGCGCGCGGCAAAAGGGTTTGAGACGATTGAGCGGTATACGGGGTTAGAAACATTAGAATTAGAGGAGAGATTCGAAGAGTCCAATTCGGCTGGTTTGGACGCTGAACAGGAAAATGATAGTTTGAAGCGCTGGGAGTCCTGCCGAGTGGCACAAAAACCAGTGCTTCTCCTTGAATGTATGTCCAACCTTGTCCTCAATGAATTTTATGCTCAGGAAAATGGTGCGCAAGAGCGGATTCTGCAAGGAATAAAACACTTGCAAAACCAGTGCCATGACCTTATCATTGTAACGAATGAGATCTTTTCGGACGGTGTGACGTATGATCTGGAATCGGAGCGGTACATAGAGCTTCTGGGACGGATCAACCGGGAACTGGGACAGATGGCGGATTCGGTGACGGAAGTGGTGTATGGAATTCCGCTTGCGGTGTCAACACCTGTTTTTGCAGCCGATGAAAGGACAAAAGATGTAGGGTAGTCAGTGAGTGGAACAGAGTGGAATGCCTGCTAAAGTTATGGTTGCCAGAATAGAGTCAGGGGGGGATCGAAGATTGAATCTGATAGGAAGTTTTGTCATTGCATTTTCCATGTATTCACGCATTCCGATGCCGCGCATGGACTGGACGGAAGAGCGGATGCGCTATGCGCTTTGTTTTTTTCCGCTGATCGGGGCGGTGATCGGGGCGGTAGAGATAGCCACGTTTGCGCTCTGTGAAGTTTTGGGCGCTGGCGTTCTGTTCCGGACCTGCCTGTTGACGGCGGTTCCACTATTGATTACTGGTGGAATCCATATGGACGGGTATCTCGATGTGACGGATGCGCGCCATTCCTACGGCGAGCGGGAAAAAAAGCTGGCGATTTTAAAAGATCCCCATACGGGGGCGTTTGCGATCATCGGTCTGGGGCTGTACCTGCTTCTCTATGCGGGGGCAGTTTCTGAGCTTGTGGGAGCCGATGTGTGGCTGCTGCCGGGGGCGCTTATGCTGGAACGCGCCTGCAGCGGCTATTCGGTGGTGGCATTTCCAAAGGCGAAAAAGGACGGGCTTGCCGCTGAATTTTCCAGAAGTGCCGAGACAAAGGTTGTTCGCGAGAGTATGGCAGTTTTAGCAGTGTTGGCGATCAGCTGGATGATTTACTGGGGACATCTGCGCGGCGCTCTGGCAGCCTTAACAGTACTTGCGACTTTCGTTTGTTATTATCGTTTTTCCATGCGGGAATTTGGCGGCATCAACGGCGATCTGGCAGGGCATTTTCTGCAGAGCTGCGAGCGGAATGTGGTGCTGGTGCTGGCGGCGATGCGGCTGGCAGGTACGTGCCTGCGGTTTTTGAATTTTTAAGCGAGGAAAAGCAGAATGATTTTTATAATTGGTGGCAGGGAACAAGGAAAGACAGCGTATGCGATGAAATTGTGGGAAAAACGTACTTTGGAACGGAGGAAAACAAAAGACTTATCCACCGTTCTGAATCGATCGAAAAATCCAGAAGCGTGTAGAGTTACGGCACGCATCGCGGATGGGAGATTAGAAACGGACGAACAGACGATCGTGCAGGCGGATCTGATCACGCATTTTGAACTGTTTGTGAGGCGTGAGATGGAAGCCGGGCGCGATCCATACGTGTTTGCAGAACGCCTGATGCAGGAAAATCCGGATGCATTCGTGACGGCGGATGAAATCGGCTGCGGCATTGTGCCGATGGAAGCATTTGAGCGCGATTATCGGGAGACAGACGGGCGCATTTGCCAGCGGATTGCCGCATATTCGGAGGAAGTGCACCGGGTTATCTGCGGTCTGGGAATGCGGATCAAATAAAAGAATAGTTGGGAGTAGACAAAATGACAGCAATCAGTAAAGTATTGACAGGAATGATAGAAGGCAGAATGGTCGGATATCACTTAGCTGCGATTCTGGCAGGTTATCTTCTGGATCTGTGCCTGGGTGATCCGCATTCGATGCCGCATCCGGTCCGGGCGATCGGAAATCTGATTGTGTGGCTGGAAAAATATTTGCGTCCAGCTGGAAAAAAGCATGCAACGGAACGGGGGGAACGCCGCGCGGGTGTTCTTTTTGTGTGTCTGGTGCTGCTTGTGACAGGCAGTGTGGCAGGCGCAATCCTCTGGATTTCCCGTCTGGGCGGCATCTGGATTCAGACAATAGTCGAGGCGGTCATGACTTACTATCTGCTGGCGGCGCGCTCCCTGCGGGATGAGAGCATGGCGGTCTGCCGGAAGCTGGAGGCGGGAGAGATCGAGGGAGCCCGCTATGCAGTGTCGATGATTGTCGGGCGCGATACGAAACCTCTTTCAGAGGCGGGGATCGCACGGGCGGCAGTTGAGACGGTAGCGGAAAATGCGTCGGATGGAGTGATTGCGCCTTTGTTTTATCTGGCGATCGGAGGTCCGCTTCTTGGCTGGCTGTACAAGGCAGTCAACACGATGGATTCGATGGTCGGATATAAAAATGACAGGTATCTGCATTTTGGACGCGCGGCAGCAAAACTGGACGATCTGGTAAACCTGATTCCGTCGCGCCTGGCAGCGCTTTTATTGATAGTATCTGCATACCTTTTACGATATGACGGAAAGAATGCTTACCGTATCTGGCGGCGTGATCGCCGGAACCACAAAAGCCCCAATTCCGCGCAGACCGAGTCGGCATGCGCCGGCGCGCTGGGCTTGCGACTGGCGGGCGATGCCTGGTATTTCGGCAAGTTAGTTCCGAAGCCATATATCGGTGATGAGATACACCCGATTGAACCGCAGGACATCCGCCGTGTCAACCGCCTGATGTATGGAGCGGCGGGAATCATGGGACTTCTGGCACTGGTGATGCGGGCTGTGATTTTGTTTTGATAAGGGAATTTTAACAAAGAAGAATATAAAAAAGTCAAAAAATCCAAATAATGAAGCAATCAAACAGATAAAAATATCAAAAACAGAATGAACGAAGGAAAGAGTAACCAGATAAAGAATACACAAAAAAGAGGGAACAACAGGGAGGAAGCATCTATGCCATACACGCACGGCGGCGATATTTACGGTGATGCAGCCGTAGAGTTAGATTTTTCAGTCAATACAAATCGTCTTGGAATGCCGCAGGCTGTCCGTGATGCTGTGATAGCATCGTCGGCTGCTTGGGAACAATATCCGGATGCTTTATGCCGGAAGCTGCGGCGTGCAGCGGCTGCTTTTTATGAGGCAGACGGCACGCCGATTCCGAAGGACTGGCTCGTGTTTGGAAACGGTGCTTCGGATATTTTATATGCAGTTGTCTCAGCGATTCGGCCCAAACAGGCGATTTTGCTGGCACCGGGATTTTCGGAGTATGAGCAGGCGCTTCGGATGTGCGGCTGCGAGATCCGGTGGCTTCATTTAAAGGATGAAAATGGATTTTCCCTGGAGAGTGCGAGGGAAGAATTGTATGCCATGCTTTGCGATGGCTCCGGGGATGCATCGAAGATAGATTCGGTCCCAACTTTATCCTCTAAACATGAAAACGTCTGGGAAAAAATTTTGATTCTCGGAAATCCCAATAACCCGACAGGGCGCGCTATTTCAGCCACCGAACTGGAAAGGTTGGCACAGGTCTGCCGGGAAACACATACCTGGCTTATGCTGGACGAGTGTTTTCAGTGGTTTTTGGATACACGGAGAGAATGTTCGTTTGTTGGAAATTTGTTAAATGGTGTTGGAGATCACGTTATCCTCTTAAATGCCTTGACCAAAATCTGCTCAATGGCAGGCCTTCGCCTGGGCTATGGCATCATCCCCAATGCCGGACTCCGGGAACGCCTCGAGAAGTTCCGCCAGCCGTGGAGTGTCTCGGCTCCGGCACAGGCGGGCGGGGTGGCGGCATTTGTGGTACTGGCGGATCATTCAGAAGGAAATCTGCTGGAATGGACGGTTAAATCTTTGCAGACGGAACGTCCGCGGCTGGCGGAAAAACTGGAAGAACTGGGATTTATCGTTTATCCGTCCCAGACAAATTATCTGTTGTTCCGTTCGCCGGATGAGGATTCGCGCGATTACAAACAGGGGTGTTTAGAGCATGGCATTTTGATTCGCGCCTGTGAGAATTTTGAAGGGCTGAGCCGTCATTATTACCGGGTGGCGGTGCGGAACCGGGGAGAAAATGAAAGGTTGATAAATATTTTGAAAGAGGTACAATCTGAAGAAAAACACAATGTGAATTTGTAATATAAAACGAACCCGTAACTGTTCAGTAGGTCTGCGCATTTACTGCGCTGACCGTACGAAAACATGGGCCAGCAGGCAAAAATCCCATTGCCGTAGGCAATTTTTAATGGATTTTTGCGCGTGACTGTGAAGGTACTGAACAGTTACACGAACCCATAAAATAGCCTCTGTCATTTGAAAGGACAAATGGCAGAAAAATAATTTCGGTTAAGCACAAAATAGCTTCTAAATTAAATAGCTTTGAGCAACCATTATTTGGTAAGACACTCAAAAATAAGGAGGATTTCACCGTGGCAAAAGCAATCATGATACAGGGAACGATGTCCAATGCGGGAAAAAGCCTGCTGGCGGCGGGACTCTGCCGGATTTTCAAGCAGGACGGCTATCGCGTGGCGCCGTTTAAATCGCAGAATATGGCGCTGAACTCCTATATTACCAGCGAGGGATTGGAAATGGGACGCGCACAGGTAGTGCAGGCGCAGGCGGCGGGCTGTGATCCATCGGTGGACATGAATCCGATTCTCTTAAAGCCATCCAGCGATGTCGGTTCTCAGGTGATCGTGCGCGGTGTTCCGATCGGCACAATGCCCGCGAAGGAATATTTCAAGTATAAAAAGCAGCTAATCCCGGAAATCAAGAAAGCGTTTCAGCACTTGTCCGAACAGTACGATATCATCGTGATCGAGGGCGCCGGCAGCCCGGCGGAGATCAACTTAAAATCGGATGATATCGTGAACATGGGAATGGCGCGCATGGCGGGTGCGCCAGTACTGCTTGCCGGGGACATCGACCGGGGCGGCGTGTTTGCACAGCTCTATGGAACGGTAGCGCTTCTGGAACCGGATGAACAGGCGATGGTAAAGGGGCTTATCATCAACAAATTCCGCGGCGATAAGACGATCCTGGATCCAGGTGTTGAGATGATCGAGAAATTATGCAAGATTCCGGTGGTCGGCGTCGTTCCGTACATGGATGTGGATATCGAGGACGAGGATAGCTTAAGCAGCCGCCTTTCATCCACAGGGCGGAATAATACCCTTAAACAGGAAAACGAGTCATCTGAAAAACATGTAGAGGCATGGATCGACATTGCAGCCATCCGCTTTCCGCGTTTATCCAATTTCACTGACCTGAACGTCTTTGACCCGCTCCCCGGCGTTTCGGTGCGTTATGTGAGCCGCCTGTCTGAGCTGGGACGACCGGATCTGATTGTTCTTCCGGGAACGAAGAATACCATCGAGGATCTGCTCTGGATGCGGCAGAATGGTCTGGAAGCGGCAGTTTTAAAGAAAGCAGCCGGAGGAACGCCGATCTGGGGCATCTGCGGCGGCTATCAGATGATGGGACAGACGCTGTCAGATCAGGAAGGAACCGAGGCGGGTGTGCCTGGGCGTGAGATCTCCGGTATGGGACTTCTGCCGTTACAGACACAGTTTCAGGAAGAAAAGACCAGGACGCAGGTCAAGGGATGTTTCGGGACGGTCAGCGGTATCTTTTCCGGGCTTTCGGGGATGGAGGCGGAAGGGTATGAAATACATATGGGAGAGACATCATCTGTCGGCGGTGATATTGTTAAGAACGTGATCAAGGAGCAGGAAAAAGCCGTAAATCATAGTTTATTGAAACTCAGGGAAGAACAGGCGGGAAACCACACTGAAAAACAGGATGGCTGCTGCCGGGACAACCTTTACGGCACTTACGTCCACGGCATTTTTGACAAGGCAGAGGTGGCGGAGACGATTGTCTGTGCGCTGATGAAAGAAAAAGGAATGGAGCCGGAAGTCGGCGGATTATCGTTTGATTATGAGAAATACCGGGAAGAGCAGTACAACCGGCTGGCAGACACGATGCGGAAGTACTTGGATATGGAAGCAATTTACCGGATTCTGGAAGAGGGAGTGTAGATAGATGGATGAGAAAATGAAAGAACTCAGTCAGGTATTGCCGTCGGAGATCGAGGCGAGAAGTTTTGAGATTATCACCGAGGAGCTGGGGGAACGGACATTTCCGGAGAAAGAAGCACCAATTGTGAAACGCGTGATTCACACGACAGCCGACTTTGAGTACGCAGATTCGCTTGTATTTTCACCGGGCGCAGTCGATAAGGCGTTGGAAGCCCTGAAAAATGGGGCGTGCATCGTGACTGATACGAATATGGGAAAATCCGGCATCAACAAGCGCGCGCTTGCGTCGCTGGGCGGCGAGGTCTACTGTTTTATGGCGGACGAGGATGTCGCGAAGAAAGCGGCAGCGTCCGGGACTACCCGTGCGGTTGCCAGCATGGACAAGGCGGCAGAAATGGGAAAAGACTGTATTTTTGCAGTTGGGAATGCACCGACCGCGCTGGTGCGTCTGTACGAGTTGATTCAGGAGGGAAAAATCCACCCGAAGCTCATCATCGGCGTGCCGGTCGGCTTTGTCAATGTCGTGCCGTCCAAGGAATTGATTATATCCTTGCCGGACACTCCTTATATTGTGGCAAGAGGCAGAAAGGGCGGCAGCAATGTAGCCGCCGCGATCTGCAATGCATTGATTTATCAGTTGACGCGCAAATAAGATGTGATGGTGTTAAATCTGCGGTATTAAAATGTACATGGATGCATTCTCAAAAGATATGCTGGATATGGGCGGATGTTTATCAGCAGCCAAAGCCACCGCCGCCACAGCAGCAGCACAGAAGCAGGATCCAGATCAGGCAGTCGCAGTTGTTGCCGCCGCATCCGTGATCAAAGCATCCGCCGCCACATCCGCCGCAGCACAGCAGAATCAGAATCAGGAAGAGACAGTTGTTGTTGCCGAAACCGCCGCATCCACAGCCACAATTACAGCCGCAGCTTCCTCCGTTGTTATCACATCCGCAACCGCAGTTGGTAGCCGCTAAATCACTCATGGTTATGTCCTCCGAGATTTTCTATACACTTCATCATATGAGGGGCAGCTTGCCACAGTTTCCATAAATCAGGAAAATTAGGACGGAAATATTTTACTATAAATTTTTTGTTGAAATAATCGAGATAACCGAGATAACCGGGCGGATCGACATGGATGTTTATCCATAACGATTTGTCACAGAACATTGTACAACGAAATGAAAAGAGGAATGAAAATGGAACCGTTATATTATCAGACACCGTATGTAAAAGAATTTGATGCCATCGTCACCGCCTGCCGTCCGGCAAAGCACGGATTTGAGGTGGAACTTTCCCAGACCGGATTTTATCCGGAGGGCGGCGGACAGCCGTCGGACACCGGACGGATCGGGGAAGTGCACGTGACACATGTGGAGGAGAAACATGGCGTGGTTGTTCATGAGACGGACGCGCCGCTGGA
The DNA here is from genome assembly GCF_003481505.1 of Clostridium sp. OM05-5BH. NCBI lineage: Bacteria > Bacillati > Bacillota > Clostridia > Eubacteriales > Clostridiaceae > Clostridium > Clostridium sp. OM05-5BH. The sequence continues at coordinate 280,677 of NZ_QULJ01000003.1, read as the reverse complement.
GGTGGGAAGCACCGTTCACGCGGCCATCGACTGGGAACAGCGTTTTTCCAACATGCAGCAACATACGGGAGAACATATCATATCGGGGCTGATTCATGCCGCATACGGATATGATAATGTCGGATTTCATATGGGACACGATGAAGTGACGGTCGATCTGAATGGTCCGCTTAACTGGGAACAGTTAAAGGAAATCGAGAAGAAGGCAAATGCGGTTGTCTGGGCGAATCTTCCGGTACAGGTGACATATCCGGGTGAGGAGGAATTGAAAACCATCGATTACCGCAGCAAGAAAGAGCTGACCGGTCAGGTTCGCATCGTAGAGATTCCGGGGGCGGATATCTGTGCCTGCTGCGGCACACACGTGGATTACACGGGAGAGATCGGCGTGATCAAGGTGCTTTCCCTGATGAATTACAAGGGCGGCGTGCGTTTCTCCATGCTCTGTGGTGACCGTGCGCTGGAGAATTTTGAGGCGAAGACGGAGCAGATGCAGACGATCTCTAACCTGCTTTCTGCAAAACCGGAGAAAGCGGCGGAGGCGGTCAGCCATCTGAAAGAGGAGAGCGGGCGCAAGGACGGTGAGATCAACCGCCTCTGGCAGCGCATTCTCACCATGCAGGCAGACGTCTATCCGCAGGGTCAGAAAGCGCTGGCTGTATTTGAGCAGGGCATGACGCCAGTTCTGGTGCGTCAGTTTGCAAATCTGCTATTGGAGCAGGAAAAAGGAGAGACCGTGCTGGTGTGCTCTGGCGATGACGCGTCAGGTTATAACTACACAGCCGGAAGCCTCGGCCGTGATATGCGTGCATTCGGAAAAGAATTAAACGCCCGTCTGCAGGGACGCGGCGGCGGGAGCACCCAGATGGTGCAGGGAACATTCCGGGCGTCGCGGGAAGAAATTGAAACAGTCTTTCAAGAGCTGGCGCGGATAGAGGCGTAGCTGTTTAGAAGGTTTGCGTGTTTACTGCGTGAAGTATGAGAAACGGTTTGACTTAGATTCATAAAACGGAAAAAAGCTTCCTGTGCAGCAGAGCCAATCTGCCATGCAGCCAGGAAGCTTTTTTATACAGTTTCTATCGTATCATTCAAACATTTTTTATACAACGGCAAGGTACATACCGTGTACACCTCAGAAGAGAGCTTACTCCCCCTGATACATAAATTTAATCAGTCGGTCTAAGTCCTCTTTCTCATAAGCAACCAGCTCCAGCTCTTTGATATAGCCATTGGAAAAAATATTTGCCATCGACAGATACTGGGACAGCTTGGATTTCAGGTTGATGCGGTCGCCCTCCGGGGAAACCAGCTCGACGGTTCCTTTGCAGGAATCAATTACTTTAAAAAATGTGTTTACATCGGAAATATTCTGGATTTTCATATTTAGCCCTCCTTCATGGATTGGCACACAACCCTGTGTGCAGTTTATAATTTCGTCAATCTTTTAACAATGATAATTATAACAGACCTCTATAAAGGGTGCAATGCTCACATTTTCCAAAAAAATCCTTAAAAAAATATCCCTGTATGTCAAAAATACAGGGATGTCCAAGAAAAGATTGTCTATTAATTGTCAAAATCAATATGAAATGTGTCGTTATTTGCGGTAATATGAACATAGGAGAGATTGAAGGACTCATCCAGAATGTCTACCTTGTATTCAAATACGACGCCATTGTCTTTTTTGGAGAGAAACAGATAGGTTCCATTTTCTTTTTCCTCCATCTGATCGCAGATGTCGTTGTAGATATCCTCGCCGTTTACCTCGCCCGGATAGCCGGAAGCTTTGATCTTGTCTTCGATTGCTTTGTAAAATTCTTCCATCGTTGTAACTCCTTTATTGGTAGTAGTCAATCTTTTTATACTCATTGTATTGAATTTAAATGTGTTATAAGTATACAAAATCTGCACCGTTCTGGCAAGACAAAACAAGGATTACTTTTTACGTATACGGGTATTAATAAAAGAGGGTTACTGTACACGCATACGTAAAAAGTAACGGAATTTGCCGTGGCTTCGCATTTCAATACGGCAAATTCCTGCTGCCACCACGTTTTCTTACGGCACTTTCGGTTTCAAAAGTGCCTACCCGTGAACAGAAACAAAAGAGGTTCTAAAATGAAAAATAGGTCTGCCTCATGCTTGATTTATAAAACGTGAAACCTTATAATAATACGGAAATACGGTTTTGAAGAGATGAACTCAATTCCGGCGGTATAGAAACAAACGAAGTAACTGTTCAGTAGGTCTGCGGATTTATTGCGCGTGACTGTGAAGGCACTGAACAGTTACCAAACGAAAATAGTGGGAGAAGAGAAATGTCCTATTTTCCGATTTTTATAGATATGACAGATCGGCAGGTGCTGGTTGTGGGAGCTGGAAGTGTGGCATCGAGGCGGGTCGGCGTGCTGGAAAAATTTGGCGCAGCAATCACGGTGATTGCACCGAACACTTCGGAAGAGATACGGAAGCTGGCGGATTCACGGAAAATCCGTCTGATTGAACAAACCTATGAGGAAGTTCGAGATACGATCTGGCAGGAAAAAAACTTTTTTATGGCGCTGGCAGCGACCGGGCAGACGGGGACGGATGCACGGATCAAGGAGGATGCGTCGAGCCATTCCGTCTGGTTTAATATGGCTTCCGATAAAAGTCAGTCAGAGTTTTATTTCCCGGCGATCGCCCAGGGCAGAGAACTGACAGCCGGATTGATTTCTGGCGGAGCGGATCCGGGATTGACGCATCGTGTGGCAAAAGAAGTACGCCGCGTGCTGGCGGAGGCAGAGGTAGAAGATACTTAATATATTTTATAGAGGAGATTAAAAATTGACAGATAAAAATAGGATCCGCGTAGGCAGCCGCGACAGCGCGCTGGCAGTTGTTCAGTCAAAGATGGCGATCGCAGCGATGCAGAATGTCTGTCCGGAGACAGGATTTGAATTGATCACGATGAAAACGACGGGAGACAAGGTGCTTGACCGTCCACTTGATGCGGTTGGCGGCAGGGGATTGTTTGTAAAAGAGCTGGATCAGGCGCTTTATGAAGGGCGGTGCGAGCTGACAGTTCATTCCTTAAAAGATATGCCGCTCTGTCCGCCGGAGGAGCTGCCGGTGCTGGCGCTTTTAGAGCGCGAAGATTGCCGCGATGTGCTGGTTCTGCGTGAAGGCTTATCCGAGCTTCCGGCGCACCCGGTAATCGGAACTTCCAGCCGCCGCCGCGTCCTACAGGGGCAGAGATTATTCCCGGATGCAGAATTTAAGGGGATCCGAGGCAACCTGAACACGCGTTTGCGAAAGCTCGATTCTGGCGAATATGATGCGCTGATTCTGGCAGCGGCGGGGCTGATTCGTCTGGGATTTGCAGATCGCATCAGCCGTTATTTTTCCATGGAGGAAATGATCCCGTCAGCAGGACAGGGCATTCTGGCAATCCAGGGACGGCGTGACCGGGAGATCCCTTTTGTGAAAATGGTTCACTCTGAGGAGTCTGCGGTTTTAACCAGGGCAGAACAGGGCTTTGTCGCCACGCTTGGAGGCGGATGTTCGTCGCCGACGGCAGCTTCGGCGGTGCTTGAAAATGGAAAAATCAAGCTGAGAGGTCTTTATTATAAGGAAGAAACGGGAGAAGTCCGTATTGGTTCCATTGAGGGGGAGGCAGAGAAAGCAGCGGAGCTTGGAAGAAAATTGGCGGAACAGTTATCGGGAAAGCCTGCACTGTCTCCGCTGGGGAAAGTCTACCTTATCGGCTCGGGTCCTGGCGATTCAGGGCTTTTTACCCTGCGCGGCAGAGAACTTCTGGAGCAGGCGGATGCCGTCGTCTACGACGCTTTGGCAGGCGACGCGGTACTGGGCTGGATTCCGGAGCACACGCGGAAAATTGACGTTGGTAAACGGAGTGGACGCCATTCGAAGAAGCAGGAAGAAATCTTAGAAATTTTATTAGAGGAAGCGAAAAAGGGCGGAACGATCGTGCGCCTCAAGGGCGGGGATCCGTTCGTCTTTGGACGCGGCGGCGAAGAAGCTGAATTTTTAAAGAAACATCAGATCCCGTTTGAGGTGGTTCCGGGTATCAGCTCCAGCCTGGCAGTTCCGGCATATTTTGGCATCCCGGTGACGCACCGAGGATTGGCGGGATCGTTTCATGTGATTACCGGACATCGAATGGAGGGCATGCCGGCTCTGGATTTTGAGGCACTTGCTCGGGTCGGCGGCACCTTAATTTTTCTGATGAGTGTTGCGAATGCGCCGAGGATCTGTGAGGGGCTTCTGAATGCGGGAATGAAACCGGAGACGCCGGCGGCATTTCTGATGAACGGAACCCTTGCGTCCCAGAGAATGATCCGCGCAACCCTGCAGACACTTCCGGAAGAGGGTGTGCGTCAGGGCGTCAAGGCGCCTGCCATCCTTGTGATCGGGGAGGTTTGTGCGCTTGCTGATACGTGTGCATGGAGAGAAGAAAAGCCGTTGGCAGGAAAACGGATCGTGATTACCCGCCCGAAGGAGCGCAGCCAGAAGCTGGCGGAACATCTGCGCGATGCCGGAGCGGAGGTGCTGGAATTTCCGACGATTGAGTTAAAACCGGTCTGGAAAAAATCAGAAAAAGCGGATGCTGGCACAGCGGATAAAGAAAAACTGTATGAACTGGTTCGGAATCTGGAATCGTATCACTGGCTGGTGCTCACGAGTCCGGCAGGGGCGCAATATTTCTTTGCGCTTTTGAACCAGATGCAGAAAGATTTCAGGAGCCTTTCCCATCTGCGTTTTGCTGTGATCGGCGAGGGAACCGCGTCCGTCTGCCGGGAACACGGCATTTACCCAGATTATATTCCGGAGCGCTTTTATGCGGCAGATCTCGGAAAAGGGCTGGCAAAACAGGTGAAGCAGAACGAACGCGTATGCATCCTGCGCGCCAGACATGGTTCGCCGGAACTGACGCAGGCATTTGAAGCTGCCGGAATATCCTATATGGATGTGACACTTTACGATACGATCACGCCGGAGGAATCGCCGCTTGCAGCGCGCATCCGTGAACTCCTAAAAGAGGGCGCGATCGATGCGGTCACGTTTACGAGCGGATCGACGGTACAGGGATTCCTGGATATTTTACAGCCGGATAAGGAGACATTGAACGGATTTACAGCCGTCTGTATCGGAGAAAAGACAGAAAAAACCGCCAGCGCGGCGGGAATGAAAGCCGTACTGGCGGAGTCCGTCTCGGAAGAAGGGATTGAGCAGGCGCTCTATCATATGTAAACATATAAACAGACGTCTGTTCATCAGGTTCATGAAGAAGTTTTTATATAGATTGTAAATGCCTGAACATACGGAACCGATAGAAGCGTGAGCGGGTAAATCAGCATTTTAGCTGTTTTTCTGCTGTAACCGGGCTTTTATGTTGTCCAGCAGCAGTGCAGAAACCCGCAGACCGCCGTAGCCGCTTCCAAGATGGATATCTGGTTTGTTGGCACCGTGAAAATCGGAACCGCCGGTGGAGACCAGACCGAGACGCGAAGCTATTTCACGTAAATGAAGACTGTCGGATTGAGAGTGTGAGGAATAATAAATCTCGATGCCCATCATTCCGGCTTCTTTTAAATAGGAGAGAAGCTGCTCGGTCTTTTTCCAGCCAAGTTTATACTGGAGAGGATGTGCGAGCGCTGGTAAACCGCCAGCTACACGGATCAGGCGGATCGCTTCCTCCGGCTCAATCATCTGCTTCGGGCGGTAATATTTTTTGCCGTCCCCGAGGTATTTATCAAATGCCTGGCTGACCGAAGTGACACAGCCTTTTTCAAGCAGTGCGCGTGCAAAATGGGCACGGGTGATGACAGTGTGTTCATTTCCATGAATTAAATCTTCATATTTAATGGGAAATCCATCTGCCTGAAATAAAGCGAGAAGCTCTTCATTGCGCCGGTTGCGGATCTCGCGGACCTGCCGCAGTGCAGATAAAAGTTCCGGGCAGTGCGGGTTCAGATAGAGCCCCAGAATATGGATTTCTTTTCCTTCATAAGGACTGGAAAATTCGGCACCGGGAATGACAGTCAGGGAGGTGTTCTCGGCTGCCTGCATGGCTTCCGCAACGCCGTCAACTGTATCATGATCCGTCAGCGCATAGGCGGTCAGACCGCATTGGAGCGCCAGCTTTGTCACTTCGGTGGGCGTGAGTGTGCCGTCCGAAGCAGTAGAATGAACGTGTAAATCAATTAACTGCATAGATGCAGACCTCCTTCTGCTGTAAGACTACCCGCATTAGATGGAAAAGTCAAGTATGCGGCAGATACCCGTTGCAGTTTGCCAGTGTGTAAACGGGAACAAAAATGATTGTTTACATCAGATATATTTGAAAGAAGAAGCGTTATACAAAAAACAGAGCGGCTGTGGAAATTTGTACCAGGAAAAGGTTGTGGGGATCAAAAAAATTTATAAGTTAATTTAAGAATTATGTTATTTTCTTTTCCTGGAATTGTGCTATACTGTAGCAGGGATATTTTCAAATAAACACATATAATAAAATTTCATGGAAAAGACGGACAGGTGATGGAAAATGAGTGAGTACAACAGAAATTCTTCAGGAGGAAGGAATTTTGAACATAGAGGATTGGAGGGCGGAACGCTGAGTTCGTACAACAGTACCGGGCATCGTTCGTCGTCCGGAACATCCAGCCATACAAAAAGTACAGCTGCGCACACAAGCACGGGACGCCGGGATACTGCGATGAACCGGGCGGCAGCCGGTCGGAGTGGGCATACTTCCGGGCGTTATAAAAAGAAGAGAAGAAACCATCTGGATATTACACAGATCCTTTTGATCGTGATCGGTGTCCTGGCGGTTATCCTGATAGCGGCGATTGCCTCCCGCGGGTGCGGTGGGGGCAGCGCGGCAGGCGGGGCGACCGAATCGGATGCCGTACAGGAGAGTACCGTGGCAGATGGAGCGGTGACCGTCAACGGCGTCAATATTTACGGAATGACGCAGGAGGAGGCGCGCAAGGCGATCCTTGATTCATTTGACTGGAAGATGAAGGTCAAATACGAGGACAAAGAGGCCGACGTCACCAATCTGATGGCGGATAAAGTTGATCAGCTTCTCGAGGAGATCTATGCAAGTGATCTGAAACCGGGTGAGACATATGAAGTCAACACGGAAAATATGATCGAGGATGCCAAGGCAGAGGCAGCACTGATTGCCGGAAACTGGAACATGGCAGCCAAGAGCGGCGGTATCTCCGGTTACAATAAGGAAACGGGCAAGTTTGAGTTCAGCGAGGGCACCAAGGGACTTGTCATCGATCAGGACAAGCTGGCACAGGCGATGGTCGATGCGATTGACAAGAAAGAGTTTGATGCCGTTCTGACCGCAGAGACGAAGGAAGTCGCAGCGGATTCGTCGGTACAGGATAAGTACAAGACAATGTCCACCTACACAACCACGACGACCTCCAACAGCAACCGAAACGAGAATATCCGTCTGGCGGTCGCAGCGTTAAACGGAACGATTGTCAAACCAGGACAGGAATTTTCCTTTAACAATACGACCGGTGCGAGAACCGAAGAAAAAGGCTACAAGCCGGCAACCGCATACTTAAATGGCGAGGTTGTCCAGGAGCCAGGCGGCGGCGTCTGCCAGGTATCTTCGACCTTATATAACGCGGTTGTATTTGCGGGGCTTAAAAGTACGGAGCGCCACGCACACAGCTACGAGCCGTCCTACGTTACACCGGGCGAGGATGCGGCAGTCAGCTACGGCGGACCGGACTTCAAGTTCGTCAACAACTCGGAATATCCGCTGGCTATCAAGGCAAGCTTCAGCGCATCTGATCGAAAACTGACGATCGCACTGTATGGAGTTCCGATTCTGAAAGAGGGTGTCAAGATTCGTATGTCTTCTGAGAAGACAGGCGAGATTGATCCGCCGTCTGCGGTTTATACCGAGGATGGTTCCCTGCAGCCGGGTCAGGAAGTGCAGACAAAGGCAGCGACTCCGGGCAGCCGCTGGTCCACGGATCTGGTTACCTATGAGAATGATAAAGAAGTGAGTCGTGAATTTTTTCACAATAGCAGCTATCGTGGAAAGGCAGCGCAAATCAAACGTAACAGTTCCGCTACTGTAGCGACCAACGCAACGGAGACAACGGCGGCAGCAGAGAGCACCGCAGCTGAGACAAATGCAGCTAATGAGAGCACAGCGGCACATGAGACAACCACAGCGGCACCGTCCAGCCCTGACGGCGAGACAAAAGCTCCGACCACGACAGCGGCGGCATCCAACGAAGGACCACAGGAGACAACTCCAGAGCCAGAGGAAACGAACCCGGTTGTGGAAGCAAATGGACCTGGAAGCAATTAAAATCAAGGCAAAACTAAGGTGAAATATAGAAAGTGCTGTAAGATAGATTGCAAAAATGAATGATAAAAGGGCATTCAAGCGGCATTTGAATGAAAAGCACCGCTGGATGGAGAGTCTTTCTTCATCTGGCGGCGCTTTTTTTCATATTTTATGGTTTTATCGACTATCTGAAAAAACAGTAGACAGCTTTTTTGTAATTGTTCGAAAAATAATACCGGATATAAATCAAATTTATTTGCATTTTGACGAGAATTTGTTATAATATTATCAGGTAAATTTCCAGGACAATCTATTTGGGGAGATTTATTACTGAATACATTCACTATCAATAGGAGGAATATTCATTATGGCAAGAAAGATGAAAACCATGGATGGAAACCACGCAGCAGCGCATGCTTCTTACGCATACACCGACGTGGCAGCTATCTATCCGATTACCCCTTCTTCTCCGATGGCTGAGGCTACCGATGAATGGGCAACAGACGGAAGAACCAATATTTTCGGCCACACAGTTCAGATTACAGAGATGCAGTCTGAGGCAGGTGCAGCAGGTGCAGTACACGGATCTCTGGCAGCAGGTGCGCTGACAACCACGTACACCGCTTCCCAGGGTCTGCTTCTGATGATCCCGAACTTATACAAAATTGCAGGTGAGCAGCTCCCGGGCGTATTTAATGTTTCTGCTCGTGCACTGGCCAGCCATGCGTTATCCATCTTTGGTGACCATTCTGATATTTATGCGTGCCGTCAGACAGGCTGCGCGATGCTGTGTGAATCCAGCGTACAGGAAGTTATGGATTTAACCCCGGTTGCACATCTGGCATCCATCAAGGGCAAGATTCCATTCATTAACTTCTTTGATGGTTTCCGTACATCCCATGAGATTCAGAAGATCGAGACCTGGGATTATGAAGATCTGAAAGATATGGCAGATATGGATGCAATCGATGCATTCCGTAAGAATGCACTGAACCCGAACCACCCGTGTCAGCGCGGTTCTGCTCAGAACCCGGATATCTTCTTCCAGGTAAGAGAGGCTTGCAACCCGTACTACGATGCACTTCCGGCGATTGTTCAGGAATACATGGACAAGGTCAATGAGAAGATTGGCACAGACTACAAGCTGTTCAACTACTATGGCGCTCCGGATGCAGAGCACGTTATCATCGCAATGGGTTCTGTCAACGATACCATCGAGGAGACGATCGATTACCTCGTAGCAGCTGGAAAGAAAGTCGGCGTTGTAAAGGTTCGCCTGTACCGTCCGTTCGTAGCCAGCGCACTGGTAGACGCTATTCCGGATACAGTTAAGCAGATTTCCGTATTAGACCGCACCAAAGAGCCAGGTTCCCTTGGCGAGCCGCTTTACCTTGATGTAGTAGCAGCATTAAAGGGTACAAAATTCGATCAGACTCCGATCTTCACAGGTCGTTACGGACTTGGTTCCAAGGATACTACACCGGCTCAGATCGTAGCTGTATATGAGAATACAACCAAGAAACAGTTCACCATCGGTATCGTAGATGATGTTACCAATCTCTCCCTGGAGCTTGGCGCACCGCTTGTTACCACTCCGGAAGGAACTGTAAACTGTAAATTCTGGGGTCTTGGTGCCGACGGTACTGTAGGTGCAAACAAGAACTCCATCAAGATCATCGGCGATAACACCGATATGTACGCACAGGCTTACTTCGATTATGACTCCAAGAAATCTGGTGGTGTTACAATGTCCCACCTTCGTTTCGGTCATAAACCGATCAAATCCACCTACCTGATCCACAAGGCAAACTTTGTTGCCTGTCACAATCCAGCTTACATCCGTAAGTACAACATGGTTCAGGAACTGGTTGACGGCGGTACATTCCTGTTAAACTGCCCGTGGAACATGGAAGAGCTGGAGCAGCACTTACCGGGACAGGTTAAGAAGTTCATCGCTGACCACAAGATTAAATTCTACACCATCGACGGTGTTAAACTGGGTATCGAGACCGGTATGGGTCCGACCCGTATCAATACCATCCTTCAGTCTGCATTCTTCAAGCTGGCAAATATTATTCCGGAGGAGAGAGCGATCGAACTGATGAAGGCTGCTGCAAAGGCAACCTACGGTCGTAAGGGCGAAGATGTTGTTAAGAAAAACTGGGCTGCTATCGATGCAGGCGCTCAGAACGTTGTAGAGATTCAGGTTCCGGAAAGCTGGAAGAACGGCGAGGACGAGGGACTTGAGATGACTCACGCAACCGAGGGAAGAGCAGACGTTGTTAAGTTTGTCAACACCGTTCAGGCTGCTGTCAATGCTCAGGAGGGTAACAACCTGCCGGTATCTGCATTTACCGATTATGTAGATGGTACAACTCCGTCTGGTTCCGCTGCATACGAGAAACGTGGTATCGCAGTCAATGTACCGGTTTGGAATCCGGACAACTGTATCCAGTGTAACTTCTGTTCTTATGTGTGCCCGCACGCAGTTATCCGCCCGATCGCGATGACCGAGGAAGAGGCTGCTGCCGCTCCGGAAGGAACAAAGACACTGCCGCTTACAGGTATGCCGCAGTACAAGTTCGTGATGACTATTTCTTCCCTGGATTGTACCGGATGTGGTTCCTGTGCAAATGTCTGCCCGGGCAAGAAGGGTGAGAAAGCACTTACGATGGTAAGTCTTGACAAGAATCTGGAGGCTCAGAAGGGTTATGACTACGGTCAGACACTTCCGATCAAACAGGATGTCATTGATAAATATAAAGAGACAACCGTTAAGGGAAGCCAGTTCAAACAGCCGTTACTTGAGTTCTCCGGCGCTTGTGCAGGATGCGGCGAGACTCCGTACGCAAAACTGATTACTCAGCTGTTCGGCGATCGTATGTACATTGCCAACGCAACCGGATGCTCTTCTATCTGGGGCAACTCTTCACCGTCCACACCTTACACCATGAACAAGGCTGGCAAGGGTCCGGCTTGGGACAACTCCCTGTTCGAGGACAACGCAGAGTTCGGTTATGGTATGCTTCTGGCTCAGAACGCAATCCGTGACGGCTTAAAGGGTAAGGTTGAGGCTGTGATGGCGGCAGAACAGGCGACCGATGAAGTGAAAGCAGCTTGCAAAGAGTGGCTGGATACTTACGGAATCGGTGCATTGAACGGCGCAGCTACCGACAAGCTGGTAGAGGCTCTGGACGGCATCGACTGCCCGAACTGCAAGGATATTGTGAAGAACAAAGACTTCCTCGCTAAGAAATCCCAGTGGGTATTCGGTGGCGACGGTTGGGCTTACGATATCGGTTTCGGCGGTGTTGACCACGTACTTGCTTCCGGCAAGGATATCAACATCATGGTATATGATACCGAGGTTTACTCCAACACAGGCGGACAGTCCTCTAAGGCAACTCCGACCGGTGCAGTTGCACAGTTTGCAGCAGGTGGTAAAGATGTGAAGAAGAAAGATCTTGCTTCCATCGCTATGAGCTACGGCTATGTATACGTTGCCCAGATCTCCATGGGTGCTGATTATGCTCAGACTGTTAAGGCAATCGCTGAGGCAGAGGCATATCCGGGTCCGTCCTTAGTCATTGCTTATGCTCCGTGTATCAACCACGGTATCAAGAAAGGTATGGACAAGGCTCAGACCGAGGAGAAACTGGCGGTAGAGTGCGGTTACTGGCACAACTTCCGTTACAATCCGGCTGCAGAGGACAAGAAGTTCACTCTGGACAGCAAGGCACCGACAGGTGACTACCAGGCATTCTTAAAGGGTGAGGTTCGTTACGCATCTCTGGCTCTGAAGAATCCGGATAGAGCCGGCGCGCTGGATGCAAAGAACGAGGAAGAGGCAAAGGCTAGATACCAGTACCTGAACAAGCTCGTTACTCTGTATACAAACAACTAATGAATCACTGATTCATGAATATATGACATACGATATATAAAACGTATGACTGCAGAAGCTCCGTCTAAAGATGGAGCTTTTGTTGTGTAATAGGGAATTCCCTATTACACAACAAGGCACATTCTTTTTTAGGGGGGAAAATTGTATAATAGAGTGTTTTTGTGGTATCCTGTATATGAAAAGGATCTGAAAATTATATGCTTCAATAAAACAGGAAAATAAAAAATATTTCAGGCAATGTTGAGAGAGATAATTCGATATAGCATTTAGAAAGCGGGGAAATCAGGATGGCACAGGGCAAAGATTTTTATATTCCATTTCAGGATGGGAGCGGCAGAATCCATGGCATCTGCTGGGAGCCGGAGGAAACACCGTGGGCGGTCATTCAGGTGGCGCACGGTATGATCGAGCACATTGGCAGATACGAAGAATTTGCACAGGCGATGAACCGGGCGGGGATTGCGGTCATCGGGCACGATCATCCGGGACATGGACGGACAGCAAAACCAGGGGAATTGGGCGAGTTCGCGGAGAAAAATGGTGTCCGCCGCGTGAACGGTGCGATGGCGCAGGTGGCACGTTTTGCGAAACACAAGTTTCAGGGCATTCCGCATATTCTTCTGGGGCACAGCATGGGTTCGTTTTTTGGACGCCGTTTTATCACGCATTATGGAGAATGGCTGGACGGCGCAATTTTCATGGGAACCGGAAGCCAGCCGGAACCACTTTTGTGGCTGGGCGGAACCGTCGTGGCAGCGGCAGCGTGGCTGGAAGGAAGAAATGGACGAAATGAGCGGCTGCACCAGCTGGTTCTTGGAAGCTATAACCGCTATTTTGAAAAAGGAAAAACGGAACATCAATGGCTGTCGCGCGTGACGGAGGAGGATGAAAAATACGAGGCGGATCCATACTGTCAGTTTTTATTTACCGATGGGGCATTCGTCGATTTTTTCCAGGTCATGCTGGATTTGAAGCGGAAGAGAGGCTTTGATGGAATTCCGAAAAATCTGCCGATTCTGCTGATATCGGGAGAGGAGGACCCGGTCGGAGAAGGCGGACGCGGTGTGCGGCGCGCGATGGAAGATCTGCAAGAAACCGGATGTACCAATGTGGCGATGCAACTTTATCCGGGGGCAAGGCATGAACTGTTTCATGAGATCAACCGGGAAGAGGTATTTGGTGATATTGTGGACTGGGTAAGTAAATTATAAGTAATACTTATAACTTACTTAATGAAAAATAATATACAAATGAAAAAACAATCTTTACAGTTCATATGCTTTTTTTTATAATTGAGAATGTTTTGGAAACTGTGTAAAAAGGTAGTTTTAAATTGGGTACAGGGAGAAAAAATCTATGGAAAATGAAAAGAAATTTACGGGACCTGCCTATGAGTTTGAGGCGAAGATGCCGTTAAAACAGGCGATTCCGCTGGGACTGCAGCACGTGCTTGCAATGTTTGTCGGTAACCTGACACCACTTCTGATCATCACAGGCGCCTGTGGTATCACGGGCGGAAACGATCTGGCACAGCTGCAGATCGAGCTTCTGCAGAATGCGATGCTGGTGGCGGGACTGATCACGCTGCTGCAGTTATTTTCGGTTGGTCCGGTCGGCGGCAAGGTTCCGATTATCATGGGAACCAGCTCTGGTTTCATCGGTGTATTCAACAGCGTGGCGGCTACGATGGGCGGCGGTATTTTAGCGTACGGCGCCATTATGGGTGCTTCGATCATCGGCGGTCTGTTCGAGAGTGTGCTTGGATGCTTCTTAAAGCCGCTTCGCCGATTTTTCCCGTCGGTCGTAACAGGTACGGTCGTTCTTTCAATTGGTCTGTCATTGATCGGGGTCGGCGTCAATTCCTTCGGCGGCGGCAGCTCGGCGCAGGACTTTGGTTCCATGGAAAATATGCTGCTTGCTATTTTTGTCCTGATTGTGATTCTGGCAGTGAAGCACGGAACGAAGGGATATTTAAGTTCTTCCTCGATTCTGGTCGGAATTATTGCCGGTTATGCTGTAGCATTCATCATGGGTCTGGTGCTTCCGCACACGGGCATTGCAGCGGACGGAACCGAATATACCAAAGCATGGGTATTAAACTGGGATAAGGTAGCACAGGCGAGCTGGATCAGCATTCCGCCGATCGTCCCGGTTAAAATTGTCTTTGATATGCGCGCAATTTTGCCGGTTCTTATCATGTTTATTGTAACCGCTGTTGAGACGGTCGGAGATATTTCCGGTGTCGTTGAGGGCGGTATGGACCGTGAGGCGACCGATAAAGAGCTTTCCGGCGGCGTTATCTGCGATGGACTTGGTTCCAGTATTGCGGCGCTGTTCGGTGTTCTTCCGAACACTTCGTTCAGCCAGAACGTAGGTCTGGTTACAATGACAAAGGTAGTCAACCGCATGGCACTTGCAACCGGCGCGGTATTCCTGATTCTGTGCGGTCTGATTCCGAAGCTGGGTGCGATCGTTTCGATCATGCCGCAGTCGGTACTGGGAGGCGCAGCGGTTATGATGTTCTCTTCGATCGTAGTTAGCGGTATTCAGCTTATCACGAAAGAGAAGATGACTTCACGCAACCTGACCATCGTCTCTGTTGCACTGGGTGTTGGTTACGGCATGGGTGCACATGCAACCATCCTTTCCAAGATGCCGGAAGCAATTCAGCTTGTATTCGGCGGATCTGGTATCGTTCCGGCAGCTTTCATGGCGATTATCCTGAATGTGCTGCTGCCGAAGGATGAGGCGTAAGAAATAGGAAGATTAGAAAAAGGTCATAGGTACATAAAAATATAAGATCCATCTATAAAATATGGAATGTATGGCTGAAAGTGATACGTAGATTGATAAAAAGGGACTGGCATCATGCTGCATGTGTGATGTCAGTCCTTATAGTTTTATTCGATTGTTACCAGATTCTCCAGGCGTTTGAGCTCCTCCGGCGTGTCTACATCCATCAATTCCTCCAGCACTTCGGCAGTCACATACTGGACAACGTCCGGATGCTGGCGGAGAACATGGCTTCCGCCAGCTTTTTCCGGCAGATGGAGCAGTTCGTCAAAATATGCCCGGTCGAAGAGAATCGGGCTTCCGACGGTGGTTGAGACGGAAGGTTCGGGAGAAGCCGTCATTTGGATGCTGCAGAGCTGTACAATCGGTGATTTTTCTGCAATTCCTGAATTCTGAGGCAATTTTGATTTCAAAATGGAAAAATCAGAATCTGGGAAAACAGATTCAGAGTGACCTGGTGATATTTTGCATTCGAGATAGCGCCGGCATATCCGTTCCAGTGTCCGTGGACGCAGAAGCGGCTGATCGCCGAGTGCAAAGAGACAGCCTGATAAATCCGGGTGCCTTTTTAACATGTGTGTAAGTCCCAGGCAGAGCGCCTCGTTCCGATTGGGAAGTGTATGAATCAGCACCGGAATTCCCAGGGACTGACAGTAATCGTGAACCTCCCGGGAGCGCGTCACAACGAGACGATCGGCAAAGAGCGGAACAGAACCGGTCACATCCAGAATCGAGTGGATGAGCGGAACACCGTGGAACGAAGCCATGAGCTTGTTTGAGCCGAAACGTTTTCCAAGACCAGAGGCCATGATGATGCAGGCGATCCGGACCTCGTTTGAATTTTGCAAACAAGTGAAAGAGGGCGTTTGTGTTCCAGAAGAGAAAAAAACAGATTTCCGCCTGCAAAAAAATTCTTCATATAATTGTTGCCCACTCTCCGTACATGCATCCCGATATGCCTCATACTTAGCTAGAAACTCCCTCGCCTCCGCCGTCATCTGGCTGCCTCCGCCGCCTTTTCCGCCGATGGTGCGGACGGTCAGTGGAAATCCAAGCGTGGCTTCGGCGGAGCGGATAATCCGAAGTGCTTTTGTATACGCCATATTCATGGACAGAGCGGCGGAGCGGAGCGAGCCGGTTTCATCGATGGCATGAAGAAGCTGACGAGGACCTTCGCCAAAGAAACGATGGTTTTCGTCGTTGCAGAGGTAGGTACGGATGGATGGTTTCATAGTTTTTGTCAAATCCTCCTAATCTTTTCTGGAAAAAGGGGTCTCGTTGTATTTTAAAAATAACAACGGAATTATACCATGTTTTATGCTATAATAAAAGATGGATAATTTTGTTATTTAAGAAATAGATGAAAAAGAGGAAAAACCTATGATGACGATTCGAGAATATAAACGGGTAGAAAGCCTGGAGGAAGCCTGGGAGCTGAATCAGAAAAAAGCGAACCGGGTGATAGGCGGTATGATCTGGATGAAGATGAGCCGGGGCAATGTAGGAACCGCGATTGATATTTCAGGGCTGGGGCTGGATCAGATAGAGGAGACAGAGGATGCGTTTGAGATTGGCGCGATGGTTACCCTGCGCCAGCTGGAAGAACATCCGGGATTGGCGGCATACACAGACGGTGCCATGCGCGAGTCGGTGCGCCATATCGTCGGCGTGCAGCTTCGGAACCTGGCGACAGTCGGAGGCAGTATCTATGGCAGATTTGGATTTTCAGATGTCCTGACGATGTTCCTGGCGATGGACACCGAAGTGGAACTTTACAAAGCTGGACGGATGCCGTTGGTGGAATTTGCAAAACAGATCGGCGGCCGGGACATTTTAGTCAAATTAATTGTCCATAAAGACAAAGCCGTATATCACTACCAGTCCGTGCGGAATACGCAGACTGATTTTCCAGTGCTGACCTGTGCGGCGGCGAAACGGGCGGATGGAGCATATCGTTTTAGCATCGGTGCGCGTCCGGGGCGTGCTGTGTTGTTCGAGGCATCAGCGGAGACAATACAGGCGCTTATAGAGGAAAAGCAAAAGGCTGAAACAAAAGCAGATGCGGATGCCGATACCAGAGAAAAGCAGGACAAGACGCAGACCGGGAAGAAAGCAGTCTGTCTTGCAAAGTGGATCCGTGATCAGGTTCAGACGTCTTCAAATATGCGCGGCAGCGCTGAATACCGGAAACATTTAACCGGTGTTCTGATAAAGCGGGCGGTGCGTGTGCTGGAAAAGTGCTAAACGAAATAGGACAATAAAATGATCGTATAACAGTATGAATATTAGGAGATTCACATATGATGCAGATAACGATTACTCTAAATGGAACGAAGATTTCCCCGGAGATTGAACCGGATACGCTTCTGATTGATCTGGTACGCAGTCAGGGCTGTTACAGTGTCAAGCGCGGCTGCGAGACGGCAAACTGCGGACTCTGTACCGTATTTCTGGATGAAAAACCAGTGCTTTCCTGTTCCGTGCTGGCGGCGCGGGCGGACGGTCACAGCGTGACGACGCTGGAAGGACTCCAGGAGGAGGCAAAAGAATTTGGCGCATTCATTGCCGATCAGGGAGCCGAACAGTGCGGCTTCTGTAATCCGGGCTTTATCATGAATGCGCTGGCGCTGTTCCGGGAAAAAGAGTTCCCGGAGGAGAATGAAATCCGCGAATATCTGGCAGGAAACCTGTGCCGCTGTTCCGGTTATGAAGGACAGCTTCGCGGCATTCTGGCATTTTTAGACTGGAAGAGAGAAAAACAGAAGGAGGCGGCAGAATGAGAGTAGTCAATACTTCTGTACGAAAAAAAGATGCGATGCAGCTGGTAACCGGACAGCCGGTTTACGTGGACGATCTGGCGCCGCAGGACTGCCTGATCGTCAAACTTCTGCGTTCCCCGTATGCGAATGCGATGGTAAAAACGATCAACACCGCGATCGCAATGAAAGTTCCGGGCATCGAGGCAATTTATACCTGGGAGGATGTGCCGCAGGATGCAAAGCGCTACACACAGGCGGGGCAGACATACCCGGAGGCGAGCCCGTATGACCGTCTCCTGATCGACCGCCATGTCCGTTTTCAGGGCGATATCGTGGCGATTGTAGCAGGAAAAGATGAAAAATGTGTCGATAAAGCACTCCGCCTGATCAAGGTACAGTATGAAGTCTTAGAGCCGGTTCTGGATTTCCATACGTCAAAGGACAACCCGATCCTGGTTCACCCAGAGGACAACTGGGAGAGTCTTGCTCCGGTCGGCGCAGACAACAAGCGCAACCTCTGCGCGCACGATGAGTGCGGCAACGGGGATGTCGAGGCGGTTTTAAAGGACTGCGACATCGTGATTGATCATGTATACCACACAAAGCCGTGCCAGCAGACGATGATGGAGACATTCCGTACCTATTGTTCGATCGATACCTACGGAAGATTAAATATTTTAAGTTCCACGCAGATCGTGTTCCACTGCCGCAGAATCGTGGCAAATGCGCTTCATATCCCGAAGTCGATGGTGCGCGTGAGCAAGCCGAGAATCGGCGGGGGGTTTGGTGCGAAGCAGACGGCGGTCTGTGAAGTCTATCCGGCATTCGTTACCTGGATGACGAAAAAACCGTCGAAGCTGATTTATAGCCGGATGGAGGCACAGACGGCGTCTTCGCCGCGCCATGAGATGGAGATGCATGTGCGTCTGGGCGCGATGAAGGACGGCACGATCCGCGGCATCGATCTTTACACATTGTCCAATACCGGTGCTTACGGCGAGCATGGACCGACAACCGTTGGACTGTCAGGACACAAATCGATCCCGTTGTATGGAAGTGTTGAAGCATTCCGCTTTATCAGCGATGTTGTCTATACGAATATCATGTCGGCAGGCGCGTACCGTGGCTATGGTGCGACACAGGGACTTTTCGCGATCGAGTCGGCGGTCAATGAGCTGGCAGACCAGATTCAGATGGATCGCTTTGAGATCCGCCTGAAAAACATGGTTAAAGAGGGCGATCTGATGCCAGCATATTATAATCAGGTTAATACAAGCTGCGCACTCGACCGTTGTGTAAAAAAAGTGCGTGAGATGATCGGCTGGGAAGACAAATATCCGGTGCGTGACATGGGCAATGGCAAGGTCCGCAGCGTCGGCATGGGTATGGCGATGCAGGGATCGGCAATCACGGCGATGGATGTCGGAAGTGCCCGTCTCAAAGTCAACGACGAAGGGTTCTATACATTGTCGCTCGGAGCGGCAGATATGGGAACCGGCTGTGACACGATTCTGGCGCAGATTGCGGCGGAAGTGCTGGAATGCCCAATCGACGCGATCACGGTGCTGGGCGCAGACACGGATTCATCCCCGTATGACTCAGGTTCTTATGCATCGAGTACGACCTATCTGACCGGAAAAGCGACCGAACGGTGTGCGTTGCGCCTGCGTGAGCAGATCTGTAAACTGGGTGCAGAACTTCTGGGCGTCCCGGCGAATGCAGTGGAATTTGACGGAAAAGAGGTATTCACAACCGAAAAAGCCGGGGATGAGACGAAGAAGATCGCTCTGGCTGATATCGCAACGGCGTCCATGTACGGGCATGAAATTCCGCTGGAGGTAACCGAGTCGAGAACCGCCCACATTTCCCCGCCTCCGTTTATGGCAGGTGCGGTTGAGCTTGAGATTGATATGGAGACAGGCGAAACCAGCGTTATTAATTATGCGGCAGCGGTAGACTGCGGTACACCGATCAATCCGAATCTGTCCCGCCTGCAGGTTGAGGGCGGTCTGATGCAGGGAATCGGCATGGCGCTGACGGAAAATATTACCCGTAATGCACAGGGTGGTGTGCGTGAAAATTCCCTGATGCAGTATAAGATTCCGACCCGGATTGACTATGGACATTTAAACGTCGAGTTTGAGAGCAGTTATGAGCCATCTGGTCCGTTCGGAGCAAAGTCGATCGGCGAGATTGTTATCAATACGCCGCTTCCGGCGATTGCTGATGCGGTGTACAATGCAGTCGGAAAACGATTCTATGAGCTTCCGATCACGCCGGAGCAGATTGCACGCGCGGCGGCAGAGAAGCTGGGAGAAGATTTTATTTAAAGAGATAGATTAAAAACAAAAAGCTGCAGCAGAATGTTATATGTTAGCATTTTGCGGCAGCGTTTTGTTTTTTTTGTGCGCACAAGCAATTAATTAGTGTCATAGTTTTAAGCTGTTTTGGCTTGCATTCTGCCGCAGGTCTATATATAATGAAAGAGTGAATATCTATTTTAGGTCTGGTAAATCTGATTTCATGATTCAAATCTATTTATTTTAATTTCAAATCAAATTCAAGTAGAATCTCTTTTATCTCAGGATATCATTAAAAGTATCCAAATTTTAAGCCTGTATGATATGAAAAATACAAGGCAAGGTAAAAAATCAATAATAGGGGGAGATATATGTTCAGTAAAATAAACAGTTTCAGCACCCGCGGCATCGATGGCTACCGGATCACGGTGGAAGTTGATGTGAGCAACGGATTGCCGAGTTTTGTCATGGTGGGCTACCTGGCGGAGGAGGTGCGGGAGGCGCAGGAGCGCGTTCGGACTGCTCTTCGGAATGCGGGGGTTTGCCTACCGCCTAAGCGGATCACGGTCAATTTATCGCCAGCCGGAGTGCGGAAAGAGGGAACGGGGTGTGATCTGGCGATCGCGGCAGGAATTTTGAGGTGCTTGTGGGAACAGGGTGAAAAGGCAAAAATAAGAAAGACGGATGAAACCTGCCCGGAAATGGATGGGATGGAAGATGAGGAGAACAATTCTGCATCGGATTGGGACCAATGGGCGTTTATCGGTGAATTGGGTTTGGACGGCAGCATCAAGCCGTTGACCGGTGTTCTCTCGATGGTCTATGAAGCGCGCCGCTGCGGAATGAAACGGGTTTTTCTATCCGAAGAGAATGTACAGGAGGGACGGGCTGTGGATGGAATCGAGATCGTCGGAGTCCGGGATGTGAAAGCGCTGACGGGGTGCCTGCAGCATCCGGAACAGATTCACGGACAATGGTTCACACCAGATCTGTTTCAGGCGGGACAGGAAGAATTTGACGTTGATTTTGATGAGATCGTCGGACTTCCGCTGGTGCGGCAGGCAACCGAGACGGCAGCAGCGGGGCGTCACAACATTCTCTATATCGGACCGGCTGGAACGGGAAAAACGATGGCAGCTCGGCGTATTCCGACAATTTTGCCGCCGCTTACGCTGGAGGAAAGCATTGAAGTTTCGAAGATATACAGTATCTGCGGTCTCCTGAAGCCAGACACACCGCTGGTTTTGCAGCGTCCGTTCCGCAGCCCGCATCACAGCACGACCGCCCAGGCGATGGCAGGCGGAGGACGAAATCCGAAGCCCGGGGAGATCTCACTCGCCAGTTATGGAACCCTCTTTTTAGATGAGTTAACGGAATTTCAGCCGAAAATTTTGGATCTGCTGCGTCAGCCGATGGAGGAAGGAAGCATAACGGTTTCCCGTCTCAACCAGACGGTTGTATTTCCGGCAAAAACGATGATTGCGGCGGCGATGAATCCCTGCAAATGCGGTTTTTTCCCAGATTTGGGAAAATGCCGTTGTACTCCAACCCAGATCCGCCGGTATCTGAACCGCGTTTCAGGACCATTTTTAGATCGGATCGATATTGGGGTGGAAGTACCGCGGCAGAATTTGGGGATGATGGCTGCAGAGAAGAGTATAGATGAGGGGAGTTTTCCACAGACAGAGCAGAGGAATTCCTCCGCTGCCATGCGCGCCCGCGTCATGGAGGCGCGCGCTCGACAGGAAAAGAGGTTTGCAGACGAATCGATCTCCTACAATAGCCAGATGACCCGCCGCCAGATCGAAGAGTATTGCCGTCTATCCGGGGAAGATGCGGTATTTCTGGAGAAGGTCGAACGGCAGCAGGGAATCAGTGCCAGGGGACACGGAAAGATTTTAAAAGTAGCGCGCACACTTGCCGATCTGGATGGACAGGCGGAGATCGGGCGGACGCAGTTGGCGGAGGCGATTGGATTCCGGAGTTTTGAAAAAAAATATTGGGGGAGTCTCTGAAAAGAAGTATGTCTAAAAGATTGAAAGAATAAAAAGTTTAACAAGGGTTGTAATTGTTATAAGGTAAAAGGCAGCCGATCTGACATATATAGGGGGAAAGATATGGAAATAGGAAAAGAAGAGAGCAATGTACAGAATGCTCAGCTTTCTATGCAGGAACTATATGGAAAAACACAGGAACCGCCACATAAAAAAGTGCCTCTGACAGAAAATATGCAGTATTCCGACCGTGAGCGCATCCATGCCTACTGGCTATCGCGGGTGGATGGAATCGGCGCGGTGACGGCGGCTAAATTATATGAATCCTGCGGCAGTTTTGAGAGAATCTATGAGCGGGTTTTATATAATAGGAAGAAACTGGATCCGTTTATATGTTCCTTTCTCGGAAAGGCTGTGAAAAAGGGGCTGGAGGAAGCGGTTTTGCTCTTCAAACAGCGCGTGGAAGAATACGATAGGCTGGAGAAACAGGGGGTACGTTTCATTCTGTGCGGTGAGGCGGCATATCCGAAGCGCCTGATGCATATCTATGATAAACCGATGTGGCTGTTTGTGCGTGGAACGCTTCCAGAAGATGCGAAACCATCCGCGGCAGTCATCGGGGCGCGCAGCTGTACGCCGTATGGACGACAGGAGGCAGAGTATTTCGGCCGGATTCTGGCAGAAAATGGCGTGCAGGTAGTGAGCGGCATGGCGCTGGGGATCGATCAGGCGGGGCATAAGGGCGCGATGGATGGCGGCGGACTGACGTATGCCGTGATGGGCTGTGGGATTGACACCTGTTATCCGCCATCCGGCATCCGGCTGCATGCGCGCATCCGTGAACAAGGCGGCATATTGTCAGAATATGGACCGGGTGTACCGCCGACGGCATCCCATTTTCCAATCCGGAACCGGATCATCAGCGGACTTTCCGACCTGGTGCTGGTCGTGGAAGCACGAAAAAGAAGCGGCTCCCTGATTACGGCGGATCTGGCGCTGGAGCAGGGAAAAGAGGTATTTGCGCTGCCGGGACGGCGCATCGATCCGCTCAGTGAGGGCTGCAACCGGCTGATTGCACAGGGAGCGGGGATCGTGACGAAACCGGAGGATGTGTTGGATTTCTTCCATATAAAATGTAAAAATTCTTGTAAAAAAACAATAAAATCAGTAAATGCACTTGCCAAGTCGGAAAAAATGGTGTATAGTTGCCTAGATTCACAACCGAAACATCTGGAAGCGGTCATGAAAAGCTGTGGGGTGACAGCAGGGGAATGCATGACTGCGCTTTTGAATCTGGAAATGCAGGGATTGATCCTGCAGCCAATGAATCAATATTACGTTAGGAAGATTGTATAGAGGTCTGTTATGGCAAAAAATCTGGTTATTGTAGAGTCTCCGGCGAAAGTCAAGACAATTAAAAAATTTTTGGGTTCCAACTATGAGGTGGACGCCTCCGGCGGTCATGTGCGCGACCTCCCTAAGAGCACGCTGGGAGTGGACGTAGAGCATGGATATGAGCCGAAGTATATCACCATCCGGGGAAAGGGCGATGTGTTGGCGCGTCTTCGTAAAGAGGTTAAAAAAGCGGATAAGATTTATCTCGCAACTGACCCGGACCGCGAGGGAGAGGCGATCTCCTGGCACCTGATGAAAGCATTAAAGCTGGATGAACAGAAAGATAAAAAGGTTTACCGTATCAGTTTCAATGAGATTACAAAAAACGCCGTCAAGGCATCTTTAAAAGAGCCGCGTGCCATCGATGAAAATCTGGTGGATGCACAGCAGGCGAGACGTATGCTTGACCGTATGGTGGGTTACCTCATCAGCCCGCTTCTCTGGGCGAAGGTCAAGAGAGGACTCAGCGCCGGTCGTGTGCAGTCGGTCGCGCTGCGTATGATCTGCGACCGTGAGGAAGAGATCAATGCGTTTATACCGGAAGAATACTGGACGCTGGATGCACAGCTCCACGTACATGGCTCCAGAAAGAAGCTGACCGCCCATTATTACGGCGATAAGGACGGCAGGAAGGCAATTCACAGCAAAGAGGAAGTGGAGGCGCTTATGAAGCGTCTGGAGGGCTGTGAGTACGAAGTGCGCGATGTGAAGCTGGGCGAACGCGTGAAGAAGGCGCCGATCCCGTTTACGACCAGTACGCTGCAGCAGGAGGCATCCAAGACGCTGAATTTCTCAACGCAGAAGACGATGCGCCTTGCCCAGCAGCTCTATGAGGGCGTGGATATCAAGGGACGCGGCACAATCGGTCTGATCACCTACCTGCGTACCGATTCCACCCGCATCGCGGCAGAGGCAGATGCGGCGGCGAGAAGCTATATCGGCGACCAGTTTGGGGCAAGTTACGTGTCCGAGGCGCCGGCGGCGGCAAAATCAGACGCCAAGATCCAGGACGCACACGAGGCGATCCGTCCGACCGACATTACACTGACGCCGGTACAGGTAAAAGAACAGCTTTCCAGAGACCAGTTCCGTCTGTACCAGCTTATCTGGAAGCGCTTCACGGCGAGCCGGATGCGCCCGGCGGTTTACGAGACAACCTCCGTCAAGGTAGCAGCCGGAGAGGAGCTTTTCACCCTTTCGGCGTCCAAAATCAAATTTGACGGCTTCATGTCCGTCTATTCACAGGACGAGGATAAGGAGACCGACGGCGTTCTGAACGAGTCGCTGGAAGCAGGCATGAAGCTGGATTTAAACCAGTTAGAACCGGCACAGCATTTTACACAACCACCGGCACATTATACAGAGGCGTCGCTCGTCAAGGCGCTGGAAGAGCAGGGCATCGGACGGCCAAGTACCTATGCACCGACCATCACGACAATCATCGCGCGCCGCTATGTAGCGAAGGAAAATAAGAACCTCTATGTGACGGAGCTTGGCGAGGTAGTCAACCGGATGATGAAGAAGGCGTTCCCATCCATCGTCGATTTGCAGTTTACGGCAAATATGGAGTACCTGCTCGACAGCATCGGGGACGGCACGATCGGCTGGAAGACCGTTATCGAAAACTTTTATCCGGATCTTGACAAGGCGGTTAAAGAAGCGGAGAAGACGCTTGAGAGCGTCAAGATTGCTGACGAGGTGACGGATGTGATCTGTGACCAGTGCGGGCGCAACATGGTAATTAAGTATGGCCCGCACGGCAAATTCCTTGCCTGCCCGGGATTCCCAGACTGTAAAAACACGAAGCCGTACCTGGAAAAGATCGGCGTGAAGTGCCCGAAATGCGGTGGTGAGATTGTCATCCGTAAATCGAAAAAGGGCAGAAGATATTACGGCTGCGAAAATAACCCGGACTGCGATTTTATGACCTGGCAGAAACCGTCAAAAGAAATGTGTCCGAAATGTGGACATATTATGCTCGAAAAGGGAAATAAGCTTCTTTGTTCTAACGAAGCCTGCGGTTTTGTAAAAAACTCATAAAAACTCTTGAAATAGATATTAATTATTAAAAAAAATGAAAAATACAGAAAAACTCTTGCTATTATACGAAAATCGTGTTACAATTCTTACAGGTTAGGATCGAATTCTAATTTACGATAAAGGCAAAGGAGGTAACTGGTAAAATGAGCGTTCAATTACTGGACAAAACTAGAAAAATTAATAAGTTATTGCACAACAACCATTCTCATAAGGTTGTGTTCAATGACATTTGTGAAGTCCTCAGTGACATACTGGAATCCAATATTCTCGTAATCAGCAAGAAAGGTAAAGTACTCGGAGTTGCGATTCATGAGG
This sequence comes from Clostridium sp. OM05-5BH, assembly GCF_003481505.1. NCBI lineage: Bacteria > Bacillati > Bacillota > Clostridia > Eubacteriales > Clostridiaceae > Clostridium > Clostridium sp. OM05-5BH. Next base: position 254,848 of record NZ_QULJ01000003.1, on the reverse strand, counting down.
GTGTGGATGAGATCGAAGAGTTGATCAAGGATCAGGTCGGCGGTTTTGTTGACCGTATGTTGAATGAACGCCTTTTAAGCGTTTTGTCAACGAAGGAAAATGTCAACCTTGCCACATTGGGATTCGCCGAGGAGAACGTGAAGAAGTATCAGGCGATCATCACGCCTATTGATATATCCGGTGAGAGACTGGGTACTCTGTTCATCTACAAATCAGATGCACAGTACGACATCGACGATATCATCCTGAGTGAGTACGGAACCACTGTTGTCGGACTTGAGATGATGCGTTCTGTCAACGAGGAGAATGCAGAGGAGACAAGAAAGATCCAGATCGTTAAATCAGCGATCAGCACCCTGTCCTTCTCCGAACTGGAAGCAATTACCCACATCTTCGATGAGCTGGAAGGCAACGAGGGCATTCTGGTAGCCAGCAAGATTGCAGACAGAGTCGGCATTACCCGTTCCGTTATCGTCAATGCACTCCGCAAGTTTGAGAGTGCAGGCGTTATAGAGTCCCGTTCGTCCGGTATGAAGGGAACCTACATTAAGGTTCTGAACGATGTTGTATTTGACGAGTTGAAAGCGTTAAAAGCGCAGAACAACCGTCCGTCATCCAATGTATAAAAACATATAAGACATTTTAAACAAAAACAAAAGTTTTGACAAAACGTGAAAAAGTGTGAGGGATAAAAAAGGACTCGGTGAGAGCCCTTTTTTATTTGCACAATATTTATTCTAATGCATCCTTAATCTCCCCATCCGGCACATCCATCGGATAGTTTCCGGTAAAGCATGCCGTACAGAGCGGCAGTCCGCCTGCCATCTCCTCGAGATCTTCAACCGGCATATATCCAAGCGAATCCGCACCGATCTCCCGGCAGATTTCTTCGACGGAATGGCTGCTGGCGATGAGCTGTTTATTGGATGGGACATCGGTACCGAAATAGCAGGGGAAGAGGAATGGCGGAGAGCTGACGCGCACATGGACTTCCTTCGCCCCGGCTTTTTTGAGCATGCGGATCAGGTTTTTCATCGTCGTACCGCGCACGATAGAGTCATCGACGAGGACAATGCGTTTTCCCCTGACAGCCGGTTCCAGAATATTAAGCTTGATACGGACGCTATTTTCGCGTTCTTCCTGGGTCGGTTTGATGAAGGTTCTGCCGACATAGCTATTTTTATGGAAAATAATCTCATATGGAATGCCGGATGCCTTCGCATATCCCATCGCGGCGGTCAGGCCGGAATCCGGTACACCGGCGACGAGGTCGGCATCGGCAGGGAAGGAATGTGCGAGAGCCGCGCCGCCGCGCAGCCTAGCCTCATAGACGCTCACATCATCGATGTGGCTGTCGAGGCGGGCAAAATAGATGTATTCGAAAACGCAGTGCGCCCGTTTTTCCTGCTGCAGGCTTTTATCAGAAAAAACGCCGTCGCGGGTGATGGTCACGATTTCACCCGGTTCGATATCACGGATAAATTCGCCGCCGACCGAGGTGATGGCACAGCTTTCCGATGCCATGATCCAGACATTTCCCTTTTTGCCGAGGCAGAGAGGACGCAGACCAAATGGGTCACGAACACCGATCAGCTTGCGCGGGCTGGAGATAATCAGGGCATAAGCGCCACGTGTTTTTGCCGCGGTCCGTTTGATTGCCTCTTCAGCGGTCGGGGCAGCCAGACGTTCTCTGGCGATGTGGAACGCGATTACCTCTGAATCCATCGTCGTCTGGAAGATTGCGCCGGTTTCTTCAAGCTGGCGGCGCATCTCAAACGCATTTACCAGGTTTCCGTTGTGCGCCAGACAGAGTGTTCCCTTAAAATATTTAAGTACCAGTGGCTGTGTGTTTTCGATGGTAGAAGAACCGGTTGTGGAGTAGCGAACATGACCAACTCCCAGATTGCCGCCGAGGCGTTTTAACGTCTCCTCATGAAATACCTCATTGACAAGTCCCAGCCCTTTGTAGCAGTTGACAACGCCCTTTGGGCCGTTCGTGTCACAGACTGCGATGCCGCATGACTCCTGACCGCGGTGCTGGAGTGCGCTGAGTCCGTAGTACATATCTCTGGCAACATCGCCGCCCTCCAGGTCAAACATTCCAAATACGCCGCATTCCTCACGAAGCCCGGTTTCGTATGTGAGTGACTCCCTCATGATATAAACCTCCTTTGTATTCAAGATACCTGAATGATAAGAAAATAACAGGGATAAGAACCTAAAATTGACTGCAAAATATCAGTATAAAAGACAATATACCAATATTTTGCAGCCAAATCATAACACATTTTTCTCGATTTTTCAATCAAGTCATAATATTGACATGTCAGATTATACGGAGAACAGAAGTTCATCGTAAGTCGGATACGGCAGGAAGGAATCCGGAATCAGGGCTTCTGCGGTATCAACGCTGCTTCTCAAGTCATCCATCTTGGCAAGAATCGTATAGTGGAAATATGTAACCTTCTCGATATTATCTTCCATGGATTCTGCCGCTTTTTCAGCCTCTGCCAGTGCTTCGGTTTTCTCGGAAATCTCGGTGTAGAGACCGGACAGCTTCTCAAGCAGTTTGCTCTCGGCGCTGATCGGTGCGTCCGGCAGGATTGCCTTTGTCTTTGCGGCGGTTTCAGCCAGCTCCTTGCAGTAGGAGAGGACGGACGGCAGGAAGGTCTTCTTCATCATCGAAAGCATCGTCTTTGCCTCGATGTTGATGGTCTTGATGTAGTTCTCTTCCTTGATTTCGTAGCGGGAGAAGAGTTCCTCCTTGGTGTAGATGCCGTGTTTCAGGAACAGTTCTACGTTTTTCTCAGCAATCAGGCGCGGAAATGCCTCTGCGCAGCTCGGCAGGTCGAAGAGTCCGCGTTTGTGAGCTTCCTCTACCCATTCGCTGGTGTAACCGTTGCCGTTGAATACGATGTGGCGGTGATCACGCAGCACTTCCTTTAAGAGCAGATGGATTTCTGCCTCCAGAGCCTTGCATGAAAGACCTTCCAGACGGTCTGCAAATTCGCCTAAAACTTCAGCTACGGCTGTATTGATGACAATGTTCGGTTCCGATACAGAGAGAGCGGAACCTGGCATACGGAACTCGAATTTATTGCCGGTAAAGGCAAACGGAGAAGTACGGTTGCGATCGGTTGTATCTTTGATAAAGTGCGGCAGAACCTTTGCGCCCGGCTTCATGGTCTGGACTTCTTTTGCCTCAGACTCGAGATCTTTTTCCACAATATCGAGAACTGCTTCCAGATCATCTCCGATAAACATAGACACGATAGCTGGCGGTGCCTCGTTGCCGCCCAGACGGTGGTCATTTCCAGCAGTTGCAACTGATACGCGGAGCAGATCGCCGTAGACATCGACTGCCTTGAGCGTTGCGAACAGGAAGAGAAGGAACTGTAAGTTCTTTGCCGGATCACGGTCCGGATCAAGTAGGTTTTCGCCGGTGTTGGTCGATAAAGACCAGTTGTTGTGTTTGCCGCTTCCGTTGATGCCCTCAAATGGTTTCTCATGGAGCAGGCATACAAGACCATGTTTTTCTGCCACACGTTTCATGATTTCCATAGTGAGCTGGTTATTGTCAACTGCCACATTGGTAGTTGTGTAGATGGTGGCAAGTTCATGCTGCGCCGGAGCTACCTCGTTGTGTTTGGTTTTTGCCAGAATACCGAGCTTCCAGAGCTCTTCATCCAGTTCTTTCATGAAAGCGGAAACTCTCGGACGGAGAGCGCCGAAATAGTGGTCATCCATTTCCTGACCTTTCGGAGCTGGTGCGCCAAACAGAGTTCTTCCGCAGAACTTCAAATCGCTTCTCTTATTAAACAGTTCTTTATCAACCAGGAAATACTCCTGTTCTGGACCAACGGTGGAGACAACGCGGGTCACATCTTCATTTCCGAAGAGCTTCAGGACACGCAGCGCCTCGCGGTTGATGGTTTCCATCGAACGCAGAAGAGGGGTTTTGGTATCAAGTGCCTCGCCGCTGTAGGAACAGAATGCGGTCGGGATGCAGAGTGTATCGTCTTTAATAAATGCCGGGGAGGTTGGATCCCAGGCTGTATAACCTCTTGCCTCAAAGGTGGCACGAAGTCCGCCGGATGGGAAACTGGATGCATCCGGTTCGCCCTTTACCAGCTCTTTGCCGGAGAAATCCATGATAACTTCGCCATTGCCAACCGGGTTGATGAAACTGTCGTGCTTCTCAGCAGTGATGCCGGTCATCGGCTGGAACCAGTGTGTGAAGTGAGTTGCACCATTTTCAACGGCCCATTCCTTCATTGCAACTGCGACTGCATTTGCAATGTCGAGATCCAGATGACTGCCATTTTCAATCGTTTTGCGGAGTGCCTTATAAACATCTCGCGGCAATTTGCTTTTCATGACTTTGTCGTTGAATACAAGACTTCCATACAGTTCAGGGATGTTTTTTTTCATAACTCATGTCTCCTTTCAGGTTTTATGTCTGCGATTTTGTGATGATTAAATCCACGTAAGATGAATGTGCTCTGACACATTTTACATAAAGAAAAGGGCACCTCGATCATCTCGAAGCGCCCTTGCTTTTATGTGTAGTAGTATACACGAAAAATTCTGAATGTCAATACAATTTGCGCATGAATTTTGAAAAAATGTTTCAAGGGAGGATATTGTACAAGATTTCTTCTATTTAAGTCGAACATCTGTGAGACTTGGCGCGTGATACTGGTCAGCGAAGCTGACATATTCCATACAGAATTACTGCGTGAAAAAAAATTAAAAAACCTCTTTACAAACTCAGAAAAATAGTTTATAGTTTGAACATAAAAATTGAATCCAACGGGGTGGGCAAGGATGCCATGATAATCATGGTATTCGTGCCCACTTTTTAAAAGGCAGAGATGGAGACTCTGTTTCGAAGAATCCGACAGAAAGACGCGGTCACCGGCTGAGAGCCGTGTCAGGAGGGAGCGGGACAATAGGGAACACTCCGGAGCCGGATGACTGAGAGCGACACTGGACACCCCGCCAGCCGCCGCAGGTAGGTCATCACGTGACTGCGCGTTAAGCAGCGAAAGAGTAAAAAGAAAAACAATCGTTTCTTTTTAAATGCGGGTGGTACCGCGGGAATATCCCGTCCCGGAATGATGTGAGTGAACGTCATTCCGGGACTTTTTGTGTAATAGGAAATTCCTTGGAATCCCCTATTACACAAAAAGGCACTAACGTGCCAATGATGCGCACTCGCGCGAAGATGTAGTTTGTCGCAAGCGACCGCGCTCGGCGCGAGAATGTGCCAAGGCACATTCTTTTTCATTATTCCCGTCCCGGACATATCAAAAAGCAGAGAAAGAGAGGAAACAGCGATGGAATTTATGACAGGTAAAAAGGAAAAAGAAGTGCTGGATCTGGCAGCCGTGTTTGCAGACGGTATGGAAGGACGGGAAGTAAAGGTAAACGGCGCGATCATGAGTGTCCGCAACATGGGAGATATCGCATTTGTGATTCTCCGGAAACGTGACGGCGTGTTGCAGACTGTCTATGAAAAAGGTGTGACCGACGCGGATTTTGCTGAATTAAGAGAAGAAACATTCGTAGAAGTTTCCGGTGTCCTCCGAAAAGAAGAGCGGGCGCCGAGAGGCATGGAACTTCGTTTAAAGAGTGTTCGGATCCTCTCGAAACCGGAAGAACCGATGCCGATTGCCGTATCAAAATGGAAAATGAGCGCATCCCTGGAAGCCAAACTGGATATGCGTTCTCTGACACTCCGCAACCTGCGGGAGCGCGCACGTTTCAGAATTCAGGAAGGAATCGCACGGGCATTCCGGGAGTACCTGCATGGAGAAGGATTTACGGAAATTCATTCCCCGAAGATCGGAGCAAAAGGAGCCGAGGGCGGAGCAAACGTCTTTAAACTCGATTATTTTCACCGCCCGGCGGTGTTAGCGCAGAGTCCGCAGTTTTACAAACAGATGATGGTCGGCGTGTTTGACCGTGTGATGGAGGTTGGTCCGGTGTTCCGTGCGGAGAAGCATAACACGAAACGTCATTTAAACGAATATACCGGACTGGATTTTGAGATGGGATATATCGATGATTTTACCGATATCATGGCGATGGAAACCGGATTTCTTCAGCATATGGTGGAAATTTTAAAGAAGGAATATTCCACGGAGCTGGAAATCCTTAAAGTCAAACTTCCGGAAGTAGAGAAGATTCCGGCAGTGACCTTTACCGAGGCGAAACGCCTTGCCTCCGAAAAATATGGAACCCAGATCAAAAACCCATACGATCTGGAGCCGGAGGAAGAACACCTGATTGGACGCTACTTTAAAGAAGAGTACGGTGCCGATTTCGTGTTTGTCACCCATTATCCATCCAAGAAGCGTCCATTCTACGCGATGGATGACCCGACAGATCCGAAAGTAACACTCAGCTTTGACCTTTTATTCCGTGGACTGGAAGTCACAACCGGCGGACAGCGTATCCACAGCTACACCGAGTTGATGGAGAAGATTGAAAAACGCGGTATGGATACCGAGGGAATGGAACAGTATTTAAGCACCTTCAAACACGGTATGCCGCCTCACGGCGGACTCGGTATCGGTCTGGAACGTATGACGATGCAGCTGCTTGAAGAGGAGAATGTCCGTGAGGTTTCGCTCTTCCCGAGAGATATGAGCCGTCTGGTACCGTAACGTGACAGGACGCAATTTCCTATGAAACAAAGAGCTTGTCCATAACACATATTATAATAGGAAGGAACAGAACTTATGGCAGTGAAAATAGACGATGAAATGATTGATTATGTTGGTATTTTAGCAAAGCTTTCCCTTTCCCCGGAGGAAAAGGAGGCAGCGAAAAGCGACATGAGCCGGATGCTTGAGTATATCGATATGCTGAATCAGCTTGATACTTCGGAGGTAGAACCGATGTCGCATGTCTTTGACATTCACAATGTGTTCCGCGAAGATGTCGTGGAAAATGGAGATGAATCAGATGCGATGCTTTCGAATGCACCGGAGCAGAAAGAAAAACAGTACAAGGTGCCGAGGACAGTGGAGTAAAAAGAATTAGAGATATAAGCAGCGATATGGAGGAAATCAGGATGGGAATTTCAGAATTAACAGCGCTGGAGCTGGGAAAAGAAATTAAAGAAAAACGAATCTCCGTCCGGGAGGCGGTACAGGCATCTCTGGAACGGATTCATAAATATGAAGATACAGTTCATGCTTATGTAACGCTGACCGAGGAGGCAGCACTGGCACAGGCGGATGAGATCCAGAAACAGATTGACGATGGCACCCTGACCGGACCGCTGGCGGGCGTTCCAATGGCGATCAAGGATAATATTTGTACAGAGGGAATTGAGACAACGTGCAGTTCCAAAATTTTAAGGGGATTTGTACCTCCGTACTCAGCGGAGGCAGCGCTGAACCTCAAAAAAGCCGGTGCGATCCTGCTTGGCAAGACAAATATGGATGAATTTGCGATGGGAAGTACGACCGAGACATCCTGGTTTGGACCGACGAAAAACCCCTGGAATACAGAGCATGTACCGGGCGGATCTTCCGGTGGCTCGTGTGCGGCTGTTGCAGCGGGAGAGACCTTTTTTGCTCTTGGTTCAGATACGGGCGGTTCCATCCGCCAGCCAAGTTCCTTCTGCGGCGTGACCGGCATCAAACCGACCTATGGAACGGTTTCCCGGTATGGTCTGATCGCCTATGGTTCCTCGCTGGATCAGATTGGACCGATTGCGAAAGATACCGCAGACTGCGCGGCAATTCTGGAGACGATCGCTTCCTATGATAAAAAGGACAGCACCTCTGTCAAGCGGGAGGCGTACAATTTTACCGCTGCCCTGACCGGAGAGGTAAAAGGGATGAAGATCGGAATCCCGTCCGATTATCTGGGCGAAGGACTCGATGAAGATGTAAAAAAAGCTGTTCTGGCGGCAGCTGAGGCGTTAAAAGAACGCGGGGCAGAAGTGGAGTTTTTTGATTTAGGCATGGTTGAGTATGCGATCCCAGCATATTACGTCATTGCATCGGCGGAGGCAAGCTCCAACCTGTCCCGGTTTGACGGTGTGAAGTACGGTTACCGCACACCGGAATATGAAGATTTACATGAAATGTATAAAAAGAGCCGTTCCGAGGGCTTTGGACCAGAGGTAAAACGCCGTATCATGCTCGGTTCGTTCGTTTTGAGTTCCGGCTACTACGATGCATATTATCTGAAAGCACTCCGCACAAAAGCATTGATTAAACAGGCATTTGACAAGGCGTTTGAGAAATACGATGTCATTCTGGGACCGGCAGCGCCGTCCACGGCACCGCTGCTGGGCGACAGCCTTTCCGATCCGATGAAGATGTATCTGGGCGATATTTATACTGTTTCGGTCAACCTGGCAGGTCTTCCGGGCATTTCAGTTCCGTGCGGGCTGGATTCGAAGGGACTTCCGATCGGGCTTCAGATGATTGCAGACTGCTTTCAGGAAAAGAAGCTGTTTGGCGCGGCATCTGCATACGAAAAGGCGAGAGGTGCATGGAAGCTTCCGGTTATGACAGACAAGGAGGGCAGATAAGATGAAGAAAGAATATGAGACAGTCATCGGCTTGGAGGTACACGTAGAGCTGGCGACGAAAACCAAGATTTTCTGCGGCTGCTCCACCGAATTTGGAGCAAAACCAAATACTCATACCTGCCCGGTTTGTACCGGTATGCCGGGTTCTCTGCCGGTTTTAAATAAGAAGGTTGTTGAATACGCGATGTCTGTCGGTCTGGCGGCAAACTGCGGTATCAACCAGTTCTGTAAATTTGACCGGAAAAACTATTTTTACCCGGATAACCCGCAGAACTACCAGATTTCCCAGCTGTATCTCCCGATCTGCCACGACGGCTATATCCCGATCGACACGCCTGCCGGTGAAAAGAAAATTCGTATTCATGAAATTCATATGGAGGAAGATGCCGGAAAGCTGATTCACGACGAGTGGGAAGACTGCTCGCTGGTTGATTACAACCGAAGCGGCGTGCCGCTGATCGAGATCGTTTCCGAGCCGGATATGCGGAGTGCTGATGAGGTTATTGCCTACCTCGAACGCTTGCGCCTGCTGGTACAGTATCTGGGCGCATCCGATTGCAAGTTGCAGGAAGGTTCGATGCGTGCCGATGTCAACTTATCGGTTCGTGAGGTGGGAAGTGAGACATTTGGTACGAGAACCGAGATGAAGAACCTGAACTCTTTCAAGGCGATTGCCCGTGCGATCGACGGCGAGCGCGCCCGCCAGATTGAGCTGCTGGAAGAGGGCAGGAAGGTCATTCAGGAGACGAGACGCTGGGATGACAACAAGGAATACTCCTATGCGATGCGTTCTAAAGAGGATGCGAAAGATTACCGTTATTTTCCGGATCCGGATCTTCCGCCGGTCTGCATCAGCGATGAATGGCTGGAATCCGTCCGCGCCGCCCTGCCGGAATTGCAGCCGGAAAAAATGGCACGTTACCAGAGTGAATATGGTCTGTCTGAATATGACAGCCGCATTCTGACTGAGTCTAAGAAGATGGCGGATATGTTTGAAAAGACCACTACCATCTGCCAGAAACCGAAGAAAGCGGCAAACTGGCTGATCGGCGAGGCAAGCCGCCTGCTCAAGGAAAAAGGACAGGACGCTGAAAGCCTGTGGTTCTCCCCGATGCATCTGGCACAGCTCATCGATCTGGTCGATGCCGGAACGATCAATAACAACACGGCAAAAGAAGTATTTACAGCTGTTTTCGAGCAAGATGTCGATCCGTCCGCCTATGTCGATGCACACGGACTTGGCATGGTCAATGACGACAGTGCCCTGGAACAGGCAGTTTCCGATGTACTCGCCGCAAACCCGAAGACGGTGGAAGAGTATAAGAGTGGAAAGACAAAGGTACTTGGATTTCTGGTTGGTCAGGTGATGAAAGCGATGAAGGGCAAGGCAAATCCGGGTAAAGTGAATGAAATGATGACGGAGAAGCTGAACGCGTAAAAACGCCTTTTTATAAATGAAAATTATAATTAGCTTTTAAAGAAAACTAAAAAGAAACTGTCTACAGATGCTGGCTTTCTGGATGACTCGTGATTTGTAATCGGAATTACCAGAAATACATCTGTAACAGTTTCTTTTTTATAATCGTGTTATAAATGATGCGATGTGATTACTCTACAATATCCAGCTCCTTGCTGAAGGAGTTTAGAATCTCGCATCCATCCTCAGTAATCAGCACCAGATCCTCGATTCTCACGCCAACTTCGCCTTCTACATAAATACCTGGTTCGATGGAGAAGATATTGCCAACCTCAGCGACCTTGGTGTTCGCAGAAGAAACATCGCCGTACTCATGTACTTCCAGACCGATGAAATGTCCCAGCCGATGGGTAAAGTTCGGACCATATCCGGCATCCTCGATGATCTGGCGGGCAGCTTTATCGACTTCGCAGAGCGGAACGCCCGGTTTCAGAATTGCTTCTGCGGCAGCATTTGCGCGGCGGACGGTCTCATAAATAGCGCGGTGCTTCTCAGACGGTACTTTTTTATAGAAGAAAGTACGTGTCATATCGGCACAATAGCCATCCTTCCTGCATCCAACATCAAACAGGACGGTGTCGCCCTCTTTCAGAACCGTGTTGTCCGGACCGTGGTGTCCAAGCGCGCAGTTTGCACCGAAGCCAACCAGTGGTTCAAAGGAATATCCGTCTGCACCGAGACTCTTATAAATATCTAACATCTTGGAAGCGATCTCTTCCTCAGTCACGCCCTCATGGATCAGACCTCGGAACTGTGCCATCGCCTTATCATTGATTGCGGAAACCGCACGCATTTTTTCACGTTCTTCGTCATCCTTGCACGCACGGACCTCATCGATGCAGATGGAGCTGACCTTGTAGGAGGAAGCGCCCGAATGATCGATGACCGGAATCAGGAAACGGGCAGCAAATGTTTTATCAATACCGAGCGGTTTGCCTGCCTCAACACAGTCGCACAGAGGAGTCAGGTAATCGTCTGTATCCGAGAAACGGAATTTCTCTACGCCCAGATCTTCCGGAACGGTAAAGAGGTTATTGATAAAGATCTTGTTCTTGCCGGACTGGTTAATGTAAAGCGCCAGCAGACGTTCACCCGGATCAATAAAACGACCTGTCAGATAATAGATCGCATACGGATCGGAAATAATCATCTGATCGAGTCCCTCTGTCTCCATTTTTTTCAAAATTTTATCAAGTCGCTGTGTGTTCATCATGATGTCCTCCTTATAAATAGAGTGGCTGTAACTGTGAAGATGCCGGACAGTTTACGCCATAAATTTATCGTAACTGTTCAGTACCTTCACAGTCACAATTTAGCTGCTTTTATTATAAGACGCGCTGAGAAAAAGTCAACGATAAAAGAACGCTTGAAAAGCGCACGGAAAGGGGGTAGAATAGTATCAACTGACCAGCCTTTGAAAAATGAAAGGACTTTTTTTAGATACGAAAGGAAAAAAAACATGGCGAAATCCTATGAAATGGATATGTGCAATGGTCCGATTCTCAGAAAGGTACTTACATACTCCATTCCGTTGATGCTTTCCGGCGTGCTTCAGCTTCTTTTTAATGCGGCGGATGTGATTGTGGTGGGACGTTTTGCAGGCAGCCAGTCTCTGGCAGCAGTCGGCTCGACCAGTTCCCTTATTAATCTTCTCATTAACGTCTTTATCGGTCTGTCGATCGGCGCGAACGTCCTGGTAGCGCGCTATTATGGTGCGAAGAATGACCGTGACATGAGCGAGACAATCCATACGGCGATCACGGTCAGCCTGATGAGCGGGCTGTTTCTAGTCTTTTTGGGTTTGTTTACCTCACGTTTCTGGCTGGAACTGATGGGGACGCCGGACGATGTCATCGATAAATCGACGATCTACATGCGGATTTATTTTGCCGGTATGCCGGCAACGATGGTGTATAACTTCGGAAGTGCGATCCTGCGCGCGATCGGCGATACGAAACGTCCGCTGTATTTCCTGACCGTGGCAGGTGTTATCAATGCAGCACTGAACATATTCTTTGTTACCCAGCTCCAGATGGACGTAGCGGGTGTCGCGCTGGCAACCGTGATTTCCCAGTGTATTTCCGCATTTCTGGTTATCCGCTGCCTGATGCATTCAGAGGGCGCGATGAAGCTGTCGCTTTCCAGGCTGGGAGTCAACCGGAGAAAACTTCTTCTTATTATAAAGGTAGGTCTTCCGGCTGGTATCCAGGGTGCGATTTTTGCGATCTCCAACGTACTGATTCAGTCGTCCGTCAATTCCTTCGGTTCGATCGCGATGGCAGGCAACACGGCGTCGCAGAATATCGAGGGATTTGTGTATACCTCGATGAATGCGCTGTATCAGACCAATTTAAGCTTTACGAGCCAGAATATCGGAGCGGAGAAATATACGCGGATCAAAAAGATTCTTGCCACCTGCCAGGGTGTCGTTGTGACAGTAGGACTGGTGCTTGGATTTGCAGCATACCTCGGCGGTCCGTGGCTGCTGCAGGTATATTCAGAAGATGCCGACGTTATTTCCTATGGACTGCTCCGGATGTCGATCATCTGTACGACATATTTCCTGTGCGGCATGATGGATACGATGGTCGGAAGCATCCGCGGACTTGGGTATTCGATCCTGCCGACGCTTGTCTCTCTGACCGGCGCCTGCGGACTGCGGGTGATTTGGATCTTTACCATATTTGCAGCGCAGCGGTCGCTGGCGATCCTGTATCTGTCGTACCCGATCTCCTGGGCGGTCACAGCGACGGCACATATGATCTGCTTCTGGCGGGCGGCGAAGAAACTGCCGAAGGAAGACGGTCATCCGGTGCGGGGATAGAATTTGAAAAACATAAACAGAACGTCATTAAAAAATAATTCGATTGATAATCTGATTGGTGTAAAGAAAAAATACTTGACACCAATTAGATTATCGTGTATGATAACACAGGTGATGAGGAATGGAAAAAATTGTTGAACAGGGTCTTTTGTATGATTTCTACGGAGAACTCCTGACAAAGCATCAGCAAAGTGTATATAAGGATGTGGTATTTAACGATCTGTCCCTCAGCGAGATTGCAGACGAACAGGGCATTACCCGTCAGGGTGTGCATGATCTGATCCGGCGCTGTGACCGTACACTTCTTGGTTATGAGGAAAAGCTTGGACTGATTGCCAAATTCCAGAAAACCAAGGAAAAAGTAACTGAGATTCATCGGTTGACGGAAGAATTCAGCCAGACACAGAATCAGGCGCTGATTGAGGCAATCGGGCGAATCTCAAACGAGATATTGGATTTATAATGCAGGAGGTTTTTGATGGCATTTGAAAGCTTGGCAGACAAACTGCAGAATGTGTTTAAAAACCTGACAGGCAAGGGACGACTCAGCGAGAGCGACGTAAAAGCCGGACTCAAAGAAGTCAAGATGGCCCTTCTGGAAGCGGATGTAAGCTTCAAGGTAGTAAAACAGTTTATCAATTCTGTACAGGAGCGGGCGATTGGAACCGATGTTTTAAATGGTCTGAATCCAGGACAGATGGTAATAAAGATTGTCAACGACGAGCTGGTCAAGCTGATGGGCTCCGAAATGACAGAGATTGCGTTAAAACCGGGCAATGAGATTACCGTCATCATGATGGCAGGTCTCCAGGGTGCTGGTAAGACGACCACGACGGCAAAGATTGCCGGAAAGCTCAAGGCAAAGGGAAAAAATCCATTGCTGGTAGCATGTGATGTCTACCGACCGGCGGCAATCGAACAGCTGCAGAAAAATGGTGAAAAACAGGGTGTTCCCGTATTTGCGATGGGAACGAACCACAAACCGGTCAATATCGCAAAGGCAGCGCTTGAGCACGCGGCGAAAAATGGCAACAATGTGGTTATCATCGATACAGCCGGTCGTCTCCACATCGATGAAGCGATGATGGATGAGCTGGTTGAGATCAAAGAGAATGTGGATGTTTATCAGACACTTCTCGTTGTAGATGCCATGACTGGTCAGGATGCAGTCAATGTAGCGAGCATGTTTAACGACAAAATCGGCATTGACGGTGTGGTTCTGACAAAGATGGATGGCGATACGCGAGGCGGTGCGGCTCTTTCTATCAAGGCGGTAACCGGAAAACCGATTCTCTATGTCGGTATGGGCGAGAAACTTTCCGATTTGGAACAGTTTTACCCGGACCGTATGGCTTCCCGGATCTTGGGCATGGGCGATGTTCTTTCCATCATCGACAAAGCATCTGCTGTGATCGACGAGGAGAAGGCAAAAGAACTCGGCCGCAAGATTAAGAAGGCAGAATTTGATTACAACGACTTCCTCGATCAGATGAACCAGATCAAGAAGATGGGCGGCATGGCGAGCATCATGAGCATGATGCCGGGTATGGGACAGCTTAAAGGTCTGGATTTAGATGAAAATGAGAAGACGATGGGACGCGTGGAGGCGATCATCCTTTCGATGACAGCCGAAGAGCGGCGCAACCCGGATCTGATGAATCCGTCCCGCAAGAAACGAATCGCACAGGGCGCAGGCGTGGACATCGCAGAAGTCAACCGCCTGGTAAAACAGTTCGGAGATATGAAAAAGCTGATGAAACAGCTTCCGGGTATGGCAGGCGGCGGAAAACGCAAGGGTCTTGGCGGACTCGGCGGTATGCTTGGAAAGATGAAGCTGCCGTTTTAAACAAGTGTTAGTAGATGCAGTGTGCATTAGCTATATTTTATAATTTAAGGAAATAAGGAAAATTTCAGGAGGTAATTTAAAATGGTAAAGATGAGATTAAGAAGAATGGGTCAGAAGAAAGCTCCTTTCTATAGAATCGTTGTTGCAGATTCCAGATCCCCGAGAGATGGCAGATTCATCGAGGAGATCGGTATCTATGATCCGAACACAGAGCCGAGCACTCTGAAATTCGACGAGGAAGCTGCTAAGAAATGGTTAGCAACAGGCGCTCAGCCGACAGAGACTGTTGGTAAACTCTTAAAGATCGCTGGTATCCAGTAAATCAAGCATACTGACCTGTGAGGTGCAAAGGTATGAAAGAATTAGTAGAAGTTATCGCGAAAGCACTGGTTGAGAACCCGGACGAGGTAGTGGTTACAGAATCGGTCAAAGACGATGAGACTGTAATCGAGCTTTCCGTTGCACCGGCCGATATGGGTAAGGTAATTGGAAAACAGGGTCGTATCGCGAAAGCGATTCGCTCGGTTGTCAAGGCGGCTTCATCCAAGGAAGACAAGAAAGTTATTGTAGAGATTCAGTAATACAGACGAAGCTGAAAAGCCGGCTGCCTGAAAGGGTGTCCGGCTTTTTTATATCACAGGAAATTCAAGAGGATGCCAACGCAACCGCACCCCGGCGCGGGAATGCAAGGCACGTTCTATTTCATACAGGAGGATTATAGAATGGTTGATTATCTGAGAGTTGGTGTAATTACATCCCCGCATGGCCTGCGCGGAGATGTGAAAGTATTTCCTACCACCGATGATGTGAATCGTTTTAAAAAATTAAAAAAAGCGTATATCGACACTGGAAAAGAAAAAATGCCGGTGACCGTGGAACAGGTGCGTTTTTTCAAAAATATGGTCATTCTTAAATTTAAAGAGATGAATCGGATTGAGGACTGCGAGCCGTTTCGTAATAAGGATATTCTGATCACCCGCGATCAGGCGGTGAAACTGAATCCAGATGAGAATTTCATTGCCGATCTGATTGGTCTGAAAGTGCTGACGGACGAGGGCGAGGAGTTCGGTACGGTGAAAGATATCCTTCAGACAGCGGCTAACGACGTGTACGTGATCGAAGGACCTGAGGGCAAAGAATACCTTTTCCCATCCATCAAGGAATGCATCCTGAATGTGGATCTGGAGGCTGGCACTGTAACGGTTCATATCATGGACGGTCTGCTGGATCTGTAAATGGAATGAAAATCCTAAAATGAAAGTACCGTTGTGAAAGTGCTGTATAAATATAGGAGAAACGGATGAATTTTCATATTCTGACCCTGTTTCCGGAGATGGTAATGGGGGGACTGAACACAAGTATTACGGGGCGTGCGATTGACAAAGGGCTGATCTCGGTCGAGGCGATCAATATCCGCGATTACTCGAAGGACAAACACCACCATGTAGACGATGCGCCCTATGGCGGCGGCGCCGGTATGGTGATGCAGCCGGAACCGATTTACGATGCATATGAAGCCCTGGCGGCGCGCACCGGAAAACGTCCGCGCGTGATCTATCTGACTCCGCAGGGGCAGGTTTTCAACCAGAAAATCGCAGAAGAACTGGCGAAAGAAGAGGATCTGGTGTTCCTCTGCGGGCATTATGAGGGGATCGATGAGCGCGCGTTAGAGCTGGTTGTGACCGACTATCTCTCGATCGGCGATTATGTCCTGACGGGCGGTGAGCTTCCGGCGATGGTTATGATCGACTGCATTTCCCGTCTGGTGCCTGGTGTGTTAAATAATGACGTATCCGCGGAATTTGAGTCATTTCACGACAATCTGCTGGAATATCCACAGTACACCCGCCCGGTTGTATTTATGGATAAGGCGGTCCCGGACGTACTTCTGACCGGGCATCACAAAAATATCGAGACCTGGCGCCGTCAGAAATCGATCGAACGGACGCTGGAACGCCGCCCGGACCTTTTAAAGGATGCGGTTCTGGATAAGAAAGAGAAGAAATATCTGGAAGAGCTGATTCGTCAGAAAGAGGAAAAAGAAACAAAAAAACTCTAAAAAAGAGAGCAGAAAGTCCTTGCAAATCAAGGATTTCTATGATAAAATCATATTCTGTGAAATAAAGAGATGTTCCGCTGTTACAGGAAGCACGTTTTTACGGGATAAAAGATCGTATTAAGAACATCAAAGATTTTAAAGGAGGTTCACAAAGATGAACGAGATTATTAAGAACATTGAAGCAGCTCAGTTAAAGGAAACCGTTCCGAGTTTCAACGTAGGCGATACAGTACGTGTATCTGCTAAGATCAAAGAGGGAAACCGCGAGAGAATTCAGGTTTTCGAGGGAACTGTTATTAAAAGACAGAACGGCGGCGTTCGCGAGACTTTCACTGTTAGAAAGAGCTCCAACGGTGTTGGTGTAGAGAAGACCTGGCCGTTACATTCTCCGTCTGTAGAGAACGTTGAAGTAGTAAGAAGAGGTAAAGTAAGAAGAGCAAAACTGAACTACCTGAGATCCAGAATCGGCAAGGCAGCGAAGGTAAAAGAGTTAGTAAAATAATTTCTGAAGCGGATGGGGCTGCTGTACAGGTCAGCCTGCTGTGCATCCGGATATGCGGTTATGTGTGTCCGGCGCGGCGGGAGGAGCTGTGCAGCAGCTTTTTTTCGTGTAATAGGAAATTCCTTGTGATTCCCTATTATAAAAAAGAATGTGTCCTGGCACATTCTCGCGCCGAGCGCGGTCGCTTGCGACATGAGCGATGATTCATGGGGAACGGATAGAGAGGGAGTGACATATGGAGCTGAAAGAGGATAAAAACCGCATCCGTCTGGTGGTTGGATGGATCGTGGATATCGCGGTGGTAATTTCGATCGCGTGGTTCGCCGTGTTTGCGATGGGGACACAGATACGGGTGAGTGGTCAATCAATGGAACCGGTGTTGTCGCAGAACGAAAAGGTTCTGATGAACCGCCTGAGTTACCGCGTGATGCGCCCAAAGCGCTATGACATTATCGTATTTGAAAAAGAAACGGGAAATTACAATATAAAACGCGTCATTGGACTGCCAGGTGAGACGGTGCAGATCAAGGACGGTTATATTTACATTAATAATGAAAAATTAGACGCCCCGAACGACTTGGGTAAGGCGGCTCTGGCTGGACTGGCGGAATATCCGATTAGTCTGGATAAAAACGAATATTTTCTGCTGGGTGATAACCGCTCCGGCAGTGAGGACAGCCGCTTTGCCAATGTGGGAAATGTGAAGTTCCGGCAGATCAAAGGAAAAGTCTGGCTGCGGATCCAGCCGGTTAGCCGGTTTGGGTTGATTTCGTCGAGATAGGTTCTAAGAAAGGAAGAAAATTTCATGCAGATACAATGGTACCCTGGACATATGACAAAGGCAAAAAGAGCCATGAAGGAAGATATCAAGCTGATCGATCTGGTGATTGAGCTGGTGGATGCGCGCGTGCCGCTCGGCAGCCGCAACCCGGATATTGATGAGCTTGCGAAGGGAAAGGGACGGATTGTCCTTTTAAATAAGGCGGATCTGGCGGACGACGGCTGTACAGAGCGCTGGATCGCATGGTTTAAGGAGCAGGGCATCCATGCACTCCGCATCAACGCGCGCAGCGGCATGGGAATGAAGCAGATCCAGCCGCTGGTGCAGGAGGCATGCAAGGAGAAAATTGAGCGTGACCGCCGCCGCGGTATCAAAAACCGCCCGGTGCGGACGATGGTAGTCGGCATTCCGAATGTCGGAAAATCGACCTTTATCAATTCCTTTGCCGGAAAAGCCTGCGCCAAGACTGGAAATAAACCGGGTGTTACCAAGGGAAACCAGTGGATCCGCTTAAATAAGACACTGGAACTTCTCGATACGCCGGGAATCCTCTGGCCGAAATTTGAAGATCCGAATGTGGGACTGTGCCTTGCATTTATCGGCTCGATCAACGATGAGATTCTGGATAAGGAAGAGCTGGCAGCCGAGCTGATCAAAAATATGTCCGGACGTTACGGAAAGCGCCTGGAAGAGCGGTATGGTGTGACGCTGGTTGAGAATACGGCTGGGGACGGCAAAGATACAAAAAAAGCCTGGGAAATCCTGCGTGAAATCGCAAGGGCACGTTCCTGTCTTTTAAAGGGCAGCGAGCTGGATACGAAAAAAGCGGCTGGCTTCCTATTAGATGACTTCCGCAGCGGCAAACTGGGGCGCGTGACGCTGGAAGTGCCGGAGGTATAGGAAAACATGAGAAAACTAACAGGAGAAAAACTGGAAGCAGAACTGGCGCGTCTCGAAGGAATGCGCGCCTATGAACATCAGTACGAAAGTGCAGGGATCGTCTGCGGCATTGATGAGGCGGGCAGAGGTCCATTAGCCGGTCCGGTGGTGGCGGCGGTCGCGGTACTTCCAAAAGACTGTACGATTCTGCGGCTGAACGATTCCAAAAAATTGTCGGAAAAATGCCGGGAAGAATTATTTCTGGAAATCAAAGAAAAGGCAGCTGCCTACGGAATTGGAATTGTAAGCCCGGAGGTGATCGATTCCATCAATATTTTGCAGGCGACCTATGAGGCGATGCGTCAGGCAGTCGTACAGCTTCCGCAGGAGCCGGATATCTTTTTAAATGACGCGGTCATCATTCCGGGGATTTCGGAGGAAAAGCAGATTAAGATTATCAAGGGCGATGCAAAAAGTGTCTCGATCGCGGCAGCCAGTATCCTGGCAAAAGTGACGAGGGATCATATGATGATGGAGTACGATAAAATCTATCCGGAATACGGGTTTGCGAAGCATAAAGGATACGGAACCAAGATGCATAACGAGGCAATTTTAACCTATGGTCCATGCCCGATCCACCGGAGAACCTTTTTGAAGAAGCTGCTGGGCGAGGAAGCCGCGATGCAGGGGATGAAATAACAGAAAGGGAGCTGAATGGGAGAAAGAAACGTTCATCTTCATGGAAATTCATTCAACCGCCGTGCCATCGGAACTGAATATGAAACTCTGGCGTGTGAATATCTCACCCGGCACGGCTATCAGATTCTCTGCCGGAATTTCCGCTGTCGCCAGGGTGAAATTGATATTATCGCAAGAGATAGAGACTACCTGGTTTTTATCGAAGTCAAATACCGCCGCGATGAACACGAAGGCGATCCGGCGGAGGCAGTGGATGCCCGCAAGCAGGCGCGGATTCTTCGTACCGCCCGGTATTATATGACGCGTTATCATATTTCCGAGGACACGCCGTGCCGGTTTGATGTGGTGGCGGTGCTTGGCAGTAACGTGAGATTAATTCGGGACGCGTTCTGGTGCGGATAATTACAAATGAAAGAATTCAAAAACTGCACAATCAGATTTGAGCAAGAGACAGAAAAAGGATGTGACAATCATGGCGCTTACCTATATACAAAAAACAGTTCATCCGGCACCAATTACCCTTCATGAGTCAAACGGAGTGGCTTATTTTACCTTTCCGCTCTTAGAGCAGACCAGGATGGTGCGCCACGCATTTTCTACCCGGCTTGGCGGAGCGAGCAAGGGGTATTTCAGTACGATGAACTTTTCGCTGACGCGCGGCGACAACCGGGACGATGTGCTTGAAAATTACCGGAAAATGGCGCGGATTCTGGGAACGGATGTGTCAAAGATGGTGCTCAGCCATCAGACACACACGACGAATATCCGTCTTGTTACGGAAGCGGACGCTGGAAAAGGAATCTGGCGGGAACGCGATTATGAAAACATCGACGGGCTTATCACAAACGTGCCGGGGCTGACGCTGGTTACATTTTTTGCGGACTGTGTACCATTATATTTTGTAGATCCGGTGCATCGTGCGATCGGACTGTCGCATTCCGGCTGGAAGGGAACCGTTCACCGGATGGGACAGAAAACGATCGAGGCGATGGGAGAGGCGTTCGGCACGAAGCCGGAGGATCTGCGCGTCTGCATCGGACCGAGCATCTGCCGGGACTGTTATGAGGTCAGTGAGGATGTGGCAGACGCATTTAAAGAAGAATTTGGAGCAGAAATCAGTCAGGATGATTCAACATCCTGTTATTCCTGGAATGGGAAATCGATTCTCATGAATAAGGGGAATGGCAAGTACCAGCTTGACCTCTGGGGCGCGAACCGCCGGGTGCTCCTGGATGCCGGAATTTTGCCGGAGCATCTGGCTGTGACGAATGTATGTACGAAATGCAATCCGGATCTTTTATATTCACACCGCGTGATGGGAGATAAGAGGGGGAATCTGGCGGCATTTTTATCGCTAAAGTAAGTATACAATCTGTCTGTCAAACAAGTGAATGAATGTTTTGCAGAAAAGAACAGCAGCATGATTGAAAATCGGTCGTTCAAGTCCGGTTTTGACAATCATGCTGCTGCCGTTTTTTTCGCCGTTTCAGCGAAGATTCAGAAGAGCCCTACGATGCCTTATTTACCAGCCATCTTTTTTTCCTGTTCCTCAATCATCTTTTTGACCATATAGCCGCCGACGGAACCAGCCTGTGCGGAGGTCAGGTTACCATTGTAGCCCTCGCTTAACGGAACGCCAATCTCATTGGCAACCTCCATCTTAAAGCGGTTCATCGCTTCCTTGGCTTCCGGTACATTGGTTTTGTTCGTGTTGTTGGAACTAGACATAACAGACGCCTCCTTTTTTGCGTGTGCCCCTTCAAACTTTCGTTTGTCCGGGTGTCTCTTTTTGTTACATTCTCAGTATGCGGATCTTAAAAGTGAAATACACTAGAAGGTTTTGTGCAAATTGACATTTTGGGGCAAAACACCCACAATGTAGGGAAAAAAGTTAGTATTGATCCGATTTTATGCTTGTATATCAGTAAAACTCATACTATAATAGAACAGATGTAGTGTTAAAAAATACGCAAACTGTTTGGTGAATTTTACGGTTGCAGTTCAAAATACATTAATATTTCTAGTAAGATGGAGAAAAATCCATGCGGGTAATAGCAGGAAGTGCCAGAAGGCTTACTTTAAAGACGATCGAGGGAATGGATACGAGACCGACGACGGACCGTATCAAAGAAACTCTTTTTAATATGATTCAGAATGATATCTATGGATGCACATTTCTCGATTTATTCAGCGGAAGCGGGGCGATCGGGATCGAAGCTTTAAGCCGTGGGGCAAAAGAAGCTGTTTTTGTGGAGAAGAATCCGAAAGCGGCGGACTGCATCCGTGACAATCTGAAAGCGGCCCGCCTGGCTGATAAGGCGACGCTGTTAAACTGTGATATTTTGGATGCATTGAAACGGATAGAAAACCGGAAGAGTGCGTTTGATTTCATTTTTATGGATCCTCCGTACAACCATCTCTGGGAGAAAGAAGTGCTTACTTATCTGGCGCATTCGTCCCTGGCAGATGAACATACGATGATCATCACAGAGGCATCGAAAGAGACCGGGTGCAGCTACCTTTCAGAACTGGGATACCATCTCGAAAAAGAGAAGATATATAAGACGAATAAACATCTGTTTATCCGAAAAGCTTGAATACCAAAGGAGAAAAAAAGATGAAAACAGCCATTTATCCGGGCAGCTTTGATCCGGTGACGCTCGGACATTTTGATATTATAAAGCGATCCTCCGAAATTTTTGATCAGGTCATCGTGGGAGTTTTGTGTAATAACGCAAAATCTCCGTTGTTTTCTGTCGAAGAACGTGTTAAGATGTTAGAGGAAGTGACAAAAGACATTCCTAACGTGGAGGTGCAGTCGTTTGACGGACTTCTGGTCGATTTCATGCGCCAGAATCACGCAAAGGTCATCGTGCGTGGTCTGCGTGCGATCACGGATTTCGAATATGAGCTGCAGCTCGCGCAGATGAACCGGGTGATTGCACCCGAAATAGATACCCTGTTTCTGACAACGAACCTTAAATACGCGTATTTAAGTTCCAGTATGGCAAAAGAGGTTGCGATGTACGGCGGAGACATTTCCGAATTTCTTGATCCGGTCATTGCAAAACAAGTACAGGAGAAATACCAGGCGCTTCAGGAAGACAGGGAATGTAAGTAAGGAGAAAAGCTATGAGCAGAATTGAACAGATCATCACAGAAATTGAAGATTATATCGACAGCTGCAAGTTTCAGCCGCTGTCCAACACGAAGATTTTAGTAAATAAAGAAGAGATTGAAGAACTGCTCGTGGAACTGCGTCTTCGCATTCCGGAGGAGATCAAGAAATATCAGAAGATCATCAGCAACCAGGATGCGATTCTGCAGGAGGCACGTTCCCAGGCAGACGCGATGGTAGCCGAGGCGACCGCCCAGACCAATGAGCTGGTTAATGAGCATGAGATCATGCAGCGTGCATATGCAGAAGCAAACAGCATTATTGAGCAGGCAAATGCACAGGCACAGCAGATCGTGGACAACGCTGTCACAGAGGCAAACAATATCCGCCAGGGTTCCGTTCAGTACACGGACGACATGCTCCGCAGCCTGCAGACCATCATCAAGCATTCGATGGAGGGCGCGCAGAGCCGTTTCGAGTCTTACATGAGTTCGATGCAGTCCAGCTACGATGTTGTATCTTCCAACCGCAATGAGCTGGCTGGCAGTGTCGTGACCGAGCCGGAGGAGAACACAGGCGCCGAGGCAGCAGCGGCCGCTACACAGGCGGCATCCGGCGAAGCAGCAGAATAAAGAGAACGAACGAGAGACTGGCGTGAACCAGTTTCCACAGTACATAATGCCGGATGGAAAGTCCGGCATTTTTTTCTCTGTCTTTTCGGCTGTCCCGTATGACTGAATTTGTCTGGGCGATCCCGGATAACCCGCCGAACGCAGCACATGCCGCCATCGCGCCGGATTGAACCGGGATACTGAATATGGCACCAGAACGGGCGATCGCATCGATGCCGGTTGTCATTTCAGCCGTCCCGATCAGAACCAGACGCAGCGTGCCGGAACAGAAGGCGTCGGCAAAGGCAGCGAGGATCGAATACAGCATGATCAAACCGCCGATGCGGACCTGCAGTTCGATGCAGTCCATCAGGATGGTGTCGAAGGAAGCGGGAACGGAGACAGATGTGGATTTTGTGCGGGCAGGCTTGACAGAGCCGGTTTCTTTCGAAAAAAATCGGTTTTGAAGGGTAAAAGAAGTTACTTTATTATAAATGCATAGGAGACTTCCAACCAATAAAAGCGGCGTATATAGTGCCAGAACCAGATAGTTTGACGGAACTGCCGGGTTCAGCCTAGGTGCAGCATATCCGGCGATAAACATGGGGCTTGGCGAAGCGCTGATGGCGGTCAGAAGCCGTTTTTCATGTGCCGAAAGCAGCGATTTCCGGTTAAAATCGGCGGCAGTTTTCATTCCCATCGGGTAACCGCAGAGCAGCCCGGCAAGCAGGGCATAGCCGCTGTAGACAGACATCCCAAGATGTTTCAAAACCGGGTGAAATGGCGCTAGAAGCAGCCGGACGCCACCGTGTTCAGCTAAAAGCTTTGAGAAGAGCATAAAGGGAAATAACGTCGGAAAGACCGTATTGAACCATAAAAGAAGTCCTTTTTGTGCCCCATCCGCAGAGAGACGCGGATGTGAGAGCAGAAGCGCCAGGATAAGTGCTGGGAACAGGGCGGATAATATTTTTTTTATATATGGCATGGGAGCGCCTTTCTATCATTAAAAAGTAATATAAAGATAGATTATATATATGTAGACAGAAAATGGCTCATTCCTTTTGGAAGCCTGAAAACCGGCATACCGAACAAAGAAAGAACGAATGAGCGCGAAGAAAAAGTCTTTAGAATCACGATTATAAATGGATATACAGAGCAATAGACAAAAACAGGAGGAAAACGATTGGATTACCGAGAACTGCCGGAAGAATTTCTTGAAAAAATGAAACAATTTCTGGGGGAGGAATACCCGGAGTATCTGGCTTCGTATGAGGAAGAGCCGCGTTCAGGGCTGCGCGTCAACACGGGCAGGCTGACACCGGAACAGTTTTTAGAGATGGCACAGACGGCGGACTGGAATTTGAAACCAGTGCCGTGGACGAAGAACGGTTTTTATTATCAGGGCGAACGCCCATCCAGGCATCCGTGGTACTACGCGGGACTCTACTATTTGCAGGAACCGAGTGCGATGTCACCGGCGGCATGGCTGCCGATCAAGCCGGGCGACCGGGTTCTGGATTTGTGCGCGGCACCGGGCGGTAAAAGTACGGAACTGGCGGCGAAATTAGCCGGTACAGGTGTCCTGTTTTCCAATGATATCAGCAATTCGCGCGCAAAAGCGCTTCTTAAAAATCTGGAAATGTTCGGAGCGGGAAATATCTGTGTAACGAGCGAGGCACCGGAAAAAATGGCTGGCATCCTGCCGGAGTTTTTTGATAAGATTCTGGTCGATGCGCCGTGCTCCGGCGAAGGTATGTTCCGCCGCGATCCGTCGATGGTAAAGAGCTGGAACGAAAAAGGTCCCGATTATTATGCGCCGCTGCAGCGCCAGATTCTCGACTGTGCCGTGCAGATGCTTGCGCCGGGCGGGAAACTGGTTTATTCGACCTGTACCTTTGACAGGGACGAGGACGAGGGAACGATCGAGTATATTCTGGAGAAATATCCGCAGATGGCGGTCGTGCCGCAGAAACCGGAATATGGCTTTGAGGGAAGCCGTGGCATTGAGGGCTGTCTGAGATTGTTTCCGCACCGTCTGGAGGGCGAAGGACATTTTGTTGCGCTGTTGGAGAAGCGGACGGAGAAACCAGACGCAAATGTCAAGAATTTGGAAAATGCCGGTGAGAAAGCATTGAGCGATCCACTTTTGGTAGAGGAAATAGAAGCGCGGTTGTGCCGTGTGGCGGAAGACGGTAAGTCCAGACAGATGGCTTCCGGAAAAGCGAAAGGGAAAATGTTTGGAAAGGGAAAAAACGTGGCGCAAAACCAGACCGCCGAGGATTTTTCCCCCCTGTTTGAGCTTCTGCGCCAGCTTCCGGTAAGAACCTGGAATCCGGAGCAATTCTACCGTGACGGCGAGCGCATCTATTACCTCCCGGCAGCGCTGGCAGGCGACAATACACGTTATTTTAGGCCGCTCCGCTGTCTGCGTACCGGGCTTCTGCTTGGAGAACTGAAAAAAGGGCGGTTTGAACCATCCCAGGCGCTGGCAATGAACCTGCGGATGCAGGAATTTGTAAATTACTTAAATTTTAATGCCTCAGATGAGCGCACGATCCGTTATTTAAAGGGCGAGACATTGACAGCCGCAGAGGAAGAGGCAGCAGATGGTCTTGTACTAATCTGTGTGGATGGATTTCCGCTTGGCTGGGCGCAGAAACGGGGCGGTCAGCTTAAAAATAAATACAATCCCGGATGGAGGTGGCAGTGATGGGACAGGGTAAAAGTATACGTTTAGACCGTTTCCTGGCAGAGATGAAGCAGGGAACGCGCAGTCAGGTAAAAGAGATGATCCGCAAAGGGCGGGTTCTGGTCGATGGAACCGTCTGCCGCGAGTCTGAGCGGAAAATATTCCCGGACGAAACCCGGGTTACACTGGATGGACAGCCGGTTGGCTGGGCAGACACGGAATATTATATGTTAAATAAACCGCAGGGCGTCGTTTCCGCAACGGAAGACGGGCGCTATCAGACTGTCATTGACCTTATTGATGAAGCAAAGCGAAAAGACCTCTTCCCGGTCGGACGCCTCGATATTGATACGGAAGGACTGCTTCTCATCACAAACGACGGTGCGTTGGCACATGAGCTTCTGGCACCGAAAAAACACGTGGATAAGGTCTATTTTGCACGCGTAAAGGGAACACTGAAAGAAGGAATCGAAGCGCGCTTTCAGGCAGGACTGACGCTGAAGGATGGCACACCGGTACGGCCGGCAGAGCTTGTGATCGAGAAAAAATGGAACGACGCAGGAGAAGACCTCTGCGAGGCGCGCCTGACCATCCATGAAGGAAAATTTCATCAGGTAAAGCGGATGTTTGAGGCAGAGGGCGGCGAAGTCATTTACCTGAAACGCCTTTCGATGGGACCGCTTGCCCTGGATGAGGCACTGGCGACGGGAGAGTACCGGGCGCTGACGGAAGATGAAATTAGAGCGTTAAAAGAAAGAATGCTAACCTCACAAAATTGTGTATCGAATGACGAAAATTTGTCAGACACCCAAAATAACACACCTCCTGAAATCAACTGGAACACAGTAGACGCCGTCCTCTTCGATCTCGACGGCACCCTGGTCGATTCCATGTGGATGTGGAAAGCGATCGATGTGGAATTTTTAAAGCGTTACGGCTATGACTGTCCGGAAGATCTTGAGAAGGTGATCGAGGGCATGAGCTTTTCCGAGACAGCAATCTATTTTAAAGATCGCTTCCAGCTGCCGATGACCCTGGATGAGATCAAGGCCATCTGGATTGAAATGTCGATCGATAAATACCGCCATGAGGTACCGCTTAAATCAGGTGTTGCGGAATTTCTTTCATTTTTAAAGAAAAAAGGAATCCGCATGGGAATTGCAACGAGCAATGCACAGGATATGGTAGCAGCCGTGCTGGATTCTCTGGATATCCGTTCCTATTTCGGTGTGGTGGCAACTGCCTGTGAGGTGGCAGCAGGAAAACCGGCGCCGGATATCTATCTGAAAGTAGCGGCGGATCTGGGCGTACAGCCGGAAAAATGTCTGGTATTTGAGGACGTCCCGGCGGGGATTCTGGCTGGAAAACGGGCTGGTATGCGCGTTGGCGCGGTCGAGGACGTATTTTCACTTTCCATGACCGAAGAAAAGAAAGAATTAGCTGATTTTTATATCCGGGACTACCGGGAACTGATACAGGGGGCAAGATAAAATGATACATGATTTTTTACCGATCTGCCGGGCGGATATGGACAAGCGCGGCTGGGAGAGCTGCGATTTTGTCTACGTGTGCGGGGATGCGTATGTCGATCATCCGTCATTCGGCCACGCGATCATCAGCCGTATGCTCGAAGCGCACGGCTATAAAGTAGGCATCATCGCCCAGCCGGACTGGAAGAATCAGGAATCCATCCGGATTCTGGGCGAACCGCGTCTCGGATGGCTTGTGAGCGCCGGAAATATGGACTCGATGGTAAACCATTATTCGGTTTCGAAAAAGCGCCGCGCAAAGGATTCCTACACACCGGGCGGCGAGATGGGAAAACGTCCGGATTATGCGACGATCGTCTATTCCAACCTGATCCGCACCTGGTCGAAAAAGCCGATCATCCTCGGCGGTATCGAAGCCAGCCTGCGGCGTCTGGCACATTATGATTACTGGTCCGGAAAAATGAAACGGTCCATTCTGCTGGATTCCCAGGCAGATCTGATTTCCTACGGAATGGGCGAGCGCTCGATCGTGGAGATCGCAGATGCACTGGCCAGCGGCATCGAGGCAAAGGATATCACCTTCATCGAGGGAACTGTTTATAAGGCGGAAAACCTGGATTCTGTTTACGACGAAATCCGTCTGCCGTCTTACCGCGAGGTTTCCTCCGATAAAAAGACGTATGCGGAGAGCTTTTACACCCAGTACAGCAACACCGATCCATTTTCGGGAAAACGCCTCGTTGAGCCGTACAGCGACCGCCTCTATGTGGTCCAGAATCCGGCGGCGAAACCACTGACCCAGGAAGAGATGGACGATGTCTACGCACTTCCATACATGAGAACCTGGCATCCGTGTTACGATGCAGCGGGTGGTATTCCAGCGATCACGGAAGTAAAATTCAGCCTGATCAGCAACCGCGGATGCTTCGGCGGATGCAGCTTCTGTGCGCTGACCTTCCATCAGGGACGCATCGTGCAGACCCGCAGCCATGAATCAATTATTCAGGAAGCAGAACTTTTGACCCAGGACCCAGATTTCAAGGGGTACATCCACGATGTCGGCGGTCCGACCGCAAACTTCCGGCACCCGGCATGCGAAAAACAGATGACCTACGGTGCCTGTCCGCACAAACAGTGCCTGTTCCCGCAGCCGTGCAAAAACATGAATGCCGATCACAGCGACTATATTTCCCTGTTAAAGAAGCTGCGGGCGATTCCGAAGGTAAAAAAAGTTTTCATCCGTTCGGGTATCCGTTTCGATTATCTGCTGGCGGAGAAAAACCGGGCATTCTTGCGGGAGCTTTGTCAGTACCATGTCAGCGGACAGCTCAAGGTAGCGCCGGAACATATATCGGATAATGTATTAAAACGGATGGGAAAACCGGAGAATAAGGTTTACCGCCAGTTCATGAAGGAATATGCAGCGATGAATGACTCGCTGGGAATGAAGCAGTACCTCGTTCCGTACCTGATGTCCTCCCATCCGGGTTCCACGCTCAAGGAGGCAATCGAACTGGCAGAATATCTGCGCGACCTCGGCTACATGCCGGAGCAGGTGCAGGATTTCTATCCGACGCCATCCACACTGTCTACGTGTATGTATTACACGGGATATGATCCGCGCACGATGGAAAAAGTGTACGTGCCGACCAACCCGCATGAGAAAGCGATGCAGCGTGCGCTGATCCAGTACCGCAATCCGAAAAACTATGATCTGGTGCTGGAAGCACTCCGTCTGGCAGGCAGAACGGATCTGATCGGTTTTGATAAGAAATGCCTGATCCGTCCGCGGCAGATCAAAGGACGCGATTTCGCGGCTGGCGGATATAAAGGGGCGCATCATGGCAGCCAGACGGCAAAACCGGCTGCTGCCAATCGTGCAAAAGACGCCAAAAGACCGGCTGTGGGCGGTATGACCGGGCACAAACAGACCGGCGTAAATGAAAATGGACGAAATGCGGGGGGATTTGGCGGCGCTGTAGGTGGAAAGAGCAGCGGAAGCGGAAAGAAAAAAACCATCCGGAACGTGCACAAGAAGAAATAAAACGTATGTACGCTCGGAATGAAGGAACGACTCCGAGCGTACATACTTGAGACGGGAGGAATTTCTCATGAAAATTGCGATAATTACAGGTGCCTCTTCCGGCATGGGGCGCGAGGCAGCCAGACAGCTGGCGGATCGCTTTTCGGGACTTCAGGAAGTCTGGCTGATTGCCCGCCGGATGGACCGGATGCAGGAGCTGGAACGGACGCTGCCGATCCCGGCGCGGTGTTTCGCCATCGATCTGACGGATGCATCCCAGCGGGAGACGCTGGAAAACGAGCTGGCGGCGCGCAAGCCCAACGTAAAGCTTTTGGTAAATGCTTCCGGCTTTGGTAAAATCGGAACGGTTGGGAACCTGCCGCTTGACGATGAAACGGGAATGGTAGAGCTCAACTGCAAGGCGCTGTGCGCGGTCACGCATATGGTGCTTCCCTATATGAGCGAAAACAGCCGGATTCTACAGTTCGCGTCAGCAGCCTCCTTTCTGCCGCAGCCGGGATTTGCCATCTATGCGGCAACCAAGGCATTTGTCTTAAGCTACAGCCGCGCCCTGCGGGAAGAACTCCGCCCGCGCAGAATCGGTGTGACGGCGGTCTGCCCCGGACCGGTCAAAACCGAGTTTTTCGACATTGCCGAGACAACCGGGGAGATTCCTCTTTATAAGCGTCTGGTGATGGCAGATCCGCACAAAGTTGTAAAACTTGCCATCCGCGACTGTATGGCGGGAAAAAGCGTGTCAGTTTACGGCGTATGGATGAAGGCATTCTTTGTGCTCTGCAAGGTAGTGCCGCATGAATGGATTCTGCGCGCGATGCAGGCGTTAAACCATTAAATCAGACAAAAAGCTAGTATCATTCAATAAAAACATGATAGAAAGGATTTTTACACCGTGAAAAAGATAAAAAAAGGCGATTATGGCTACCGCAATCATTTCAAGCGGAAACAGCTTTTTATCATCGCACTTCTGGCGTTATTTATCATCGCACAGCTGGTTGGGCGGTCTTTTACAGACAATGATTCCGTCAAAAAAATTCTGACGGTCATGGCGATCGTCACGGTACTTCCGGCGGCGAATCTCGCTTCCCCGCTGATTGCCATTTTCAAATACCATACGCCGGAGCAGGCGTTTCATGCGGCTTATATGCCGTATGAGGAAAAATTTGAAGTTCTCTATGATCTGGTTCTGACGACACCGGAAGATGTGATTCCGTCCGATGTGACCGTCGTTCACCCGACCGGCATCTATGTGTACTGCATTAATCCAAAGCTGAATGTAAAGCGCGCGGAGGCAGGTTTAAATGAACTGTTAAAGGCTAACAAACTGGATCCGAACCTGAAAATCGTGACTTCCCGCAGCACCTTTGACAAGCGGATTCACAGCCTGAAACCGGCGTCAGAGTATGAGGACGATGGAACTGTAGAGTACGGTGTGCGCGTAATAAAAGGATTATCGATGTAAAAAAGGGAGGCGGCAGCCATGCGGATGCTGACAGTATCTAAAAATGAGGCGGGGCAGCGCCTGGACAAGCTGCTGGCAAAATATCTGAATCTGGCGGGAAAAAGCTTCATTTATAAAATGATGCGGAAGAAAAACATTACCCTGAATGGAAAAAAATGCGACGGTTCCGAACATCTGACCGAGGGCGATGAGATCAAGCTGTTTCTGGCAGAGGAGACGATCGAGAAATTTTCGGAAGTGAAGATTCAGAAGGTTCAAAAGAAAAAGCTCGATATCGTCTACGAGGACGAACATATTTTACTGATCAATAAGCCATCTGGAATGCTGTCCCAGAAAGCGAAAGAGACGGATGAATCGTTGGTTGAATACCT
This sequence comes from Clostridium sp. OM05-5BH, assembly GCF_003481505.1. Lineage (NCBI taxonomy): Bacteria > Bacillati > Bacillota > Clostridia > Eubacteriales > Clostridiaceae > Clostridium > Clostridium sp. OM05-5BH. Next base: position 223,442 of record NZ_QULJ01000003.1, on the reverse strand, counting down.
GATTGACTATCTGCTGGATTCCGGCAAATTAAAGAAAGAGGACCTGGCGTGCTTCCGTCCGTCCGTCTGCAACCGCCTCGACCGCAACACAAGCGGCATCGTGGCAGCTGGACGTTCCCTGCCGGGACTGCAGATCATGTCCGAGGTCATCAAGGACCGGAGTCTGGGAAAATATTATGTCTGCGTCGTGCGGGGAATCGTAAAAGGCGAAGCCCGCATCGAGGGATGGCTGACGAAAAATGAAAAGACGAATCAGGTGTCGATCCGAAAAGAGGAGACCCCTGGAAGTCTGCCGATCCGGACTGCATACAGACCGCTGGTATCTGGAAATGGATATACCCTTCTGGAGGTTCATCTGATCACCGGACGATCCCACCAGATCCGCGCCCACCTGGCTTCCATCGGACACCCGATCGCCGGGGATCCAAAGTACGGCGATCCCCGGGTCAATGAGGAAGTGAAGAAACGCTTCGGCGTCCGTTCGCAGATGCTTCATGCGTGGCGGCTGGTAATGCCGGAAACGATCTCCGAGCCGCTTTCATATCTGGCGGGCAAAGAATTTACCGCGCCTATGCCAGCGGAGATGAAACAGATGGAAGAGATGATGAAATCAGCTCCAAAACGCCCAGCCAATCATCGCCCGTAAATTTTAAATTGTGCGAAAAATCAAAAAAATAAGTGGAGGAGCAACAACATGGGGACTTGGAACAGCCGGGGACTTCGTGGTTCAACCCTGGAGGATATGATAAACCACACAAACGATCTTTACCGTGAGAAAAAGCTGGCATTGATCCAGAAAATCCCGACGCCGATCACACCCGTCTCGATCGATAAAACCAGCCGCCATATCACGCTGGCGTATTTCGACCAGAAGAGTACCGTCGATTACATCGGCGCGATTCAGGGCGTCCCGGTCTGCTTTGATGCGAAAGAATGCGCGGCAGATACATTTCCACTGCAGAACGTCCATCCGCATCAGGTTGCATTTATGCGGGAATTTGAAGAGCAGGGCGGGATTGCTTTCTTAATTATATATTTTTCACAGAGGGATGAACTTTACTACCTGCCATTTTTCCATCTGGACGCATACTGGGAGCGGATGCAGCAGGGCGGACGAAAGAGTTTTACATATGAGGAAATGGATAAAACGTGGCGCATCAAAAGCCACCGGGATATATTAGTCCATTATCTGGAACCGCTGAGCCGGGATTTAGGAGAAAGAGAGGATGATTTTTCATGACAACAGCCGTAGAACGTTTTTTGAAATATGTATCATATGATACGCAGTCAGACGAGGCATATGACACCTGCCCGAGCACGGAAAAACAGCTTCTGTTAGCCAATGAGCTGAAACGCGAGCTGGAAGAAATGGGTGCATCCGATGTGCGGATGAGCGAGTACGGATACTTATTTGCACGCATTCCGGATAATACAGGCAGTACCTCTGCACCGCAAGAAGCGGAAGCTTCTTTCAGCACTGCGTCTGCTCACGGTGCATCCGGCGTTGGACAGAAAACCACCATCCCGGCACTTGGCTTCATTTCCCACATGGACACCGCGCCGTCCTTAACCGGAACAAACGTAAAGCCGCGCATCGTCCAGGCATATGACGGCAAAGATATCGTATTAAATGCAGAAAAACAAATTGTCATGAAAGTTTCAGAATTTCCGTTTTTAGCCGACTTAAAAGGTCAGGATCTGATCGTAACCGACGGAACCACGCTTCTGGGCGCCGACGACAAAGCGGGAGTGGCAGAGATCATGACGATGGCCGAATATTTCCTGACCCATCCGGAGATTCCGCACGGTGAGATCTGCATCGGGTTTACGCCGGACGAGGAGATCGGACGCGGCGCGGATCGTTTCGATGTGAAAGACTTCGGCGCAGCGGTTGCTTACACGGTAGACGGCGGTCCGATCGGCGAGATCGAATATGAAAATTTCAACGCCGCTTCCGGCAAAGTCCGGATTCAGGGAGCCAGCATCCATCCGGGTGATGCGAAGCTCAAGATGAAAAATGCCATTCTCATCGGCATGGAATTTCAAAGCCTGCTGCCGGTCTTCGAAAATCCGATGTACACAGAAGGTTATGAGGGATTCTATCACCTGGATGAAATGAGCGGAAATGTAGAAGAGGCGCAGTTAAATTATATCATCCGCGATCACGACCATGAAAAATTTGAACAGAAAAAGAAATTTTTCGCCGAAGCCGCCGATTTCCTGAACCGCAAATACGGTAAGGGCACCGTGATCGCCGAAGTAACGGACAGCTACTACAACATGAAAGAAAAAATTGAGCCGTGCATGTACCTGATCGATACCGCCAAAGAGGCGATGACAGCCTGCGGCATCGAGCCGGAGGTCGTTCCGATCCGCGGCGGCACCGACGGCGCCCGCCTCTCCTACATGGGGCTCCCGTGCCCGAATCTCTGCACCGGCGGATATAACTATCATGGAAAATATGAATTTATTCCGGTGGATTCGCTTCAGAAGACGGCGGAGATATTAGTGGAGATTGGAAAGCGGTTTGCAGCCCTGGCTGATTGGAATAAATAGTAGTAGGAGACTCTAACCATTTTTTCTGTTAAATACTGAAAAATGTTGAAGAAACAATCAGTGTGTGATAAGATTATATATAGGAAAAATAAAAAGCATAGCACCTGTCAATGTGCTCCAACACACTGACAGGTGTGATAAGTGTTTTGGCGAACACAGATCACAAGGAAGCTACCCTACTACGCTCGTAGTCTATTATAATGCAAGCAAGGCATTTAGGCAAGACAAAAAACGGGCTGTGGTTTATTTGCTGTACATTTAGGCAAGGTGTGACGTGATGCGCGGGACACCTTGCTTTTTGTATATCCGACAGGGGAAGAGCTGGAAGTTGATCAGGACTCCCAGCTCTTTTTCTACTTGTTTTACGGAGGACAAAGGGATGGACGAGCAGCAGATTACGGGATTATTAAGGCGATTTTACGCGGGAGACCAGAAGGCTTTGGAAGAGCTTTACCGGTTGACCGGTAAATTCGCCTTTTTTCATGCCCGGACGATGGTCCGGCAGGACGAAGAAGCATGGAAATTTGTTGAGACATTTTATACGGATTTATATAAAGCACAGGCAATACCCACATCGGAAGAAAAGGTTGATGGATGGCTTGCCAGCTGGATTCTGAAAGAAGGACAAAAGCTTCTGGCAGCCAGACAGGGAACGGTATCTTCGGTTCATGCAGGCAATGCCCCGACCCTTCCGGAGGAAGATAAAAGCGCGATCCTCGATGACAGCCTGATCCCGGTATTGGCGGAAGCATTGAATCAGCTGCCGCCGCTCCAGAAGACGGCAGTCTGGGGCTTCTATATGGACGGATTGTCATTTGATGAACTGGCAGACTGTTTTGGATGCCAGAGCCAGACTGTCGAGACACGGCTTTATTATGCACAAAAGGGACTTCTGACGCGGCTTAGAAGCAGTGTTCCAGAACAGACATTTCCGGAAATCCTAAATACAGCGACGATTCAGCGGGGGCTTCTGGCACTCTATGAAAATACGGAATATCCGGAATACATCAGCACCCTTGCCCTGGCAGAGATAGAAAAGAAGCTCGGTTTTATTTCGGACGAGGAACAGATGGAACATCTCAGTCAAGATAGCGAAGATACAGACGGCGACTATGAGGACGAGGAAGACTATGACAGAGAATCAAGAAATCTTCCCCACAGACGGAGAAAATCCTCATCCTTTAAAAAGAAAATCTGGGCGGCAGCCGCAGCTGTCCTCGTCCTGGCGGGGGCGGGCGGCGGATTTGCCTGGTATCAGCATCATACAACCATTGTCCGCCAGCAGAAAGAACTGGCAAGTCTGGTGGAAGCCAGCGGCGGACTCTATGGATGGCTGTCCGAACAAAAAGCCGTCCTTCAGGAATGCCCGCTGACGGAGGAAGAAAAAGAAAAACTGAATGCATTTCTGGATCAGGGAAAACAGATGCAGGAATCCGACTATAAGGGACAGATCGCATTTATCCAGCAGATGGCAGATTTTGAGGCAGCCGTCAAGACCCGGCTGGACAGCGAAGAGACATCAAAACTGGAAGAGCTGACCGCACAGGATCCGGGCTATGCGACGGATGAACAGCTTTCCCAGATGTCGCAGTATTCAGAACAGGCGAAAGAATTGATTCAGAATGGAAAATACAAACAATTCGAAGCTCTTGCAGCTGAGTGGAAGGAATACGCCGCACAGGCAGCTGCAAAGAAAACGGGATTGGATGTATCTGTCGTTCAGTACGATTTTTCGGAATTTCCAAAGATCCGCCTGTATCTGGATGTCCGCGATTCAGGCAGCGGGGAAAGTGTTAAAAATCTGGCTCCGAATATGTTCTATGTATCGGAGCGCGATGCAGCCACCGGCGATTTCCTGCGCCGTTCCGTGGAGAAAGCCGTTCTGATGAACGAGAACGAAGGCTTAAACATGGATCTTCTCGCGGACACCAGCGGAAGTATGCAGAATGGAAATATGGAAGCAGCGAAGGATGTCATGCATCACTTCATCGACACCGTACAGTTTGGCGCAGGCGACCGCGTCAAACTGACGCCGTTTAACAGTGATATCGATAAAACAGGCTATTTCACCTCCGATGCCGGACAGTTAAATTCTGAGATCAGCAGCTACGTGGCAGACGGAGGAACGAAGCTCTATGATGCGATCATCTATGGCGTACAGGATGTTTCCGGTCAGGAAGGTGCGAAATGCGTCATTGCATTTACCGACGGAATAGATGAACACAGCTACAATACGGCACAGGATGTCGTAAACGTCGTATCGAGATACCGGATTCCGGTCTTCATCGTGCGAATCGGTGATACATCCACCTCCGGCGCAGACGCAGAACTCCGCCAGATTGCCGAGGCATCCGGCGGAAGCTTTAAAAACATGGCGCAGTTCAATGCAGATATGAACGCATTTTACAGCCAGATTTACCGTCAGATCAAAGAGTACTACGTCGTAGAGTACGAAGTGGACGACGCAAAAACGATTCTTGACACCCGGGATGTCTCCGTCTATGTACAGGACGGCAGCAAGGGCGGCGAAAGCGAGATGAACATTAAAGCAGGCGATGAATTTTTCGAGTCGCTGCTCGGAAGTTATCTGAGAAGCTATATCACAGATATGAACAATCATCACTATGAGCAGCTCGAACAATATGTAGACAATACAGTAGCAGCCGACAACACATGGTCAATCCAGTGGCAGATGAAGAAACAGGTAACCGGCGGATTTTCCAACGTAGCCGAAGAGACGCTGATGGACTATGAGGTAACCAGTGTGACAGTGGAAGATGAAAATACGATTCATTTAAAAGCAAACGAAAACTATGACGTAGTTTACGATGAGGTGCTGGGAGATCTTAGAAAGAGCCAGCGGACGATGGCAGCCGATATCATCAGCTACCTGAATGCACGTGGCTATTCCAATCTGGACGATTCCACCACCGTGCGAGCATGGGCGAAAGTCAACCAGAAGCCGGAGTATATCCTTCGAAAAGGAAGCGATGGGAAGTGGAAGTTTTCGGAGTATGCCGGAAGTCTGACGCTGGATGAAAAACGGCAGTTGTATAGTGCTGAGATAACGGGAAGTACGTGGTAGGAGGCAGAAAATAAAAGGAGAATGATATGAAAAATGAACAAAACGAAAACTTCTTATATGACCCGGAAACGGGTGAACCGATTTACCCACAACCAGAGGACGCACCGCGTTTTGACCCGGAGACAGGTCGTCCACTTGGGAACAATCAGCCAACCGATGCCGCACCAGATCTTTTCGATCCGGAGACGGGGCTTCCAGTCGGACAAGCTTCACCAAGCAACGCAATTCCCGATCGCTTTGATCCGGAGACGGGACTTCCGCTTGGACAGAGTCAGCCAACGGACGCTGCCCCGGATCGCTTCGATCCGGACACAGGGCTTCCCCTTGGACAGGGCGCAGCCAGCCCGGACCGTTTCGACCCGGACACCGGTCTCCCGATCGGTTCAGCAGCCCCGGATCGCTTTGATCCAAACACCGGACGCCCAATCGGCAGAGGCGCTGCACGCGCGGCAGGCGCAGCCGGAAAAGGTTTTCTGCACGGCAAGACACTGGCGGCCGCAGGCGCTGGAATTATTGTGCTGGCAGCGGGCGGCACTGCCATCGCTGGCGGCGGACATCTGATGAAAAACAAAAAAGATATTGTCTCTGATGCCCTGACCGGAATCGTGGAGACGATGGATGACGGATACCTGGAGCAGACGTTTGGACTGAAAGATTTGCAGGAGCTGGCAGCGGGCGGAGATTGTACGATGGGTGTTTCTCTCGATTTCGACGGACTTTCACGCCTTGGCCTTCCAGATTCCCTCGCCGTCGATGTGAATCTGTCGAAAAACACCAAAAAGGATGCCGCTCTTCTGAATGCAGCTGTGAAAGCGGGCGGTATGGATCTGGGGACATTTTCCCTGTATGCGGATAACCAGATGTTAGCCGCTGCTGCCCCGGAGCTTATCTCACCGGTTCTCACATTAGACTATCAAAACCGCCCAGACAAGCGCGTCGAATCTTCTTTTATGGGGGAACAGCTGAATATCGAGTCCGGAGATTTCAAATATGCAGCAGAAGTAACTGGAATCTTCCATGATGCAGTTATGGGGAAAAAACGGTATTTTGATTTCAGCGAATTGTATGACCGTTATAAAGAGACAACCAAAGCAGCTGACACACTGAAAAATGCGATGGAAGTTGAAAAATTAGATTCCAAACGTTTTACCGTAGACGGAAAATCACAGAAATGCCGGGGCTATCACGTGGTTGTTTCCCATAAGGATCTGGCTGATTTTGTTAAAACTGCCGGAAAATATCTGGTATCCGATGATGAACTTCAGAATAACGAGATGGCTCGGCTCAAGGATGTATTAACAATTATCCGTATGCTCGAAGGAAATCATTATGATTCAGCGGATTCCCAGGCTGAAGAGCAGATGGATAAATTAAAAGATGCAATCCGCTCCGGCAGCGATGGAATCGAAGCGTTCTTTGACGACAACGTAGATGATCTCGACATGATCCTGTATGTCGATAAAAAAGGAAATGCCGCGCATCTGGAAGTTACCACCAGTATCGATAAGGGTAATCTCTATAATGTTGAAGCTGCTTTTGATTTTGAAGGCGGTTCCATTCCAACCCGTGAGATGAATGGCACGATAACCGCTGATTCCGGATCCAGCCGGCTTGGTCTTAAATTAGACAAGACAGAAAAAAACACAAAGGATCTCTGGCAGTCAGACTGGGATATTATCTTATCGGAGGATTCGTCGGATACATGTATATCGCTAACACTGGAACATGATAAGAGAGACGATGAATTTCAGCTGGAAGCAAATATAGATGATGCGAAACTGGAGTTGGGAGGAGAATTCCTTGATTACAGCAAGGGCAAATCGATCGAAATCGCGGTCGATACAGCGCGGCTGGACACAGGCTGGACTGAAACATGGATGAATGATCGGGATACTTTCAGCATGTTCCTGAAACCACTCTCTGAGAAGGTGGAGATTCCAAAGGGCAAACAGATTGATATTCTGGATGCAGATGAGGATGATTGGACTGACATGGAACATGAACTGGATCGCAATTTTGATATGATTCGGTCTTACTAAAACAGATAAAGGGGAGAAGATATATGGCATTTTGTGAAAATTGCGGTTCTCCACTCCCGGATGATGCAGCGCATTGTCCGGAGTGTGGAATGGCGGTAAGGATGAAACAGGCAGCAGAATCAGCAGACAATACAGTGGAAGCAGTGTTCTGCCCGGAATGTGGTGCCAAAAACGCAGGGGATGACCAGTTTTGTCAGGAATGCGGCGCGCCTTTGAACGGACAGGCACCGGTTCATACAAACGCGCCAGGAAAAGCTCCCGTCTCTGACGGAAAGAATCCGCGAAAAAGCTCCGGCGGCACCGGAAAATGGATTGCAGCGGGGGCAGCCGTCGTGATAGTGTCAGGCGCAGCTTTTGCGGTCCCCAAAATATTGGGCGGCAGTACTTCCGGTGGCAGCCCACAAAAGGGTTTTACCTATGAAAAAGACAATGTACTGTACTATACCGACGGAAAGAAAACATTAGAACTGACCGATCGGATCCGAAGCGACAGTTCCAGCACTTATCCGACTTCCCAGACTGCATATTCATCGGATGGAAGATATGTTTTTTACACGGGTAAGTATGGTTCAGGAAGTGAGGGGACTCTTTATCGCAGAGACCTGAAAAAGGACAGCGAAAAGAATGATACCGAAGAGAAGATCGCCAGCGACGTTACTCATGTAGGGCTATATGGAGATAATATTATCTATACCAAGGGATATTCCGTTTCCAACGGGTACCAGTCGGATATATATCTATGTACAAAGGAAGACAGTGAAAAATTATGTTCCGGTGCTTCCAGCTACTATGTCAGCAAAGATGGAACTTCCCTTCTCTGGCTGGACGATGAACAGCGCCTTTACCGCAGCGCAATTGGCGGAAAAGGGGAAAAAGAAAAGCTGGATTCCGATGTGACGGACATTTTATCCACAACGGATGATTTAAACACGGTTTACTACAAAACGAGTGACACCGACCTGTACTGTGCGATAGGCATGGAGACAAAGCGCGTTGATTCCGATGTAGAAGAAATATTTCCATGCAGTCAGAACAAATGCGTTTACTACACGGTAAAAGGAAAAAGCTACGAGATAAGGGACTTTGTGATTGATGACAGCGTATCATACTACGATTACTGGGCAGAGCAGCAGAGAGAAGACTTGAATAACGCAAGCCCGCTGGAAACCTATGAGCTATACTTGTTTGATGGAAAAGAAAGCAAGCGGATCATGGACAATGTCGATTATGTTTACCGCGTCGATCCTTGTATTTATATCGATGAAGAAAGCAGCAGAACCCAGGAAAAAGCGTATATAGCTGTGTCTGCTATCTATGACCAGTTGCCGCGCATCTCATTTTCACAGGTTTCACGCGATTCATCGGTAACTGCCGAATTTTTCAAATTGCATAGCAATTTTTACAACGGAGAAGTTCCTGCACGCATCGTGGCACCGGGTGCTTCGTTGGATGTTATATATGGAAGTAAATATAACTATCATATTGACACTGTCAATCATGTTATTTACCGGGATGTGTTGGAAGAACGGACAAAGGATGGTTCCTCCTCCTACCAGGTTGAACGCCTTGAAAAAATTCCCTACACGCAAAATGGTCTTAAAGAGGCTGTTGTCATCGATGATGATTATGATGGTGCATTCAGTGATAGTAACGGTGATCTCTCATACGCATTTTATGTAGATGATTCCCACCTCTACTATATTACAGATTACAACTACGATCGTTATCGTGGAAGCCTTCGCTGCGATGGAACCGAACTTTTGGATGATGTAGGATATTTAGAGAAAAACAATAACCGTCTGTTTGCGCGGGGAGCTGGAGCTGAGATGGGAAAGGATACCGATCTCTGGGAAATCTCTGGTACAAAAGTGACTGAATACGGTTCAGACATTTATGAATATTTTCCATTAAGCGATGGACGGATGGTACTTCTTCAGGATTACAGCGACCGCCGGTATGAAGGCGACCTGTATCTATGGAAGAATGGAAAAACCGAAAAACTGGACGAGGATGTCCGGATTCTCGAAGATAATTATTACTATATTGATTGATAAAAAGGAGAATGAGATATGGCAGACATCAAGAATACATTTTCAAAGGGACTTACCATTTTAAACGTAAAAACTGCAAATTTTTTGGAAATCAATAAGATCAAAACGTATATTACCACGCTTCAGACGGAAATCGACACCCTGAAAATGGAGCTGGGCAGAGAATTATATCAGAACTGGGCGGCGGAGGAAACGCCTGTTTCCGAAGCAATGGAAGAAAAACTGAACCTGATTCGTGAAAAAGAGGTACAGATTGCCGAACAGCAGCGCGCCGAAGCAGCACTTCTGGAACAGGAAAAGCAGATTCTCGGCGAAACCGCACAGCCTGCGGCACCGGTGTACAACAATCCGTCAATGCCGGAAAATCCGGTGCTCATCTGCCCGAACTGTGGTCAGGTGTACGAACAGCCGTCGCGATTCTGCCGTAAGTGCGGAACACGGATGAATTAAAGAAAGGGGGGATATCTATGTTTTGTCCGAAGTGTGGAAATCAGATAAAAGATACTGCTAAATTCTGCCCTAAGTGTGGACAACCGGTGCGGGCGGCGGGGCAGGCACAACAGATGCCGAGCCAGACGGCGCCGCAGCCGTCCATGCAGCAGCAGGCAGCCCGTCAGACAGCGGCAGCGCAGAGTCCTCAGGCACAGCGCCCTCGTCCTGAAAATCCTGCGTCTGTACAGAGACAGCCTGTACAGGAACCAGAACCGACACAGAAAAAATCGCCGGTAATCCTGATTTTAGGCGGTGTGATTCTTCTGATCGCCATCGGCGGAGCCGCCTTTTTCATCGGAAGCCAAAAAGGCAGTGATAAAGCAGCTGCTGAAGAAACCAGTTCTAGCGAGGATATCTGGGATGACTGGGATCAAGATGATAGCAGCGAGGATGAGAACGAAAACCGTTCCGGAGAAACCACGGATGTAACAGAAGCAGCAGAAGAAACAAAAGCGCTGGCAGAGACAGCTGCTCCGACGATTAACCTGCTCTCCGGCAGCAGTCCCGACCTGACCGGGTTGACGAAACTGAACATTTTACAGAGCAATACGACCCAGAGTTCCAATGCAGAAATGGTCGATGCTAACCACATCTATTATGCATGGAGTGCATTTGACGGGCTGCCGGAGACAAGCTGGCAGGAAGGACGTTCCGATGATGGAATCGGTGAGTCGATCACCGCGGGATTCGGTGCTTCTTATCCGATCAAGGCTTTAACCCTGCGTCTGGGTAACCACCGCTCCCAGGACTGGTATATCAAGAATAACCGTCCGAAAAAGCTTCGCATCACTATGGGTGGACAGGTATTCGAGGCAAATTTCAGCGATGAAATGAAAGAACATGTCGTTGTATTTTCTTCTCCGGTATGGGCGGACAGCATGAACCTGATGGTCGAAGAAGTATATTCCGGCACCACTTACCGTGATACGGCGATCGCAGAGGTAGGAGTGTACACAGCCAATGAGTAAGAAAAGCCGAAAGAAACAAGCAGTTACAGGACGAAGGACGTTCCCTATCGGGGGCGTCCTGATCCTGGTTATTCTGGGAGTTGCGATTGCCGCCGCCTTCTTTCATATGGGTGAGAAACAGGGAGAAGCGACCGAGATGGCAGGCAGAGAAACGGACACTGCCTCCGATGAAGATGAAAACAAAATAGCAGCGGGAATCGAAGAAGCGGGAGAGGGAGAGACACAGACGGAAACACAGGAAACAGAGCCAGAAACGAAACCCGCCGAAACAGAACCTCCATACCTACAGAGTTTGAGCGGTCTTGCACCGGGAACAATTTTGGATGAGTCGCAGATCGATTTTTCCCATTTAAGCCAGTATTTCTCCAGCTGGGAGATCGAGGAGGGCGATAACCTCTACAACCGGATCAATGGAAAGTCCTACCGTGCCAATGATACCGTTTCACTCAGCTCCCTGCGCTATCTTAAAATGCCGCATTACAACTTTAACGGACAGATTCAGGTGGGTGAAATGATCGTCAGCAAGGACATTGAAGCGGATATCAAGGCGATCTTTCAGGAGCTTTTCGAAGCCAAGTATCAGATTCAGTCGATGTATCTTGTTGATAACTACTGGACCGGAGATCCGGACACGACGGATTCTGCTTCGATCGATGTCAATAATACCTCTGCATTCTGTTTCCGGGCAGTTACCGGCGGAAAGAAACTTTCCAATCATGCATATGGAAAAGCGATTGATTTAAACCCACAGCAGAACCCTTATGTATCATACTCAACTGGCTCACCGAAGTGGTCGCATTCCAATGCCAATGACTATATCGACCGGTCAACCGGTCTGCCGCACGTGATCACCCACAGTGACTTAGCCTATCAGATATTTACCAAATATGGCTTCCAGTGGGGCGGCGACTGGAGAAATCCAAAAGATTATCAGCATTTTGACAAGAACAATCGATAAATAAGTGAGGAGAACAAATATGTTTTGCCCGAAATGTGGAAAAGAATTGAAAGGTACTCCGAAGTTTTGTACCTACTGCGGCGCAGCGATCGCGGAATGGTCTTCTGGTGCATCGACTCAGGCACCGCCGGTTCAGAAGCAGCCAGCTTACCAAAATCAGCCAATGTACCAGAACCAGACACAGATGAATCGTCAGCCGTTATTGTCGGAGAAAGCCGAATACGAAAAAAGGCAGGAATCACTGGATGAACCAGAAATTCCTTACAGCGGGAATTCTCCGAGAGGAAACGGACCCAAAAAGATCCTTCTGGCAGTTGCCGGGGTTGCAGCAGCAGCCTGTGTGGCGGGCGGCAGTATGGCAGCCGGAAAATGGTATGCATCGAAAAAGAATGCTTCCAGTGAATCCGAAACTTCTCTTGCCAGTGATGAAACGCAGATATCGGAGACAAGCGCCGACGGTGAAACTGTATCCGCCGAGGAGGAATCAGCCATTGAGACAGCTGCACTGTCAGACAGCGATCTGGCAAAGAAGATTGCAAAATATAACACCGGTTCCACCGCCGGTCAGGAACTGATGATCGACGTATTTGCCGAAAATTATACGCCGGGCGCCCGCGATACCAATTATGCGTGGGATAAGACGCTGTTCTATACACTGGAGGATGTCGATCCGAACAGTGCCAATGATGGACGGATCAACGGCTATTCCATCAGCAAAAAAATGATGAAGAATGCGGCAACCGGAAATAAGATGGAGTACGAAATCTATACAAATCCGGAAAATAACAAGGTAAATAAGATTGTCAGCATTGAATATTTCAGCGATCATCTGGAGATTACCGATTATTATTACGATGATGCCGGAAAAGTGAGTTTTATTTTTGTGCGTAATGATATCAACTATGTGCCGTCCTACGCCGTTCCGACGAAAGACGGACAGCGCTACTATTTTTACAATGACTGCATGACTAAATGGCGCGTTGTCTCCGGCGGCGTCCAGACAAACTATGTGATCGGGCAGAAATCCGCCCAGCAGGGAACAAATCCGGCAGGAAGTGTCCATCTCTATTCGTCCCTGGATGCACAGCAGCAGGCGAACTACGACACGATGGAAAAGCGGATGATCAACGCTGCTTACAATACCTATAACATCGTTCTGGCAGCCGAGGGACTGAGCGAGATCACCGGATATGTCTATAACGAGGATGGAACCCCGCTTCCGGATGCGGATGTTCTCTTAACGGACGGCAATAATCAGGAAAACCTCTTCAAAGCGAAAACGGACAGCAACGGATTGTACCAGATCGCGGTTCCGTCCGATGAATACAGTTATACGATCCGCGTTTCCTATGACTCCTGCGTATCGGTCAATATTTTCGGAATCGTTGTCAGCGGTCAGACCTTGTCTGATTATCAGAATCCGGTTTACATGGTTAAGAGCAGTGAGAGCGCCTTTTCCGTCAATCTGCGGCTGTTCGATGCACTCAACTATGCCGCCAACGGACAAGGCATGGAACGCCTGCGCAATGCGACGGTTTATATCCGGAAAGGTATTAACAATAAAAACGGAAGCGCCGATGCACAGGGAACGGCCGATGGCGAAGGTATCTTTTCGGTCAATCTGGATCCGGGTATGTACACGGCAGAAGTGGCAAAATCGGGGTATGACAACACGTACTATAACTTCGCGGTCCGTCCCGGCATGAACGACGTTCAGATCAACGCCTCCCCGAAGCTGGCCTCCGGCGAAGTGCGTATCGTCCTGACCTGGGGCGAGACGCCATATGATCTCGATTCGCACCTGTTTACCCCATATGACAGCGCGTTTGGGGACGACACGTATCATATCTGGTATGGAAATAAACAGGATGCCGTTGGGAATAACCTTGACGTCGATGATACCGACAGCTACGGACCGGAGACGATGACGATCCCGGTGCTGAAAAATGGTCTGTACAAATATTATGTTGCTGACTTTACCGATTGTTCCGGTAATAACCCTACTTCCTATGATATGTCCAATTCAGGGGCGGTCGTAAACGTCTATACCTCCAATGGTTTAAGCGCGACTTTCACCGTTCCGACCAACCGCCCTGGTGTTATTTGGGAGGTATTTGAGATCCGAAACGGAGTTATCGTGCCGAACCAGCGGTATTACAGCAATATTGAAGATAAAGCATGGTGGCATAGCGATAAATAATGATTATATTCATAAATCATTCGCCTACCGCTCAGGTATGAAAAAGGAGCGAAACAGATGATTTGTCCAAAATGTGGAAGAGAGCAGATAAAACCTTCCAAATTCTGCACCTATTGCGGTGCACAGATGGATATAGCAGCCTCTACGGCTGTCAAAGCCGGAGCGGTCGGACTGACTACCAAGATTGCCATCGGCGCCGCCGGGGTATGTCTGGCAGCAGGCGTTGGAGCTGTGGGACTGCATATGGGGCATAACTGGGGAGCTGGGAAAGCGGTTGTGGCGGAGAAGGAGAGCGGCGAAAACAATGATGAAACCTCTGAGGAGAAGTTAGCTGAAAATGCAGACGAAACATCAGCAGAGACCGTAGATGCATCTGCGGAAAGTGATGAAACAGAAAATGTGGATGAGATAAACCGGGAGGCGGTTGCGGCTTATCGGAAATATGTGTTAGAAAAAAGAGAATTACCGATTGAAAACGGAGGAATAAGCACATTTTCTGTTATAGATCTCAATAACGATGGAATTTTTGAAATGATAGTTGATAATTCTAATATGGAAGGAAGCTGCACTGCATATAACAGAGATACTTTTATCTGGTATGCTGATGGAAAAATTCATGAATTATCATTATACCCAGGTGTCTTTTTTATTAATTCCAATGTATTTGCAGTTGACGGAGAAAGAGTATCTCTTGCAAAATGCCTTGAAAAAATCCGCTGTATTGAAACGGATCGTTTATACGAACAGACTTACAAGCCATTTACAGATGAGCGTCCGAATTTAGATGCGGCATTCCGTAAAGCGGGGTATCAAAATGCTACCATCGCATATTTTTATGATCCATCGGCGGCACCTAATAGCTATTCAGATCCGATTTATATTTATCTGATCGCAGATGGAAAACACTATCAGTATTACATCCAGAACGGAAAAGTCATTCGCCGAGTTGCGCCAGAGGCAATTACCAGCAATGTAGAAATTAATTTCTTCTTAAAAGCATTGATCGAGGATGGCGCTGCCTGGCATGAAGAAGGAGGGCTTTCGGGCTGAACCGGATGCCCAGTATAAAAATATAAAAGGAGAATCAAAGAAATGTTTTGTCCAAAATGTGGAAATCAAATCAGTGAGCAAACAAAATTCTGCCCGAAATGTGGGGCTTCCATGCTTTCAGCGGGACAGCCGGAACAAGCATCGGCTCTCTCTAAAATGCAAAAGCCTGCAACAGCACCTACGCCGAAACCTCCTAAAAAGGGATTTCCGATTATCGCTGTACTCGCAGGAGTTATCTTGCTGTTAGCCGCTTGCGGTGCAGCGTTTATCCTGGGAAGCAAGAAAGCAGAGCAGGTGCCGGAAGAGACACAGGAGAGTGGCGATCTCTGGGATAACTGGGAAGGCGAGACGGAAGAAGAACGTCCGGTAGAAGCAACCGAGGCAGCAGAGGAAACAGAAGCATTCGTCACACAGGCGTATGAAACAACCGCTGCCGCTGCAGCACCTACACCGGAGGCGCTTTCTTCTCAGACATATGAAACAATGTATGTGGTGAACTGTAATGAAAGCATTTCGCTCCGTACCAGCCCGTCCACAAGTGCTGCCGCTGTCCGTCAGATCCCGTACGGTGAGGCAGTCAGCTATATCGGAACCTCCGAGAATGGGTTTTATAAAGTTTCTTACCATGGTGATACGGGTTATGCATTGGCTTCATATTTGTCTTACCAGCCAGCTCCGCCGAAAACGAACACCTATACGACGATGTGGGTTGTGAACTGCAACGACAGCATTACGCTTCGCACCAGCCCATCGACAAAAGCGACAGAAATCTGCCAGATTCCGCTGGGTGCAACTGTTTCCTATATTGAATCTGCATCAAATGGGTTTTATAAGATTACATATCTCGGAAAAACGGGTTACGCTCTGGCATCTTATCTGAGTGATTAATGCGATGATAAAACGAACTTTATGCTGGAAAATCAAATGGCTGTGTTTGTTTTCTCTGCTTTTAACCTTATCCGCCGGACACAGGCTCCATACCTGTGCGGCGGACACAGCCTCTTTATCATGTGAGCAAAGCGCGCTTTATTCATATGAATCAATGGAGCACGATATTCATACCTTGATTATAAAATATCCTTCTCTTTTACATGGCGACAGTCTCGGGAAGACGCCCGACGGGCGTTATCTGTACCATTTGGTAATCGGAAATGAAAATGCAGAGAAACAGATTCTTCTGTTTGCTTCCATTCATGCGCGGGAATATATCACAACGCCGTTGCTTATGAGACAGACGGCAGCATTGCTGCAGAACCTGTCGGATCAGACAGCATCCTATCGCGGATGTTCCTATCAGGATTTAATGAAGAATATCGCAATTCACATTGTTCCAATGATAAATCCGGATGGTGTCTCCATCAGCCAGTTTGGCATGGATGGAATCCGAAGCGCCACGGTCCGACAGGAAATTTACAAAATTTACGAATTGGATCAAGCGGTTGAAATAGGAAGCTATCTGAGAACCTGGAAATCAAATGCACAAGGTGTGGATCTGAATCGAAATTTTGATGCAATGTGGGATTCTTACAACGATCATCTGGAACATCCTTCCTCCGATCACTATAAGGGGACATCTCCGGCGTCTACGGAAGAAGCAAAGGCGCTGATAAAACTGACTGAGCAGTACCCTTTCAAACGAACGGTAAGCTATCATACACAGGGCGAAGTAATCTATTGGTATTTCGCACAGACCGGCGATTTGTTGAACGAAAGCAAGGCGTTTGCGGAGTCGGCATCCGCCGTCACAGGATATCCATTAGATGCGGACTACACCAAACTCGATCCCGCCGGATATAAAGACTGGGCGCTCCAGAAGAAAAACATTCCCAGCCTGACAATAGAGGTAGGCAGAGGTACAAATCCTCTGGAAATGAGTCAGCTTCCTGCGATCTATGAGCAGAATAAGAATGTGATTGGAGAAATTTTGTATGGGTTGAGAGAGTAGTTGGATATAAAGAGATTGAATCCAAACATGTTATAAATTTTTATAATGAGGGCAGAGCGATATGGTTTTATGTGTTGTAAAATATAAAAATATATCCCTCTGCTCTTTTTGTACTATGTGGTTCTATATTTTTGCACAAATATATAGAATCGCTTTTAGCCATATTGTATGTATCATTTCACATACAGGAAATACACCCGTTATATGTTTGGGCGTATTTACAGAATAAATAGTTGCAAAATTCTTACTTGCATATCCGAACCAGATATGTTACATTTAACTCATCAAGCATATATATTTCTTTATCTGCAATTCAAGCAATCTTATATTCTAATTATTAATCTGAGAAATCTTATGCTTATCCAAATTGGCAATACGAAAGAGCAGGAGATTCTCAGAAAAGCCAGATTCTCCTGTCAGAAAGGGGAGAATTATGGGAAATTTAATGAGGGTGCGGAGAAATCACAAGGACACGCTGTTCCGGATGCTGTTCAGCACAAGGGAGAATCTGCTGAGTCTGTACAATGCAGTGAATCATTCGCATTATACAGATCCGAAAGAATTGGAGATTGTGACGCTGAAAAATGCTGTATATATGAATATGAAAAACGATCAGGCATTTTTGCTGGATATGCAGTTAAACTTATATGAACATCAATCGACATGGAATCCGAATATGCCACTGCGTTTTCTGTTCTATGTGGCAAAAGAGTACCAGATGCTGGTCCGGAACCAGACCTTGTACGCATCGGCATTGGTGGAACTGCCGACACCGCATTTTGTAGTATTCTACAATGGAGAAAAAGAGCGGGAGGCGGAGGGTCTGCTTAAATTGTCACATTCGTTCATGCAGAAGACAGAACATCCTGAGCTGGAATTGCTTGTGAAGGTTTTAAATATCAATTTGGATAAAAATCTGGAGATCCTGGAAACCTGCCGATTGTTGAAAGAGTATATGCTGTTGGTTCATAAAATACGACAGTATGCGATTGAATACAAAGATATCAATCAAGCGGTTGAAAAGGCTGTGACGGAATGTATCGATGAAAATATATTGGCAGAGTTTCTGAGGAAGAATCGAGCGGAGGCGATAGAGGTGTGTATTTTTGAGTATGATGAAAAACGGGAAACGGAGCTGATACGGAAGGCGGAGTTTGCAGAAGGGGAGAAGGTTGGTAAGGCAAAGGGTGAGGCTAAAATACTTTTAAATCTGATTGAAAAAGGCATACTAACAAAGAAACAAGCCCTTGAACAATTTGGTGGTACTTATGAGGACTTGGAAAAAGCAGCTTTATCCGTAACACTGGTTTGAAATTTTCTCCCAAATTCAAGAAAAAACCATTGACAGATCCATATTCCGATGCTAGAATATCTAAGTGTGCCGCACAGCGAGGCTAAAAGTGCGCAAGCCGCCATAGCTGGCGAGTAATGATAATAGGAGGTGCCATCAGATGTACGCGATTATTGCAACAGGTGGTAAGCAGTATAAGGTTGCCGAGGGCGATGTAATCAAGGTTGAGAGACTCGGTGCTGCTGCAGGTGAAGCTGTTACTTTCGATCAGGTTCTGGCTGTTAACAACGGTGAGATGAAGATCGGATGCCCGACTGTAGAGGGTGCTACTGTATCCGCAACAGTTGTTAAAGAAGGCAAAGGCAAAAAAGTTATCGTTTACAAGTATAAGAGAAAAACTGGCTACCATAAGAAAAATGGTCACAGACAGCTCTTTACAGAAGTTAAGATCGAAAAGATCAACGCTTAATTGAAATGATTCAAGTAGACGTATACTCCGATTCCAAAGGATGTACCACGGGAGTGGAAGTAAAAGGACATGCTGGATATGATGAGTACGGCAAAGATATTGTCTGTGCAGCTGTATCCGTTCTGACTGTCAATATGGCTAATTCGGTGGAGAAATTTACCGATGACGGTTTTAAGGGCAGTGTGGATGAAAAGACAGGTCAGTTTATTTTTCATTTTACCGGTACTGTAAGTGCGGAATCAAAACTCCTGATGGATTCGCTGATACTTGGACTTACCGATATCGCGGAGAGTTATGGAGATAAATACATTAAAATTCGATTCAGGGAGGTGTAACGCATGTTTAAAATGAACCTTCAGTTATTCGCTCATAAAAAAGGTGTTGGTTCCACAAAGAACGGTCGTGATTCTGAGTCCAAGAGACTTGGTGCGAAGAGAGCAGACGGACAGTTCGTATTAGCTGGCAACATTCTTTACAGACAGCGCGGAACCAAGATTCATCCAGGTGTGAACGTAGGACGCGGTGGAGATGATACATTATTCGCTATGGTTGACGGCGTCGTAAAGTTTGAAAGAAAGGGCAGAGACAAAAAGCAGGTTTCTGTTTACCCGAGAACAATTAACGAATAATTATAAAGAAGCTCCATACGGATTGTATGGAGCTTCTTTCAGATCAGAAGGAGGTATTTATGTTTGCCGACAGTGCAAAAATTTATATCAGATCCGGAAAAGGCGGCGACGGTCATGTCAGCTTCCGCCGGGAACTTTTCGTAGCTGCTGGCGGTCCGGACGGCGGCGATGGCGGTCGCGGCGGCGATGTCATTTTTGAAGTGGACGACGGACTGAATACCCTGACCGATTTCCGTCATGTCCGCAAATATGTGGCTGGCGACGGAGAGCAGGGCGGAAAGCGCCGCTGTCACGGAGCAGACGGTGAGGATCTGATTGTCAAGGTTCCGGAAGGAACCGTTATCAAGGATTTTGAATCCGGCAAGGTAATCGCAGATATGTCCGGCGAGAATCGCCGAGAAGTGATTTTAAAAGGTGGCAAGGGCGGTCTTGGAAATATGCACTTTGCGACCTCAACGATGCAGGTTCCGAAGTATGCACAGCCGGGACAGCCGGCACAGGAACTCTGGGTACAGCTGGAATTAAAGGTAATCGCCGATGTTGGTCTGGTTGGTTTCCCGAATGTCGGTAAATCGACCTTGCTTTCACGTGTTTCCAATGCGCGTCCGAAGATCGCCAATTACCATTTCACGACGCTGAACCCGCATCTTGGTGTGGTTGATCTGCAGGATGGACAAGGCTTTGTCATGGCAGATATTCCGGGACTCATCGAGGGTGCATCCCAGGGAATCGGTCTGGGACATGATTTCCTGCGCCATATCGAGAGAACCAAGGTTCTCGTGCATGTTGTGGATGCGGCATCCGTCGAGGGACGTGATCCGGTTGAGGATATCCGTACCATCAATGCGGAGTTAAAAGCATATAATCCGTCGCTTTTAGAGCGTCCGCAGGTGATTGCCGCCAACAAGGTAGATTCGATTTACAATATCGGCGAAGAGGACTGGGAAGACCCGGTAGAGCGCTTAAAACGCGAATTTGAGCCGGAAGGCATCCAGGTATTTGCCATTTCTGCAGTTACCGGACAGGGTGTAAAAGAGCTCCTTTACCATGTAAATGATCTGCTGAAAACGGTTGACCGCAAGCCAGTTATTTTCGAAAAAGAATTTGAATACCAGTATCAGGGCGAGAATCTTCCGTATACCGTGGAACGCAATGAAGATGGTATTTATGTGGTAGAAGGACCGAAGATCGAGAAGATGCTTGGTTACACAAACCTTGATTCTGAGAAGGGCTTCCAGTTCTTCCAGAAATTCTTAAAGGACAGCGGTATTCTGGCTGAGCTGGAAGAGGCTGGCATCGAAGAGGGCGATACAGTTCGTATGTATGGTCTTGAATTTGATTACTATAAATAATTGACATTTACGTAACTGTTCAGTACCTTCACAGTCACGCGCAAAAATCCATTAAAAATTGCCTACGGCAATGGGATTTTTGCCTGCTGGTCCATGTTTTCGTACGGTCAGCGCAGTAAATGCGCAGACCTACTGAATAGTTACACATTTACAATATTTCAAACTCAGAAATCCACACTGGATCTGAGTTTGAATTTTAACAGGAGATAGATTTTATGACAAGCAAACAGAGAGCTTATTTAAAAGGTCTCGCGATGACCATGGATCCGATCTTCCAGATCGGCAAATCCAGCTTGACACCAGAACTGACCGCTGCTGTGGCAGAGGCGCTGGAGGCCCGCGAGTTAATTAAACTGAATATTCTGAAGAACTGCGTCGATGACGGCAATGAGCTGGCAGCCGTTCTGGCTGAGCGTACCCACGCACAGGTAGTACAGGTAATCGGCAAGAAAATTGTTCTTTATAAAGAGGCAAAGGACGAGAAGAAACGTAAGATCGTTCTGCCAAAATAAAGGGGCTGCATTCTGCGAATGAATCTCTGACAGAAAGGATACGGATGACGATGAAAAAGATCGGTATTATGGGGGGAACATTTGACCCGATCCATAATGGACATATCATGTTGGGAAGACAGGCGTATGAAGAATATGATCTTGACTGCATCTGGTATATGCCCTCCAGGATCCCGCCGCATAAAAAGGATCATACGATCACAGCGGCAAAGGACCGTTTGGCAATGACTGCAGCTGCGATCGCGCCGTATCCTTATTTTAAGCTGTCTGATTTTGAACTTCGCAGAATCGGCGGAAATACCTACACAGCAGACACGCTTCGCTTATTGAAAGAAGAATATCCGGATGTTGAATTTTTCTTTATCGCGGGCGCAGACTCAATTATGGACATTGAAAAATGGTATCATCCCGAATATGTTCTTCCAGCCGTCACATTTTTGGCGGCAGCAAGAGAGCATGAGGAGGCGGATCGTTCGCTGGATGAGCAGATTTCCTATTTAAACCAGAAATATCAGGCGCATATTCTGCGTCTTCACTGCCGTGAAATGGATGTCGCTTCGGCGGAGATCCGCGCGGCTTTCCGGGCAGGACACGCAGCAGACGTTCGTTCCCTGGTGCCGAAGGAAGTCTGTCAATATATCGAACAGCACGGCTTGTATCAGGAGGTAAATGTGTAATGGACGAAAGAATTACAGAGATACGGAAGCATTTGAAAAAGAAATTGAACCCGATGCGCTATGAACATACGCTGGGTGTTTCATACACATGCATGGCTCTGGCTATGCGTTACAGTGCCAATCTGGATCAGGCGGAGATGGCTGGCCTTCTCCATGACTGTGCAAAGCGCTATGATGATGCGACTATCATCTGCAAATGCCAGGAGCATGGCATTGAACTGACTGAAGGTGAACTGCGGGCTCCGGCTGTGATTCATGCAAAATTAGGCGCGTGGATGGCAGAACACAAGTATGGTATTACCGATCCAGAGGTCTTATCTGCAATCGCCTGCCATACGACCGGAAAACCGGCGATGTCCCTGTTAGACAAGATCCTGTACGTAGCCGATTACATCGAACCGCGCCGTGATAAGGCGCCAAATCTGCCGAAGCTCCGCCGTCTTGCATTTGAAGATCTGGACGAAGCGCTGTATCAGATTCTGGACAGCACCCGCAATTATTTAAAGGAAACGGGCACGGCAGAGGATGATACAACCGAACAGACCTGGGAATACTATCATGAACGTCATGTTCATCAATAGACACATTAAGATGTGAATGTGATGTTGTGAACTCTATCCAACAGGTTATAAAAAGGGCAGGCAGAAGAGCTGCTTTCTTTTGAAACCGGATTCAAATAAAATAATGAGGAGGATAATCCCCCATGGAAGCAAAAGAGCTGACCAAACTTGCCGTAAAGGCACTGGAAGATAAAAAAGGTGAAGATATTCGCGTCATTGATATTCATGGAGTATCTGTACTGGCTGATTACTTTGTCATCGCAGACGGAAGCAACGCCAGCCAGGTAAAGGCAATGGCAGATAATGTAGAGGAAGAACTCGGCAAAGCCGGTCATGAGTGCCGTCAGATCGAGGGGTACCAGACTGCCGGATGGATCCTGATGGATTACGGCGATCTGATCGTACACATTTTCTCCCGCGATGACAGACTGTTTTATGATCTGGAGCGCATCTGGAGAGATGGAAAAGTAGTTGAGAATGTGGAGGAGTTGTACTAGATTTTTGTTTAATTCCTTTTATTTCGCGAATATTCCTTCAATCGCGAACAAAAAGTAAAAATCAAAAAACCAGTTTTCCTTTTATATCCCAAACAAGAGGGTATAAGGGTGAAAACTGGTTTTCCTTTTATTTCCGAAACTAAATGGGGCTCCATCAATATGGTGGAGTCATTTTTACATCTGTAGCGCAGCAGCCTCTTCAGACCGTACGGATGGAAATGGGATAACATTCTTTGGAAGATGCTGTTCTGCTTCCCAGAGTGTCAGTTTCTGCTGCATATTCATCCAGCTTTCCGGCGATGTGTTCGTCGCTTTTGCAATACGAATTGCCATATCAGGGCTTAACATCGCTTTTTCATTTATAAATTCTGATAATGCTTTCCGGCTTACACCAAGCATTCTGGCTGCATCGGTGATGGTAAGCCCCAGTGGTTTTATAACATCTTCCAAGAGGACAACTCCCGGATGAGTTGGTTTTCTGCTTATCATACATGTTCCTCCTTCTAATGATAGTCCTGGTAATCCACGAGATGCGCATCCTGTCCTTCGAAATAAAATGTTAATCGCCAATTGCCATTAACAGTAACAGACCACATGTCCTGTTTGTCTCCTTTCAGCGGATGCAGCCGGTATCCCGGTAAATCCATATCCTGCGGACTGATACTTGCATCAAGACGATCAAGCATTCTGCCTAATTTGGGCGCATGCTCTGGCTGGATTCCTTTCTTGGAACCGTTCTCAAAAAATTCCTTTAATCCCTTGTGTGCAAATGATTTTATCATATTTATATTATACCGTGTAACGTGGCAGGTGTCAATTATGGATACACTTCTAAGACCGTTATGAAAATTTCAAAAGTATATTAAACTGCAGGTTCAATGCAGTCTTTCCTCTTCCGTGATATAACTGTCGTATCAGGAACATTACGGGAAAGGAGAAACTATCCGTGGATACTGCAAAGAGAATTACAAAGCGAATGAGTCCGAAGGAAAACAGAACGAGACGGAAGGAAGCATGTTCCGTTTTCCTGTCACACCGGAAGAGAGAATCGTTATGGGAAAGGATTTCCATATGGAAGGAAGACATCATCTGCATTTACCAGAGACTGCGGTACGGATACTGTTACCGTGACACATGGTCGATTGACTACTGGTTCCTTACGGTTGTTCCGAACATGATCCATGATCTTCGCGTCAACAGCCATGGTTATCCCGGTTCCTTCGAAGGGTCGGAAGAAGAAAACATCCGAAAATGGGACCGTATTCTGAAAAGAATGGAATTTCTGTTCTGGGAGGCAAATGAGGACACATGCAGAAAGAAGAATCCGTATGAGAAAGAACACGATCTGGCACGGGAAGAATTCACGGCAAAATACGGAATGTTCGGTGAGAAGCTAAAAACGGAAGAGGAGATTGCAAGGGAAAAGCGGGAACATACGCATCGGTTGTATATGATGAGCGATGTGCCGGAATATGCACAGATCTCGGAAAAGTGGTTGGCGGCCGAGGGAGAACTGCGTGAGTACCGGGACCGGTGCCTGAAGCAGGGAATGGAGCTTATGACGAAATATTTCCGGAACCTGTGGGATTGATATGCAGGGACGGGAAAAAAGGAAGCGGCGGGGAGTCGAAGGAGGATTCCCTGCCGCTTCTGTCGTTCGCTTTCTGCTTCTTCCGATTGTATGCCTTGCCGCTTGGCATGGTCCGCGTTGCCGGGTTCAGGATGCCCCAGGTGGAACGCTGGCCGGAATGGTATGCTTTTTGTGTTTTTTTACTCTGTTTGCTGATCGGGACAAATGATTTCTTCATGCGACACCTCGATTCTGTTCCAGTGTTTCCATGATGTTATTGCAGAATTCCATGTAATCGTTATGACCGAAAAGAAGCATCTTGTTGCACAGCAATTCCATGGATTTTTCAAATTCCGCCGTGTCTTTCTTTCTGACTTTGCAGAGAATGATGCGGTACGGGGAATCGTCCCGTGAAAATTCGTTTCCGAACCGAACGGAAACATGGTTCTGTGCGAGCAGGGAATCCGCAAGGTAGTCTTTATGATCAATATACATATATTGGACGGACAGGATGGACAGACCGTCGAGTCTCTGGAAGTTTTTCATGGAATCCTCCTTTGTGATAGCTGTCTGTAAGGAAAAGGCTGCGAAATTTGCATTCCGCAGCCGTGGTGCCTGAAACCGTACCCGGCACCGGCGTGATCGCTCACGGGTTTTCTACAGGGGGATCATTTACCATTGATATTTGCTGAATTAGCGTACCATGAACCGAAAGATACAACGGATAAAAAATAACAAAACAATCCATGTCACTGAACGTTAACAATCCCATCTGCATTTTTAAAGACCCTGTACGGAAAATTCTTTAAATGTCCGCTTCAAACAGGAACGTCTGATTGTACCGGTCAAGGGCAATCTGCATTTCCATGATCTCGCCGGAAATGCGTTCATAATCCTGTTTTACCAGTTCCGGATCATAATTGGTGTAGCGATATTCCGGAACGGCATTTCTGGAGCTGAATGCGTGAGAAGATTCCCTCATTTTCGGAAGACATTTCCGCATGGCATCCAGGGTCGCTTTGCGGGAGTTGAGCTGTGCCATTCTTACCAGGATGCTGTCAACGCTCATTTCCGTGTCTCCGACCGGGATCTTTGCGGTGGCGTTGGTCAGATTCAGAGCGTGTTTGATGATGACGGTTTTACGGTCGATCTCTTTCAATGTCGCAGAAACAGTGGAGTAGTCATAATCCGGGATAACCGGTTCCTCACCAACGGCGGCAACGTAAGTGCGGGATGCAGCTTCCTTGGCTTCCCAGTAGGATTTCTCGTCCGCCAGATTTTTGAGCAGTTTATTGGCATAAGCCGAAGTCATTTTCATGATGTGTGTTCGCCTCCTTCGTATCAATTCCTTATGACACGATTATAAGGCGGGAGAAGGAGGATGTCATTGAACCGCTGGTTTAAACCGCCCCATAAACGAGGAATATCCCCGTCAATGACGAGGATATTTTCAATGCTGGTATGTAACAGTCTGCTGAGAATGATAAAGTTGTCCAGGCTCGGCAGGGATTTTCCGGCAATCCATTTGTAGATTGCCTGTGGGTTCTCAAAGCCGAAGGCGCCTTGGATCTCGCGGATCGTATAGTTCTGCTCTGAAAGAAGCTGCTTGATCCGCTTCCCGGTTTCCACGGGCCGGATTGACAAATACATCGGTTCCATTTGCATCCCTCCATGATTCTGTACCATCCCGAAACACTTGTTTCCATTCTATCACGGCTGTGGTAGATTGAACAGCGAAATTTTATTTCTGCAGGCGAAATCTGGATACTTCTTTGCGATCCAGTTTATCGAGTTTCTTATTTTGTGACCGTGCGTATTTGAACAGAGCAAGCAGCTCGATTCCGGTGGACGGAGTATTCTGATATGGATTTGGAATCTCATAGTATGATGACGATAAAGCTGTATTCTCAAGAAATTTAGGTGTTTTCATTTGCAACCTCTCCTTGTTTTTGGGATTAATCTATTTGCATTATACCGCAGAATACGTACGGTAAAAAGTCGATTTATACTCCGTATAGGTAACGGAAGACAAAACTATGAGCACAGACGGAAAAGTCTGTGCTCATGATTAATTCGCCAGGAAGTGGATTATGTTTAATGATAACTTATATCAAGTTTTAGGGATAAATGTGCTATACTTATCCCCGGCACCAGCACGTTTGGTGAAGGTTGGGTGAGATGGGCAGTTCTGAAACATCTGATAAAACCGCTATTAGTACCACTACCTGTTTTTACCTTGGCAACATCGAATTTTGCGAGCCGGTAAGAAAAAATAAGTTAATTGACACTGCAGAAGCATTAAATTTCGTTGACAAGTCATTCTTTATTTGATAATATTTATCAAGTAATTTAATATCCCATGAGGGAGTAGTTAGCGCGAAAGTGTGATTTGTCAACATTCTGATTATAGTACCTGTATAATCTGGCAAATCTTAAATAATGAGACTCATGTATATCGATGGACGACAGTTTTTGTATCATGCATAGCTGTCAGTTGATATACATGAGTTTTTCTTTTGTGCATTGATGCAAAAAAGGGAGGACATCATAATCGACAGTGAGCGGTGAGGGAACATGCATTACATCTAGGAGGAAATGAAAAATGATGCTGTTTTTTAAAGTATTTTTTACAGAATTTATCGCAGAGATGGGCGATAAAACCCAGCTTATGCTGATTGCTCTGACTTCCAAATACAAGCTGAGAGATATTATACTAGGAACTGCGGCGGCGATCCTTGTTCTGAATGGTCTTGCCGTTCTGGCGGGCGGACTTGTCAGTGAATTTATTCCTGACTGGCTTATTAAGATGATTGCAGCACTTGCATTTCTGTATTTCGCCGCATCGACGCTTGCCGGTGATGATGACGAAGAAGAGGAGGAGGGCGGTAAATCAAAGATTCAATTCGCACCCTTAGCTGTTTTTTGCACATTTTTTGTGGCAGAACTGGGAGATAAGACTCAGCTTACAGCCATCACGTTCGGAGCCAATGAAGGCATGAAATCAGCCTTTGTTGTATGGATTGGATGCTCTCTGGGACTTTTTGCAGCGGATATTCTCGGAATGCTGGTTGGATATCTTTTAAAGAGCAAAACTCCCGATGGGCTGCTGAATACACTGGCATTTGTTATTTTTTCCATATTTGGTGCTTTCACACTTCATCAGGGACTGAACATGATGAACGCAAGAGTCTGTCCGATTCCGGTATGGCCGGTATGGCTTGCTGCGGCTGTTATTTTTACTGCCTTATGTGCCTGGATCTATATAAAAAGAAAGAAGGAAAATAAATGCGATATTTAAAACCACATTTTTATGATAAATTTGTCTGTACAGCAGGAGATTGTCCGGATAGCTGCTGTGCCGGATGGCAGATCATGATTGATGAAACCTCTCTGGAGCGATATGGAAATGAAAAGAGCGAGTTCGGAACGCGATTACGCAATTCTATTGACTGGGATGAAGAATGTTTTTACCAGAACAATCGGCGCTGTGCATTTTTAAATGAAGAAAATCTCTGCGATCTTTATAAAGCACTGGGACCAGATTCTCTTTGTGATACCTGCAGGATGTACCCGAGACATACGGAAGAATACGAGGGACTTCGGGAATTATCTCTTTCCCTGTCCTGTCCGGAGGCGGCTAGAATCATTCTTTCCTGTAAAGAACCGGTCCGTTTTCTGGAAGAAGAGGACGATTTGGAGGACGATTTTGAAGAATTCGATTTTATGATGTTTTCCCAGTTGGAAGATACAAGAGATGTTCTGTTTTCGATTTTACAGGATCGATCCCTTCCTCTGACACTCCGAATGTCGGCATCCGAACAGCTGACAGAACAATATCAGATCCGGGTGGAAGAGCAGAAGGAATATGAAATTGATGAACTTTTGCGAAACTGTGAAGCTCATCATCAGAGAAAAAAACTTCAGGAATTTGTATCAGAAAGTCTTGCTGAAAAAGGCATTGATGCAGCATCTCTCCATCGGTGGGCACGCCAGATAGAAGAATTGCAGGTACTACGCGGTCTGGAACGTCTGCGTCCGGAATGGGATGATGTGCTGGATGGTGCTGAAAAGTGGCTGTATCAGGGAAGTGAGGAAACCTATCATAAAATTTGCGAAGAATTTCATAAGGCATATGGAAGCTTAGGAAGTCACAAAGAAGAATGGGAAAATCTGGGCGAGCAGCTTTTAATGTTTTTTGTCTATACCTATTTTTGCGGGGCTGTCTACGACGATATGGTCTGTTCCAAGATGGAACTGGCATTGTTCTCTGTTCGCTGGATACAGGAATTTCTGATGGTCCGATGGCTGGAAAATGGAAAGAAACTTTCCATGGAGGATGTGGAAGAAATCTCCTGGAGATATGCCCGGGAAGTAGAACATTCCGATGATAACTTAAATGCACTGGAAGATTGGCTTTTTGAGCGGTATGCGCCGGTTTAATCACCGAAAGAAGCATATTGCAAAAATGAATCATACGAACAAAAAAGCTCTATTCTATAAAATTGAGCGTACCGTATCTCCGGACGTCAACGAATAGCATAGAGCTTTTGAGTTAAATTTTGCCACATAATGCTTCTGTCATTTTCATGATAATAAGCAAAAGGTAAGCGTCAGTAAACCAAGAGGTTACCGCATAAGGCGCAGTAGACCGATTACTTTGCCAAGAATCTGTACTTTATCCACAATAATCGGATCCATGGTTGCATTCTCTGGCTGGAGACGATAGTGACCGTTCTCCTTGAAGAAACGCTTAACAGTAGCTGAATCATCGATGAGTGCAACCACGATCTCGCCATTCTCTGCGACACTGGTCTGTTCCACGATAACACGATCTCCGTCATAGATGCCCACATCGATCATACTATTGCCGCGGACCTTCAGCATAAAAGTTTCGCTGTTCGGAAGCAGTTCTGCCGGAATCGGGAAATAGTTCTCCACATTCTCATCAGCCAGAATCGGCGCACCGGCTGCTACAGTACCGATAAGGGGTACATTCACCAGTTCACGGCGGGACAGGTTAAAGGTGTCATCAACGATCTCGATGGCTCTCGGTTTCGTCGGATCCCGGTGAATATATCCGTTCTTCTCAAGCTGTTCCAGATGAGAGTGGACAGAAGAGGTAGATTTAAGCTGTACCTTTTCACAAATTTCACGTACCGTCGGCGGATAACCTTTCTTTAAAATGCATGCTTTAATAAATTCCAATATCTCTTTCTGTTTATCTGTAATACGTCCCTGTGCCATATAGATTCCTCCTGTCGATGAAGTATATAAAATGTTTTTAATATCGGATATACAGTGATTCTGGCAGGATACAAGTCGAACGCCCACCTGATGGGACCAGCAGCTGAATCACTGAAAGGTTTGGCCTATAGTAAGCCCTTATTATATTATATATAGTAACATATGTTCGGGCAAAATGCAAACTATTGTTCGTCTTTATCAATGTTTTCTTTTTTAAGCTGTTCTCTTGCCTGCTCAAGCAGCACTTCCAGACGGGCATTTTCTTTGTCTGCCTGACGAAGGAGTTCCTGCATTTCCCGTTCTTTTTTGAATAGTGCACGCTCCATCGTAAGCTCCGCTTGGGCTTTGCATTGCTGAAGACCCATATCAGCATCCGCTTTTTGTTTTGATAATTCCTGGGTAAGTTCTGTGAGTTTCTGCTGTAATTCTTTATTTTCAGTTTCAAGTGCCAGAATCCGATCGGATGCATGCTGATAGGACTCTGACTTTACCTCCTGTTCTTTCTGAGAGTGAGAGAGAGCAAGTACAGTATCATGAAGCTCCTGTTTGCATTGCAAAAGCTCATTCTTAAGCATTTCTTCTGATTCTTTTGAATGTTCATTTTTCTTCAGCTGATTTTGTGCCTCTTCTAGTTTCTCCTTCAGCATCTGGTTGATCTGTTCCTGGTCAGCAGCACCTTTTCTGAGCGAATCTAGCTGTTCGGTGAGTGTCTGTTCCTGCTTGGTCAGCAAAGCGGACTCCGCATCCATTTTTTTCTTTTCTGCTTGAAGTTGTTCTACTTTTTTCTGTAACTCTGTGAGGCGCAGTTCTTTTCTCTGGAGTTCAGAAGAGAACTCCTCCCGTGCTCTGGCTTCTGCATTCTGGTTCAATTCCAAGCTATACAGATATGCGGAGGTGATGGACTTAACCATGGTTTCAAACTCCTCAATCTCGACACTTCTCCCCGGGATTGAGGATTTGGCTTGATTTAACTCAAACACCTGCATCACATGATCAAAGCCCTGGGCCTGGTTCATTCCTTTTTGTTCGCAAAATGCACGGAAAGCATCCGCTGTATCGGAATCGATTCGAAAGTTTGCCTGTTTAATTTCCCCCATATTCTATATTCTCCAATCTATTTTTTTGTAACTGTTTATGCAACTATTCAGTAGGTCTGCGCATTTACTGCGCTGACCGTACGAAAACATGGGTCAGCAGGCAAAAATCCCATTGCCGTAGGTAATTTTTAATGGATTTTTGCGTGTGACTGTGAAGGTACTGAACAGTTACCTGTTTGTTTAATACCCTGACATTCTTGCTGCGAGATGGTAACTGTTCATACTCATGTAGACAGTTACGCGAGATAATACTCTGCTTATCAAACTGATTTCAAAGAAGTGCTTTGCAAAGATCATGCGCCAAGTCTTATAACGTTCGATTTAAACTGAAATTTCAAATTGCGTCATACTTTATTTTATGTATATAGATTATCATGAAACCACAATGGCGTCAATCTGATTCTGTGGTATGTTATATATATGTTATACATGATTATTGTTATACATAGATTATGATTTTGATAGTAAAAATAGGAATGAAACTATCAACTATTCGTGAAAGGATGCTTTCGCGAATAGTTTCATCGACTTTTGTGGTTATATTTGCCAGAAATAGCAGCGCAGTTTTGTGCAATATGTATGATTCCCTATAAAAATCTATATACCTAAAGTATTTAGATTTTTATAGGGAGCAGGTGTCTGCTGCTTACGAGCAGAGCCGCGTTTTCTTACGGCACTTTTGAAACCGAAAATACCGTAAGAAAAGGTGGTGGCAACAGAAATTTGCCGTATTTAAATGCGAAGACACGGAAAATTTCGTTACTGGGCACGTATGCGTGAACAGTAGCAAGCTGCGAACAAATGTTTGCTTTTTTCTTTCGAAACCATTGACAAACATTTGTTCGTATCGTATAATGTAGCTATACAGAACAGATGTTCCTGACATTTTTATAATATTCAAATCTCTTCTCATTCTTTAAGAACAGATTTGAATACAAAAAGACGATTCCAACAAAACACGAGAGGAGAAGATTGCAAATGTATACGTTGAAAAAAGGTGTTATGGTTTTAGCTGTTGTTTTCATCATGCTGCTTTCGGGCTTTTTTGGACGGAGTCTGATGTATGTGATGGCTGAGGAAGAAGCAGATACTAGACCGGAAAAGTACTATACCAGTATTCATCTGAAAGATGGAGATACGCTCTGGAGCATTGCTCAGACATATTGTGCAGATTCGGAGGAGTCAGTTGAAGAGTATGTACGGGAGCTGCGCCAGATGAACAGTCTTTCGGATGACCATATTGACGCAGGGCATTACCTGACCATTCGTTATTATAAATAAATCGTTACCGTTCACATACACGTACACACAACCGATAACAGAGACAGAATCAAATTTATAGAATTTTCCATATTCCTGTCCGTAGTCTGTTCATTTAATCTATTTTCTGGTAGAATAAAGTTTAGCAAGCAGTCTATATCTGATTAAATGACAAGCGACAGAAGAACAGGAGGAAATAAGGATATGAGTATTGTATATCACGAATCATCGAAGATATTTCATTTATATAACCAGACCATCAGCTATATCATGATGGTTCTTCCAAACGGACATATGGGACAGCTGTATTATGGGAAAAAGATTCGTGACAAGGAAGATTTCTCATACCTTCTTGAATTAGCTCCCAGAGACATGGCATCTTATCTCTATGAAAACGATCGCACCTTTTCACTTGGACATATTAAGCTGGAGTACGGTACTTACGGAAGCGGTGATTACCGTCATCCGGCAGTAGAGATTCTCCAGAATGATGGAAGTACCTATTCAGATTTTCAATTTACTGGATATCAGGTTACATCCGGAAAGCCAAAACTGCCAGGACTTCCTGCTACTTATACTGAACAGGACGGGGAAGCTGAAACTCTTATTATTACGTTAAAAGATACCCATACTAATCTGGAGCTGCATCTTTTATATACAATATTTGTCGAGGGCGGTGTCATTGCCCGAAGTGCTTCTATTTCCAATCAGGGAGACATTTCTGTACAGGTTCAGACCGCGATGAGTCTTTGCCTGGATCTTCCTGACCACGATTATGAGTGGATGCAGTTTTCTGGGGCATGGGCGAGAGAGCGCGCACTCCACACACGCAGGCTTGAGTATGGCATTCAGGCGATTGACAGCACCCGGGGACATTCTTCCCATGAGCAGAATCCGTTCATTATTTTAAAACGCCCTTCGGCTGACGAATTTCAGGGAGAAGCCATTGGCTGCAGCTTGATTTACAGCGGTAATTTTCTGGCTCAGGCAGAAGTGGAGTCACATGGAACCACCCGTCTTATGATAGGAATTAATCCGTTTGGCTTTAGCTGGGAGCTGAACCCTGGTGAAACCTTCCAGACTCCGGAGGCAGTGCTTGTTTACTCCTCTCAGGGACTTAACGACATGAGCCAGACTTTTCACCGGCTGTATCGGCGCCGACTGGCAAGGGGGTACTGGCGTGATCGCGAGCGCCCAATCCTGATCAATAACTGGGAGGCAACTTACTTCAATTTTACCGAAGAAAAACTTCTACAGCTGGCTTCCAGAGCGCAGAAATGCGGCATAGAGCTGTTTGTTTTAGATGACGGCTGGTTTGGTGCCAGAAGCAGCTCAAAAGCCGGACTGGGCGACTGGGAGGCAAACCGTGACCGTTTGCCAAACGGTCTTTCCGGACTGGCACAGAAGATAGAAGCGCTCGGTATGAAGTTTGGTCTCTGGATCGAACCGGAGATGGTAAATGCCGATTCCGATTTATTCCGCACGCATCCTGATTGGATCCTCCAGGTTCCAGGGCGAACGCCTTGTCACGGACGTTACCAGTATGTATTGGATTTTTCCAGGCAGGAGATCCTTGATTACATCTATGAAAAGATTGTATCGATTCTGGAAGGCGCCTCCATTTCCTATATTAAGTGGGATATGAACCGAAGTCTCAGTGATGTATGGAGCAGAGGAGTTTCCGCCAGACAGCAGGGAGAAGTATTTCACCGCTACATTCTGGGTGTTTATCAGATGTATGAGCGGCTGACAACACGCTTTCCGGACATTCTGTTCGAATCGTGCGCCAGCGGCGGAGCGCGTTTTGATGCAGGTATGCTGTATTATGCACCGCAGGGATGGATCAGTGATGATACAGATGCGATTGAACGCCTGCGGATTCAATACGGTACTTCCTATGGTTACCCGATCAGCTCGATGGGATCCCATGTATCTGCTTCTCCGAACCATCAGCTTCATCGTCAGACACCGCTTTGGACACGTGCCAATACCGCGTTCTTCGGAACTTTCGGCTATGAACTGGATCTGGCACAGCTCGGAGAAGATGAGCTATCTGAATTAAAAATTCAGACCGCCTTTATGAAACAGCACCGGTCCCTGATTCAGTATGGTACTTTTTACAGACTTTCCAGTCCGTTTGAAAACAATATCACTGCCTGGATGGTAGTCAGTGAAGACCGCACAGAAGCCCTGGTCGGCTGGTACCGGACACTGAATGTAGCCAATGGTCCGTTTACGCGGCTGTATTTACAGGGACTGGAAGAATCCGATCTTTACAATGTCACGGAATATACAGAAGGACATGAAAGTGCCGTAAGCACCCACTATGGTGACGAACTGATGAATTTAGGACTGATTACCAGTGACGCCTCTTCCGGACAGTATATGGATGGTAGAAGAGAGAGCTGCGACTTTGATTCTCGCCTGTTTTATGTACAAAAGCAGGCTGAATAATAAATAAGATAAAAGCATTAAAAAGGGATTCTCCCGAAGCTGGTTTTCAAAGAAGAATCCCTGTAACTGTTCAGTAGGTCTGCGCATTTACTGCGCTGACCGTACGAAAACATGGGTCAGCAGGCAAAAATCCCATTGCCGTAGGCAATTTTTAATGGATTTTTGCGCGTGACTGTGAAGGTACTGAACAGTTACGAATCCCTTTAATTTAAATCCGGCGTTTCCCCGTATAATCCCGCTTCCGGCGTTCATTTACGATATGATTCAGAATCCCGCCACCGATAATAATAACGGCTGCCATCATCAGCACACGTTTCGCCCCTTCCTGCGGAAGTGTGCTCTTAGACGCAATCGACGTAGTATTGAATTGAAGGGTATATTCGATTTCATGAGGCGTTCCCATCGCCAGTGTATCCGCCCTGACTGTAAGTTCTTTTGTCAGATCCAAAACAGGGATCGTAAAATGAGAATTTGCGTCCTTGGCACTTTCATTCTCGTATTTTCTATTATCTACCACCATGTAATCATAATTGGAACTGCTCCATGTGATGGATATGTATGCCGTTCCATCTGTCACCGTCAGAAGAGCAGGACTCTGGATCGAAGCCTTTCCGCTTCCTCCGGTCATTGTTACCTCGATGGCATATTCACCATCCTTCAGGGAAAGCAGCGTTCCAGCACCTGCCTGCGCTGTCAACGTCCACCGGCTGCTAAATAAGATACAAATGATTCCCAAAAGAATGAAACCTATTTTTTTCATAGACAGAAAACTCCTTACCCTGTGTTTATAAATTCTTTTTCTTATACAGAAACCAGGACGCAGCAATCGAAAAACACGCCAGATACAGAAGCAGGATCCCAATCGTTGTATAAGAAAATGCCTCATGATTGGCGATGCTGCGAAGCGCCGCACTGGTCTGCGATAACGGCAGATATTCAATCACCTGGCGCAGACCATCCGGCATACTCCGGGCTGAAAAGAATGTATTGCACAGATATGCCATCGGCATAATCACGTAATTCGAAAAGCGCGGCACATCGGCATGGTTTTTGGCATAAAAAGATACCACAACTCCAATTGTGGAAAACACAGATCCGTTTAAAAACATTAGAAGAAACGACCAGCCGTTAAAACAGAGCCCCGTTCCGATCGGCAAAATCAGAAGAATAATCACGGCTCCCGCATATAATCCCCGGAGACTTCCACCGATGATCTGTCCCGCGATGAACTGCCACAGCGGGGTAGGAGAGATGATGACCTGGTCAAATGCTTTTTCGTACAATCTCTGGACGTTTAAATTCTGGGCGATAGCATTGAAACTGCCGTTCATGGTCGTCAGGGCAACCACTCCCGGAATCAGAAAGTTCAGATACGATTGTCCGTGCGACATGGTCTGGATTCCAAGACCAAACACCAGAATATATAAAAGAGGGGCAATCATGGCAGCCAGCGTGATTTTATAAAAATCCCGCCGGAATTCTACCCATTTTTCCCATAACACAGTAAGAATACCCATTTTTACCGGCATTCCAGCTGCTGCCCGATTGTCTCCAGAAATACATCTTCCAATGTCGTACTGCGAAGCGCTGTTTCCTGTTCTGACGCGGACAAATACTGAATTGCCTCCTCCTTTCCATGAAAATAGTGTGATTTCAGCCCATCTGGTGAAGTCTCATCAACCGCATACCGCCCCAGCGTCTCTATCATATGCCCCGGAGCATCTGTTTCCTCCAGACGTCCACCGCACATAAAGCCGACACGGTCACAAAGCGTTTCTGCTTCCTCCATATAATGCGTTGTCAGAAGAATGGTAAGCTTTTGCTGATTCAGCTTTTTCAGAAGATTCCACATCTGACGGCGGGCAAATGCATCCATCCCTGCAGTCGGTTCATCCAGAAGAAGGATTTCCGGTTCTGTTAAAAGTGCCCGGCAGACCATCAGCTTCCGCTTCATGCCTCCGGAAAGCTTTCGGACGGTTCTCTTCCGATAATCGATCAACCCGCAGAATTCCAGCAATTCCTCTGACCGCTCCCGAATCTTTTTGATCGGCATATAATAAAGACGTCCCTGATATTCCATAATCTCGTTCATCGTCATATCCTGACGCATCGAGTATTCCTGCGTAACGACACTGAGTTTTTGTTTCAGCTGATTTTTCTGACGGGTCAGCAGCTCTCCGTTGATCCAGATTTCACCCGAAGTCGGAAGCAGGAGAGTGGAGAGCATTCCGATGGTGGTCGTTTTTCCGGCACCATTCGGTCCCAAAAGCCCAAAGAACTCGCCTGTCTCAATTTTCAGGTTCAGATCCTCGACCGCCAGAAAATGATCGTATTTTTTTGTCAGATGCTTTAATTCAATCATGGTTCCCTTCCTTCACGACAATAATCGAATAATAACTTGCCCGTTCTGGAATTTCATCGATTTTATGATAAATATGCTCCTCTGGCATACCACAATTTTCGATCATGGTACCTGTCATATGCTTTTCTTTCAGGGTCGCCTTGACAAGCGGCATCTTGGAAGCTGCTTTCATCAGAACCTTGGTACCTGGAAGTTCCAGCGCCGCCTCAATATCATAAGTGGACGGAATAATATGAAGCTGTTCTGAGCGGTCGACAAGACTGTCCTGAAGCTTGGCGCTGACCGCGCAGAAGGACGGAATGCCATTGATGATTTCAGTTGCATAACCATGTGCTTTTACAATCCGATGGATATAAATATAGGTACTGTAAATCGTCGGATCTCCGAGCGTGAGGCAGGCAACATCCTTCCCCTGTTCCAGCTGCTCTATAATCTGATCCGAGGCAGCCTGGTATGCTGCATTTAAAACAGCTTTATCTTTTGTCATCGGAGTAGTGAGGTTTAAGCATTCCTTTTCATCCAGATTTTCCACGATCCCGCTGGCAATTTTATAGGAAACTGCATTTTCCTTTCCATCCGCCGGTACCGCAATCACCGGGCACTTCTGAATCGTGTCAACTGCCAGATACGTCATGAGCCGCGGATCGCCCGGACCTACTCCTACGCCATATAAGGTTCCTTTTATCATAAACATTTCCTTTCTGTGAAAACTGTGAGAAATTCAAGTGTTCAACTTTTAAAATTTTTGTACGATGCCTTTTTTGCTTTTTTAATAAAGTACGAAATTAGCCTTTTTCATCGAAAAATTTAAAAGTAAAAAATTTTGTACTTTATAGTTAGTGGTTAATAAATGGCTTAGATACAAGGATTATAGCATAAAGTAAAAAAATTTCAAAATGTACTTTATTTCGAAACAGAATAAAGTACATTTTCAAATCGCTTCATTTGAAAAAGGAATGATGCAGACATGTTGAGCGCAGGCTCAATGTGGCTGCATTTTTTTCTTGTTTTTTTATAAAATCCTATTGACAAAATGATTCAGAAGCACTAATATGATAATATAACATTATATAATGATATATAATCAATCGATTGAAGAGGAATTCGACTAAAGGAGCTAAGGAAATGAAGGTAATAGGGATTGGGGACAATGTATGTGATAAGTACATCCATTTAAAAACCATGTTTCCTGGGGGGGGGGCAGGCGCTGAATTTTGCAGCGTATGCCGGAATGCTTGGAGCAGATGCCGCATATTATTTTAATCCGTTTGAATATGATAAGAAAAATGTACGGAATTTAAAAATGTATATGCAGTGACGAAGATAAACAGAGGGAGGAGCAGTTATGCGGTTTGCAGCGGTAGGATTCACCTGTATTGATGTATACAAAAACTTAAATATCAGTTACCCGACAGGCAATGGAATCGATCTGATGTTTAATCTGATGGATTTGGTTCCCGAGCTTGTGCCGTCCGTGGTGACGGCGATTGGAGATGATGCCTATGGACAGTCTATGCTGGAAGCGTGTCAGAAAAGGAAGGTAGATACCGGACATGTTACCATTGTTCCCGGGGGACAGACGGCAGTGATAGAGATGCTGTTAAATGGCAGAGACCGGGTGCATCACAGGGCGGAAAAAGGAGTCATGATTCCATATCAGCCAACGGGAGAGGATATGGATTTTATCCGGACACAGGATTACATTCATACCGATCTTTCGTGGAATGTGACAGGATTGCTGAAGGACATGAGAAGCAAGGGAACGAAGATCTATTTTGATTTTTCTAAGCGGTATCGGCATGAGGATGTTCCGACCATTCTAAAAAATATCAATTATGGTATTTTTTCATTTGAAGAGGAGACCGAGGAGGTAAGAGAGCTTTTGCGGATGGGCTGTTCCATGGGAGCCGAGGTGCTGCTTGCCACATTTGGGGAAGGAGGCTCTCTGGCTTTTGACGGAACAGAGTTTTATCGACAGCCGTGCATACCGGCACCGAAGCTGGTAAATACCGTAGGCGCGGGAGATTCCTATGGCGCCGGCTTTATGAGCGGAGTTCTTCGGGGCAGGAGCATACCGGAATGTATGCTTTCCGGCGCGAAAAAGGCTGCTGAGATTGTTAGTATATTTGAACCTTATCATGTGTAAAGGAAGCTTTGGAGAGAAAGGAGTTGTCGTTTCGTGATTATTGATGTACATGTACACCCGGTGTTATTTGGTCCGATCTGTACAGATTCGGACAGGGTGAATTTCAGAAAGAAGGCGTTTGGCCTGTACAAATCATCTCCTGTGCCCATGGAGCAGGTCATGGCTGTGATGGATCATGCCGGAGTGGATCGGGCGGTAATTCTTGCGGAAGATTATTCTGCATCGATGGGACAGCCGATTGTGTCAAACGAAGAAGTAAAGAGGATCGTAGAATTGTTTCCGGAACGCTTTATCGGCTTTGCCAGTGTCGATCCGCGAGAGGAATGTGCGGCAGAAAAACTGAAGGACGCGTTTGAAAAGCTGAATTTGATGGGTCTGAAGCTGAATTTATCCCATTTAAATATGTATCCGGATGACAGACGGTTAAAACCGTTATTAGATCTGTGCACAAAGTATGACAAGCCGGTGCTGTTTCACAGCGGCTTCAGCTGGGAACCGGATTCCCCGTCAAAATATACACGTCCGATTTTGTTTGAAGATATCGCCGTGGAATATCCGACGCTTCGGTTCTGCCTGTCGCATCTGGGATGGCCCTGGGTGGATGAGCTGTGCATGCTGTTGTTAAAGTATCCTAATGTTTATACAGATACGGCGACGGTATTTATGGACAGCCCCAAAAACTATTATGAACAGATTTTCTTGAAAAATATGGCTCCGGGATGGCTGCAGAATAATCTGATGGATAAGGTGATGTATGGATCCAACCTCCCCAGATTTCGCCAGGTCAGAACAAAGGACGGTCTGGAAAAACTGAATCTTCGTCCGGATGTGCTGAAAAAAATCCTGGGAGAGAATGCGGAAGTGTTTCTGGGAATGAAAGGAAGAGGCTATGATTATTAAATCTTATACGCATGAAATTGCCAGCAGACAGGAATTTGAAATGGTAAAAATCACAGATCAGGTGCAAAAGGACGTGGCTGCCAGCGGAATCACAGCAGGAGTTGTTTTTGTCATATCCATGCACACGACTACGGCGATTATGATAAATGAAAGCCTTCCCTGTGTGGAAAAGGACATTGAACTGACGCTGGAACGGTTGATACCAACAGACGGAGATTACGTGCATACCCATATGCTCCCAAGCTATGGAACCTGCAGCGGAAATGCCCCGGGACATTTGAAGTCAATGCTTTGCGGAAATCATTGTGTGCTTCCGGTAATAGATGGAAAAACAGCGGGCGGAAGTGCCCAGGATATTTATTTTGTGGAGTTCGATGGACTGAAGATAAGAAAATATACGGTTCAGATCATGGGAGAATAACCTGATTTTTCCTGTAACAGAGAATAGCGCCTTGCTTTGCCAAAGTGAGGCGCTATTCTTCTGTATCGAATTCGATGCCAGTGTGTGCACACGATTATAAGTGCTCACCAAAGCAACGGATTCTTTATCAAAAACGAAACATGGATGCTTGTACTTTCTGTAAAGGTTTGCGAAGAAAGGAACGGCATTATATTTGACTAAGAGAAGGTCACTTTACATCCCTCAAAATGGGTAAAGTGACCTTTTTATATTATCTTTTATTTAAGGGGAATCATGTATTAGAAGCAACTTGTGATAAGAAAACTAGGAATGTAACATTTTTAATCCTCTTTTTAAATAAATTGGATTCTTATAATATTATGGTTTTCAGAACTTATTTCTTATCTTTTGGTATTCTCTAGGTGAATATCCTTTTAGCTTGTGGAAGAGTCGGCTGAAATAAAGCTGGTTATCATACCCGACAATCTTAGAAATCTCATTGATGGAATAAGTTGTTGTTTCAAGTAAAATCTGAGCATTGGTGATTCGGATTCCTACAATAAATTGCATTGGTGTGGAACCAGTGAATTTTTTGAAATTTCGGATAAACCAGCTGACACTCATCCCTCGTGAGGCAGCATAATCGTCAATATTAATATAGAAATTTCAATCAATATCTTAATGATGCAAGGTTAAACTACGCATGTTATCGTCTGGAAAATACGAGGGATTCTATTACAAATATTTGTCTGGATAGTGGATTTGAAAGTCAAAGAACGTTTAACCGAACATTTAAAGAAAGATACAAAATATCGCCGAGTGACTATCGGAGTAAATGCGTGAAAGATATGTTGTTATAAACGGTTCTATTAATGGAAAAGAGCTTTCTGTATCCACAAAGAAAAATCCGGAACGGAAGTTTCAGACGGAAACCCATACCGTTATAGGAAAAGCAGCCGGAGACTTCCAGAACCAACAGAAGATCCAGAAAAATGATCGTGAACAGAGGCTGGCAGGAATCTACTACAACCGAGGAAGAAATGCAGGCTGTAAACCGGAACATCAATGAGCAGAAAACGCAGACCATCGAGACGCTGCGGCAAACCATTAAGGAATGGGACATTTCATGAAGAATTGGAGAAACTGTTTCCAGAATTAAAATAGACACATATAATTGAACCGACCTTTCATACATTGAGAGGGTATTCTTAATCAAAACATAAGGGAAATCCGTATAGAAATCAATGAAGATACAAAGGATACAATGCAGGAGAAGATTAAACGGATGCCGGTTACAGAAGCAAGCCGAATGGCAGTGTACTAAAATTTGGTGGATGTAACTGAAGAAAAAATATGATATAATGTAAGTAACAAGTCGGGATTTATAAAGGAGAATATTGATGAAACTATTTTTATGTTCGCACTTTTCAAGTGTAGGAAGTCTGATAAAGGAAGAAATTGAAAATAAGAAAGTCGCATTTATTCCAACAGCTTCACTGCGTGAAGGCTACACCGGTTATGTCGGCTCGGCTCGAAAATTATTCAAAAAGTTGGGAGCAATCGTAACTGAAATTGATATTTCAACGGAGGCTTATTCAACGATACAGTCTGTTTTTGAAGAAGCAGATGTGATATATTTTACCGGCGGAAATTCTTTCTTTCTTATGGACCAGCTCCGTAAAACGGGAACTGATGGACTGCTGAAAAAGGAATTGGCAAATGGAAAATTGATGATCGGCGAGTCGGCAGGCGCAATTATATGCGCTCCAAGCATCCAATATATCGAGCAAATGGATGAAAAGCCGGAGGACTACTCACAAGAAGATGATGCAGGGATTGATTTGATTGATTTCTATGTTCTTCCGCATTATCTTACAGCACCATTTAAGAAAGTTACCGAGAAAATAATGACTGAGTTTTCGGATTTGAATCTATGCCCAATTAACAACCGTCAGGGAATTGTAATTGATGGTGAAGATTCAAAGGTTATTTGCAAAGACTAATTTGAAAATTCCAGTTTGCCGATGCTAAAAGGTTAAAACAGAATATCGCGGAGACGATGGACTATACGATTTATTAAAATATATTATCTATGCGAGTTTCTACATAATTGTGATTAAAACGGGTATGGATTTCTATGGGTATAAGCGCTTTCCGAAACTATACGAATCGTATTCTGCACCGTGGTATACAGAAGCATTACTGTATATCGCTGCCTCGCTTTTCGTGATTGTCGTATGTTTTGTGCTCAGAGTAATCATTGGACGAAAGATGAAGAAGAGGTGAGCTATATGTTTATGCTGTTTGAGTTTATGTTTCCGATTATCTTTGTAATGGTTTTTGGCATGATCATCTTCCAGTTTGTGACAGGAATCGGAACATGGCATAAAAACAATCAGTCACCGCGTTTGTCGGTGAGTGCAACCATCGTCGCAAAGCGTGAAAATATCACACATCATAGCCATGCAAATGCGGGTGACCTGTCTGGAACTCATGGCTACCATTCGACTTCAAGTACCAGCTACTATGTCACGTTTCAGGTAGAGAGCGGTGACCGGATGGAACTGTCGGTTTCTGGCAGAGAATATGGAATGCTGGCGGAAGGCGACATTGGGAAACTTACGTTTCAGGGAACGAGATATCTGTCATTTGAGCGCGTGTGATTCTGGAGGTGATAGTGTGAAAGGAAGTAGACGAGGAGGTGATTTTAAGAAAAAGTTTATGTCAATTCAAGTTAACGAATCCAGAATTAATGTCGCGATGGTCTTCTAATAATGAAGAACCAATGTCACATTATTTAAATAATTCATGTTACCGAGCACTCTGGAAATGCCCTGATTGTGGTGGCGAATATATAAGTTCTATTCGAGATATGGCAACGGGAAACGTGGATTGTGTGTATTGTTCAATGAAAGAAGTTCTTCCGGGTGTTAATTCCTTTGCCGTATTGCATCCGGATTTA
The DNA here is from genome assembly GCF_003481505.1 of Clostridium sp. OM05-5BH. NCBI lineage: Bacteria > Bacillati > Bacillota > Clostridia > Eubacteriales > Clostridiaceae > Clostridium > Clostridium sp. OM05-5BH. The sequence continues at coordinate 179,716 of NZ_QULJ01000003.1, read as the reverse complement.
ATGAATGAGTGGAACCATTTGGATAACTATTTGTTATGTGATCCTGATCAGATTTTGGATAATTGCATAACACCTGTTTGTTGGACATGCCCAGTGTGTGCACACGATTATAAGTGCTCACCAAAGCAACGGATTCTTTATCAAAAACGAAACATGGATGCTTGTACTTTCTGTAAAGGTTTGCGAAGAAAGGAACGGCATTATATTTGACTAAGAGAAGGTCACTTTACATCCCTCAAAATGGGTAAAGTGACCTTTAACATCAATTATGCGACGGGGGACAGCTCGGCTTCTGGAACAAACAAGACGGCAGAAACAGAGCAGGCCACACAGGCTGTTACGCAGGCAGCTTCTCAGCAGACCAGCACGGAATCCTATATCCTCAATACCAATACAAAGAAATTTCATCGGCCGTCCTGTTCATCGGTCAAACAGATGAAGGAGAGCAATAAAAAATCCTCATCAGAGAGTAGGGATGCGCTGATTGCTGCAGGTTATGATCCGTGTAAAAAATGCAATCCGTAAAAATGTGTCAGATATTTAAAAAATATGGAAGAGGAAGGTTGTAGTTCTATATTGCAATACTTCTTCTTTGCGCATATTGGATATGCTGTTGAGGGCGACTGTTGCACGCAGAAGGTAAGTTGCGCCGGTCTGCGATAATGTGCTGTTTGTATAAGGAAAAGGACAAGGAGTTATGATGAATTTTAGTGGGATATTGATTGGTGTGCTTACCTTTTTTCTGATTGGATTGTTCCATCCTATTGTTATATATGCGGAGTATTACTTTGGAAGCCGCTGTTGGCCGGTATTTTTGCTGGTGGGCATTTTGTGTATGATTCTATCCGTAAGAATGCAGGAAATACTTTGGTCGGTTTCCCTGGGTGTTTTGGGCGTCAGTTGCTTTTGGAGCATTAAGGAACTGAAAGAACAGGAAAAAAGAGTGGCAAAAGGATGGTTCCCGAAGCGGAAGGTGGATAAGCACTAAAGAAGAAAGCGGGGAGATGAGAAGATGGCGGTATGGAGATTACAGGTGAATACTGGAGGAGCGAACGTTGCGGATTATTGCTTGCAAAACCATGTTGCAGCACTTTGGGCTGGCAAGGTACTTGCTATGGAACGTTTACGAAATGAGAGATAGAGCGTATGGAAATAATCTATACGTTGTCAACGCACCATAGCGTTTACTATACGTTCTATTTTTTTTCTTTTTAAGAAAAGTGATTAAAAAACTATTGACAATTTGTTACTGGGAGAGATAGAGTGTGCGTTTTGATGAACTTTTTGAAATGAGAAAACTGACAGGAATAAAATTAAAGGACTACATCAGTGGCAATGGATTCTCTAAGGTATCATTCTGCAAAAAGACAGAAATTTCTCGACCTACTTTAGATAAAATTTTAAATGGCGAGATAGATAGTAAAAGCTCATTCGATAAGCATTTGAATAAAATTTTTACCAGTTTGGGCATTGGCCCGGATACTTTGATGGAATTTTCAACGAAAACGCAAAGCGTAGATGCGATGTACTCGCAAAAGGCTCTGATAAATTATCAAATGAATGATAAGGCAAAGATGGAGTATATGATCTGTTGCAGGATATTTTAAACCTTTGCAGTGTTTATTATTAGAGGCAGAAGGCTATGAGTGAACAAACTACAGCAGCCAACTTAGACGAAGTTATTGAGACACAGATGAAGCAGAGTGAGAGTGCTTGAACTAGGAAAACCGATGGCATAGACTATAAGCAGTCGAGGTCATCGGTTTTCTTGGCAAATATGAATTTTGAACTTTATTTTTGCAAAATACTATTTTCACTTTACACGGAAATAAAGTACGAAATTAGCCTTTTTTACCTAAAAATTTTTTTACTTTTTGCCTTTTTTGCCCTTTACTCTTTTTCTCTCAGCTGCACCTTATTCCTTGCGCTTCGCCGCCGTTCATCCTCCAGCGCCGCATAATGCTTCTTCGTCGTATTGACATCACTGTGTCCCAAAACATCCGCGACGAGGTAAATATCGCCGGTTTCACGGTACAGATTCGTGCCGTAAGTGCTGCGGAGTTTATGTGGCGTGATCTTTTTTAGTGGTGTGACGAGCTGTGCGTATTTTTTGACCATTTTTTCCACGCTGCGTACGTTAATGCGCTTACGCTGCATGGAGAGGAAGAGTGCTTCTTCGCTGCCTTCCTCTGGGACAATATGTTCACGCTCGCTAAGATAGTCCTGAAGCGCATATTCTACCTCGGCACCAAAATATACGATGACTTCCTTTCCGCCTTTTCGATGAATCCTAAGACCACCGTTTCGGAAATCAACATCGTTGATATTCAGTCCGACACATTCTGATACACGAAGCCCCGTACCAAGCAGAAGCGTCATCATCGCTAAATCACGTAGTTTGGTCTTTGCATGGTAGGCTTTCTGTTTTTCGGTCAGACATTCGCCATCCTCAACCTCATCCAGGAAACGCGCCACCTCGTCAACATCGAGGCGTATAATTTCTTTCTCATGAATCTTAGGGAGCTGCAGAAGAGAAGCGGGGTTATTCTGAATCCGCTCGGTCCGGTAAAAGTAGTTGTAAAAGCTCTTAACCGTCGAGACTTTCCGCATGATACCCCGCTCTGTATTCATCAGATCCTCACGTTTTTCGGTCGAATAACATTTCAGATACTCCATATATTCTTCCAGATCCATCAACTTGATTTCATCCAGAATAGAAAGCGGAAAATCACGCAGCTCCTTTGTTTTAAGCTCTGGATTTGCTTGTTTCAGGAAATCAAAAAATGTCTTTAAATCATAGGCATACGCAAGCCGGGTGCGCGCCGATGTACGTGGTTCAATGCCGCGGAAGAAATCGGTACAGAACGGTGGCAGCTCTTTCAAAATGCCTCGGATTCGTTTTGTATTTTCGATGTCTTCCTGTTCGTGGTAGGAGAGTGCAGCCATATCACAATTCCTCCTTTGGTGATGATGAAAGGTCCGAATGTATCAAATTTTTCAGGTGTCGATCGGTCCGTTCCGGCCATCCGGGATTGTTTCCATCAATAATCGCATGGAAAAAGCGATCTTTTACCCCCGGTGAATCATGGTTGAGTTTCTTTGTTAATTGCTTCACATACTCGCGTTTTGTTTTTCCATCTACCGGACATGGATTTTTACAGACTGGAAGATGGTATTTGTTTTTAAATCCGATCACATCGGCTTCCTGGACATACATCAGCGGGCGGATCAGAGTCAATCCCGTTTTGTCCAGATGGGTTTTCGGCGAGAAGGAATAGAAACGCCCCTCATAAATCAAGGATAAAAGCATGGTTTCGATCAGATCGTCACGGTGATGTGCATAGGCGATTTTATTACAGCCAAGTTTCAGAGCCGCTTCATTTAAAGCGCCTTTTCGCATCTTGGCACAGAGCGCACATGGATTGGATTCCTGACGGGTTTCAAAGAGAATCTTGCCGATTTCCGTTGGAACGACCGTGTAGGGCACGTTTAATTCATCACAAAGCTCCTGAACCGGTTTTAAATCAAATGCAGCCGCATCCGATGAAAGCGTCGGCGACAACCGGTTCGAAACCTCCGGAGAAAGTGCCTGAAAGCCCAGATCAACTGTAATAGCACAAAGTTCAAATGGTTCCGGGTAAAACCGGCGAAGCCCCTGTAAAGCATATAAAAGTGTCAGGCTGTCTTTACCGCCAGAAATACCGATAGCTATTTTATCGCCGGATTGAATCAAACGATAGTCATCAACCGCCTGGCGGGTTAAACTTAGAAGACGTTGAAGTTTCATGAGAACATCCTTTCAAATATAACGAATGAATAATTTAGCAAATAGATTAAGTGCATACACATATTTACATTTCAAACTATTCGATAAAGTAGGCTTTCACGAATAGTTTTGTCTATCTCCCTATCATACCATGTTTCCCTTTATTTGTAAATAAATCATTTTACGAATTATTCAATATCGTATTTCAGCATAAAAACAAACTTAAACACAAAATGGATGGATGCCGCCTTTACCATTTACCAGCAAACACTCCAGCAAAAAACAAAGGCAACATCCATCCAGCTCAAAATCCCTTATGACTAATTCATATTCATTTTATTCTTTATTCACTTCTTAATCCAAAAACGCCCGGTAATACGGCCAGACCGCATGAACCTTTCCGACCGTTACATTGCTTGCACTGCCGGATTCATGTACGCCCAGTATGGTTCCGTCTGCGTTCCAGCCTAAAAACATTACAACGTGCGAATCACCGCCAAGCTGGACAAGCAAGTCGCCCGGCTGAAGCTCTGCGCTGTTGATCGCCCGTCCTGTCCGCACAATCTCGTAGGTGCTGGCGGCACCCATTCTATTGCCAAGCGCGGTCCAGTATACCCAGTTGACCCATCCAGAACAGTCAAGCCCTGACAAAATCCGTCCCTTGTAATCCGGGCTTGTCACGCTGGCAAAATGATTGCCGGAAAGTCCTGCTGTACTCGGTTTTCCTCCATAATAATATGGAATCTTGCCAACGGAATTGAGCGCGCATGTGATAACGGCACGCCGCTCCGGTGATAAATCCTCTGGAAGTAAATCCAGGTAAGACGCAATTTCTGCCGGTGTCAGCGGATTCCCGAGTGCAAACTCTGAACTGGCAAGCCCGTACATTCCCTGCCAATCCTGAGCAGCGAGTGTCTGGGCGGCTGTCTGTTTTTCTTCCGTCCAACCCTGCCAGTTCCCGACAGCCTGATTTCCCGTTCCATCGAGTGCAAACAGATTATGCTTCTCTTTCAGACCGGTTGTCTTAACGGTAATGGTCAGATCAACATGTCCCGGGCAATATTTTCCGTTTTCATTTAATGTAACTGCCGCAGCGCTCTCCGCACTGAACGTCGCCTCTGACGGGGACGCAGCCGCTTTTGATTCGGCTGCCTGCTCCTGTGTGGAAGCCCCCGGTCCCTGTGCCGGTTTGACATAATTATTTGCTGTGGATGCCGCCTCGCTCTCCGTTAACGGCTCCTCTACCGCTGTCTGACTGTCTCCTGCGCCCTGGGCATCTAAAGCCTCCGAGGATGCCTCTCCTGCTGCACTGCCGCTCTCCACATCGTCATCTGCTGTTCCCTCTGTCGCCGGCTCGTCCGGCAGTTCTGTACAGCCCTCACAGTAATACACATTGCTAATCCTCACGTGGTACTGGTGGGAACTGGTCCAGAGCTGATTGATATAGGTATTGAACAGGTCTGTATTTTTCCAGTCACGGCTGTATGTATATACATTTGCCATGGACAAAATATCGGTCGCATTAGATGCGAGGGACGTCGGCTTTCCGTCTCCGTCGCATATCTGGAAACGGATATTTTTCCAAGTTGGAACTACCCAGCTCGCCGGGTCCTGCGCGTTATGCTCTGGATTGGAGGGATCATAGCTACCGAGTACCTGCGCAGCTGGCAGTCCCATTTTCTGGGAAGCTGTAAGCGGTGTCGTCTGGATCCACCCGTAGATCTCCGATATCCACTGTGCATCCCTCGCTCCAAGCGCTTCGTACATCTTCGCGCCCCAGGTATCTTCTGTCCCCATACTCCGGAATCGTTTTGCAAGTTTATACCATGGAAGAGACTCAAATGCCGCCAATGGATCAGACAAATCAACAGCGCTCTCTTCCGTCCGGAGCGCCATCAGGTTATACTCCGTTTCCGACGGAACATATTCTTCCGAGTCTGCCCCCAGACCATTTAAAAACCGGGATGCCATGTGAATCGGGTGTACCATTTTCTTCATCAGACGGTCGCAGAAGGATTCGTCTGTATCATTTTGTGTCTCCTGGTCTAAAATCCCATCTGTAATCACAACTTTATCAGCAGGCACACCGACTGATAAATCCACCTCCGGGCGCACTGCTTCGGCAATCCCGCACAATAAAATACCCGATGCCGCCATGAGCGCCGTTCGGATTATATAAGAATGTTTTTCTTTCATCATCATTTTCTTCATGTATCTACATTCAAAATCTTAAGTAGCTATTTTGTTTTTATACCCCAACGCAATCTCATCTTCAAAGCATCCAGGCGCAAAAAACCGGTGCGTCCTTTCTGATTCTTCACCAGAAATTCAAACACACCGGTTTTAATTATACTTTTATGCGTTCTCGTTTACCTTAAGAAATTCTTGTTTCTTTTTGGCGAATTCCTTAATAATTTCTACGGCACCGTCGATGCCTACGACACTGCTGTTGATGCAGAGGTTATAGCTCTTGGAGCTGCCCCAGCGTTTGCTGGAATAATAGTTATAATAACCAGAACGCTGCTTATCGGTCTTGATCATCACATCTTTTGCCTTATCGCGGGTAATATTGTGACGTTTCATCAATTCCTGAATCTTCACTTCCTCATCTGCACAGATGAAAACAGACACTACGTTCGGATAATCTGCCAGCGCATAGTCCGCACACCGTCCTACAATGACACAGGATTCTTCATCTGCCAGTTTCTTGATCGTGTCAAACTGTGCCAGGAAAATCTTGTGGTTGATCGGCATATCCATATAAGCCGATGTATTATAACCCATCGAATAGGTGTCCATTACCAGTGAATATAAGAAGCTGTTGGTTGGTTTCTCATCATGCGTCTTAAAAAGCTCTTCACAGAGACCGCTGTTCTTCGCTGCCAGTGCAAGAAGCTCTTTATCATAGCACTTGATTCCCAATGATTCCGCCAGTTTTCGTCCAATCGCTCTTCCGGAGCTGCCGCATTCGCGACCGATTGTAATTACTAAATTTTTTTTCATGTCTCCCTCAACTCCTTTCAAGTTCTGCCTTTATTATAACACAAGCTATCTGAAAAGTCATCATTTTTTCGGAATAAAAGGTATTTCTTAGCGACACAGAAATAAACTATCTGAAAAGAATGTGTATACGAATCAGAACGATCTTACTATTCACGTCACTTTTACTTTCCAGCTTTTTTCCGCAGCTTCTCCAGCAGTTCTTCAAAATACGCTGGCAGCGGCGCAGAAAACTCCACATACTCCCCGGTCCGCGGATGGATAAAGCCTAAGACTCCCGCATGCAGGGTCTGCCCTTCCAGTGAAAATGGCTGCCGCGCCGGACCGTACACCTCATCGCCCAGAAGCGGATGACCGATGCTTGCCATATGGACGCGGATCTGGTGTGTGCGTCCCGTCTCCAGGCGGCATTCGATAAATGTATACGCCCCGAAGCGTTCCAGTACGCGGTAATGCGTGATCGCATCGCGCCCCTGTTTGGAGTGGATGCTCATTTTCTTGCGATCCGTCGGATGACGCCCGATCGGTGCATGGACAGTACCCTCATCCTCGCGCAGATTGCCAAATACGATGGCATAATACACGCGGGTGATCGAATGCACCTTGAGCTGTTCTGCGAGAGAATTGTGGGCGAAATCATTCTTGCACACCACCAGCACGCCGGTCGTGTTCATATCGATCCGATGGACGATCCCAGGGCGCATGACTCCGTTGATGCCGGAGAGCTGATCCTTGCAATGGTACATCAGCGCATTGACCAGAGTCCCCGTATAATGCCCTGCCGCCGGATGGACAACCATCCCCTTCGGCTTATTGACTAAAATCACATCCGAATCTTCATACAAAATGTCCAACGGGATATTTTCCGCCTCGATCGCCGCCTCCTGCGGTTTTGGAACTTCAAAGGCGATAGTTTCCCCGCCATTTACCTTGAAACTGCTTTTAACCGCTTTTCCGTCTGCTGTCACGCTGCTCTCTTTCAGAAGTTTCTGCAAAAAGGAACGGGACAGATCCGGGCAGGCGTCCGCCAGAAATTTATCGATGCGGGTTCCAGCCGCCTCTTCTGGAACCAGATATTCCTGCATCATCGCCCCGACTCCTTTTTCGCACCTTTAAAAGAAAGAAATTCCAGTTCCTCATCCGAATAGAAGAAGAAAAACAGAAGGATCAGCGAGAAAGTCGCGATCACCACATAGCAGTCTGCCACATTAAAAATCGGGAAATCAATCAGCTTAAAATACAGGAAATCCACCACATATTTCTGTGTCAGACGGTCGATCATATTGCCAACTGCGCCTGATACGAGCAGAAACAAGCTGCACATCAGCGGCAGATACCGTTTCCCTGCCGGCATCCGGTAAACCGCCCACAACACCGCCAGAATGACTGCCGCTGCAATCAGGAAGAAGAATCCCTGCCGTCCCTGCAGCATTCCAAAAGCAGCGCCACGGTTTTCAGAATAATAAAATTCAAACACACCTTTAATGAGCACAAATGGCTTCTGCCCTTTCAGATGGACAACTGCCAGATGTTTTGTAAACTGATCCAGTCCGATGCTGACTCCCAGCCCGATAAAAAAGATAAAGAACTGTCGTAATTTCGTGTTCATGCACCTGATTCCTTTCCTGCTATTATACCAGCACCTGATCGAGTGCCTGTTTCATCTCGTCCTCGGTTACCGTGCGATCCACGTAGGCGTCGCCGATGGAATGAATAAGAATAAATTTGATGATGCCGGAATCCATCTTCTTGTCGTTCTTGGACGCTGCCACAATCGCATCTTTTTCAAGCCCGGATACCTGCGTACCGATATGGAATTCTCCCAGTGCTTCTTTGAAGCGGTTTGTTTCCTCCGGTTTGATCATGCCGCGGTTTTCCGACAGCTTCATCGCTGCCAGCGCGCCGAGTGCCACGCATTCACCGTGCAGAAGTTCAAAGTTTTTCAGCTTCTCGATCGCGTGTCCCAGCGTATGACCAAAGTTTAAAAGCATACGGTCGCCTTTTTCGGTCGGATCCTTCTCTACCACAGCACGCTTGATCTCATTGCTCCAGGTCACTGTCTTGCGGAGTGCCTCCGGCTTTCTCGCCCAGATATCTGCCGCATTTTCAAGCAGCCACTCATAATATGCCGCATCCTTGATCAGACCATGTTTGATAACCTCGCCCATACCGGCGGAAAACTGGTTGTCCGGAAGCGTCTGAAGCGTATTGATATTGGTAAATACCAGCTTCGGCATATGAAACGCGCCAACCATATTTTTGTACGCGTCAAAATCAACGCCCGTCTTGCCGCCAATGCTGCTGTCCACCTGGGAAAGAAGCGTCGTCGGAATCTGCATGAAGGCAACGCCGCGCAGATAGGTCGCCGCCGCGAATCCGCAGAGATCGCCCACAACTCCGCCGCCGAGTGCTGCCAGCATGTCGTTGCGGTCAAAATGGTTCAAAATCAGGGTCTCATATAAATCTCGGACGGTGTTGAGGTTTTTGTGCTCCTCGCCCGCCGGAAATACGAACGAAATTACCGTCTTGCAGCACGGCGCCAGAAGTTCTTTTACCTCATTCAGATATAATTTTTCTACATTCGAATCCGTCACGATGCAGAGACGGCGGTTTGAAATGGAGAGTTTTTCGATTTCACCCGGAAGTGCCGAAAAATCTTCGGTCATCACAATATCATAGATCGGCTTCTCGTCCAGGTGAACGGTTACGCGATTCATTTTCTCATTCTTTACTGCTGTCATTTGTTTTCAGTCCTTTCTTTTTTACACATATTTATCCGCATAAACATACAGACGTCCCTTTTTCGACAATCCCCCGCTCCCGGCAAAGCGGAATTTTCCCATGCCGCGCACAGATACAATCTCGCCCTCTTTAAGCTGCACCGCCGGGGAAGTCACCTGTTTCCCGTCAATAAACACCTTTTCGCCCTCAATGAGCGGCAGTATCTTCGTGCGGGAGGATGAAAATACCATCGCGATCACACTGTCAAGACGCGGTGATGCAACGCTTCCACTCACGCGCTCCATCTTCGGTGTGATCGGCTCCGTCGCGTCCGCCTTGCGGCAGATCACTGAGGTGTGGCGCACCATCGTGAGTTCCTGGCAGAGATAATCCGCCATCTTTTCCTGGCAGAAGACGCAGCAGCCATTTTCCTTCATCAGAATATCCCCGATGCAGCTGCGCTCAATCCCCAGGTTCATGAGCGCCCCGAGATAATCCCGGTGCGTCAGCGCCTCACTGTAACGCAGGTTTGCCGGAATGACCTCCAACACGGCGATCGGAAGTCCAAACTCCTCATCGTCATACGAAGCCAGAAAACAAAGAAGTTTGCGCTCTGCGCCCTCAAAGCCGCCCGTCAGGCAAGTCCGCACCGGCGGCAGCGTCTTCTCGATCGAGTGAAAGATCGTCTGTTCATTTAACGACAAAAAGCCGGTACTTGTCTGTATATCGCGCTGATAACAGAGTCCGGCCAGTTCTATCATTCTCTTTTTTAAAAGTTGTTCTTCTTTTTCCTGCAGCATCGCGTGTTTCTACTCCTGTTCGAAAGTGCTTATATAAAGTGTGCTCCTGCCCGAAAAGCCTGTATACAATCAGAAATCACACAAATTTCCGATTGTATAATAAATACTCCCAGGTTCAGATATATAGCGAACCTGGGAGTATATCAGTATCAGAAGTGGAGATTCATCCCGGAAACATTCACGGAACCGTCTGCTAAGAGTTCGGGAAAGTCGCCGGACAGCTCAACCGATGACGGTGTCGCAATAAAAATGTAATTGGAAATCTTCTGGAGATTTCCATCCATCGAATAGGTCGCGCCACAGGTAAAATCAATGATACGCTGTGCAACCTCCATGTGGATTCCTTCCATATTTAAAACAACAGCTTTTCCAGCCAGCAGGTAATCGCAAATCTCTCTCGTATCCTCCATGGAAGTAGGTTTGATCAGAGATACTTCCATGCTGCGGCGCATCTGCACTACCTTGTTGTTAGAGGAACGTGGCAGAAAACGCGGCTTAGATTCCTCCTCGTGGCGGTAATCATCCACCTCTTCGTCCCTCTTGCCGAAAGAACGCTTCTTAATCACCGGTTTTTCTTCTTCGTAATCTTCCTCATCGAAGTAATCGTCATCATTCTCTGTGAGACGCATTGTATCCATTAATTTGTTCAGAATACTCATAACCCTATTTCTCTCCTATCTTTGCCCTGGTTCCAAAAATGCCCGTACCGACTCTTACCATAGTTGCACCTTCTTCAATCGCTGTCTGATAGTCTCCGGTCATTCCCATCGAAAGGACATTCATAGTAACATTATCAATGTTTTTCCGTTTCATGTCAACATATAATTCATATAATTTTTTAAAAACACCACGATTTTCTTCTGAATTCTCTACAAATGGTGCAATCGTCATAAGTCCCTGTATGTGGACATGCGGGTACTTTGCAATTTCGCGTGCCGCTTTCTCGACTTCTTCCGGGGCAAAACCAAATTTGGACTCTTCTCCGGCGACATTGACCTCCAGAAGAATAGAAACGTCCAGATCACGTTTGACCGCTTCTTTTTCGATCTGCTCTGCCAGTCCCACCGTATCGACGGAGTGAATCAGAACTACCTTGTCAATTACCTGACGGACTTTATTTTTCTGTAAATGTCCAATCATATGCCAGCGGATATCAGATGGCAGCTGCGGTTCCTTCTCCAGAATCTCCTGCACCTTGTTTTCGCCGAAATCTCTGGCGCCGGCATCATATGCCTCTTGAAGCATCGGCACCGGCTTTGTCTTACTGACCGCGATCAGCGTGACATCCTCCACCTTCCGTCCGCTCCGCTCGCAGGCGTTCCGTATATTCTGACGTACTTCTTCTAACTGTTCCTGAACCATATGTGATACACCTTCCTTATCTCTATATTTTGGAAATATCATTACTGATATACGATCTGGCCATCCGATACGGTGCTGGCATCCAACACGATATGGTCATAAACCGATAATCCATATTTGGTTCCTTTTTCTACAATGTAATATTCACCGCTATTTGCAAGTTCTTTCACCTGCTTGAACACCGCGTATCCCTTATTAATATTGTAAGCACCTGTCAGCTTTGCCGTCGGTCCTACCTGGAAGCGCTCGTTTGAATCCGGCTTCACCAGATAATCGCCGCTCTTTAACAGCCCATCGTCGCTCTTCTCGACATAATAATACTCATCGGTCGAGCTGTAAATCTCCGGCGTGACAAATTCAATCGACGCCTTTCCGCCTTCGCCGTAAACTTCTTTATTGAAGCCAGCCTCATCTTCAGTAGCGTTACCGCCCGTTGTCATATAATCAACTGGAATGGTATAAAATTCCTTCTCCATCACCGATGATACCGGAATTTTAAGTCCCTGCGTTTCCTCGCTGGAGATCTCGAAGTTCATAAAACGCTCGGATTCAAACTGGATCATGTAACGGTCCAGATCCAGGCGTCCATACAGATTGCCATCGGAACCGGTAAACATCGAATAATTCCCCCGGAATTTCATATCACTTCCCAACGGCTCGATCGTCAGTGTATCTTGATCGGCAAACTGCTCTTTATCCTTTTCATCCATCTGAAACACGATACTCCAGTTCTCCGATGTGATGATCTTGTACACCGGCGTGCCCGCCTCGATCAGTTCCCCAGCTCGTCCCACCTGCCGCGTATATTGACTCCGGTCAAACGAATCCGCCGTCACCTCCTCCGGCGCGACCCCCTCAAAAGAATCGGTCACATAGGAAATAATACCCGGCTGGGGCGCCGATATCTGTTTGTAATTGATACCCTGTGCCTGAAGCTGTGCATCCATATCGCCCAGCGCATTGAAATTCATATACTCTGCAACCGAAGCCTGCAAAGAATATTTGGCGTCGTAGACGCTTTCAAAGCGCTGATCGTTGTAGGATAAACAGAACGAACTGAGTTGTTTCTTCAAATCAGCCAGATTTTCTGCTGACAGGGACATCCCAGAGGACTGATTTTCTTCCAAAAATTTCCCCAGCTCGCCGGTCTCATCTAGCGAATAGACGCGCGATCCAGCGCCTGCCCGCTTTCCCTCGCGCACATAATAGTTGACGTACCCGGTCTGCGGTGCATTTTCCACTGTCTCATCCCGAAACAGGATTCCGTTGTATTCTTTATTATTTACAATACTTCCCTCGACGACCTCATAAAACTGGACGTGATCCCGCCTGAGATATGTATAGACACTGAAAGAAAGATAGACGAAAATCATGGCAAAAATGATCATGCCTACATTGATATTCAATGGCTTTCTGTAGCGTACAATTTTCTTGTTTTTGGCCATGCAGCTCTATCCTCCCTTTTCCCGATGTACTTCTCTGGCAGCTGTTTCTGCAGTTTCACAGTTACCAGACAAAAATCCACGCAAATTTGTCTACGGTCATGGACTTTTGCAATATTCTGTATAGCCCAACGTACAGCTTTTATTATACGAGTGAATTGTCCAAATTTCAAGATCAATTCATCCCGTCAATTATACAGAATCATCCATAATCTGCAGATGCCAGAAGGAGCGGCAGGGAGTATCGCCCGCATTCCGCATCGTGTGATAGAGATTCGGCTTGATATAGATCGAATCGCCCGGTCCTAAGAGATAAACCGTTCCATCCAGATTGACCTCCATCTTGCCTTCCAGAATGACTCCGACCTCCGCGTATGGATGCAGCCCCCAGGACGGCGGTGTATCTTTTGTCTCTGGATCATAGGTTGAAAACTCATAAATACCGCGTTTCTTTCCAAAATCCAGACGGCGGATTTGAAGCTTGTACTCATCATATTCATATAACTGCTGCTCTTCCTGGCGGATCAGGGTTCTCTCCTCGCCGGAAGGACTGAGCAGATCCCGGATCGAAATACCAAGCGCCACGCAGATGCGCTGCAGATTGTTCAGCGTCGGGCTTGCCTGGTTCCGCTCCAGATTGCTCAGATATCCCACTGACAGATCGGTAAACTGGGACAGCTTCTGGATCGTGATAGATTTACTCTTGCGAATCTCCTTGATCCGCTGTCCAATATTCTCCACTTCTTCAAATTCCATGCAATCCCTCCGAACGTTTTATTTTTACGGTTCTGCTATTATTCATTATGCGTTCCGTTTTTTCCATGCCGCCTCGATCTGATCGAGCGCCTGTGCAATCACACTGCGCGAACTGCCCAGATTAAAGCGCATAAATCCAGATCCCTGTTCACCCGAATGCGTGCCCGGATCCAGCCATACCTTCGCTTCATCCGAGAAGAATGCCATCAATTCATCATCCGTCATCCCCAGTTCACGGCAATCCAGCCACGCCAGATACGTTCCCTCCGGTTCTACCAGCTGAATCTGTGGCACACGGTTTTTACAGAAATCGCGCACCAGTGCCAGATTGCCAGCCAGATAGCCGATAAGCTGATCCAGCCATTCCCCGCCTCCTTCATACGCTGCACGGCAGGCGAACAATCCCAGACGGTTCATATTTTCTTGGCCAACATCCAGCAGCTCCGACCGGAATTTACGCCGCATCTCCGGATCCGGGATAAAGAGGTTTGATGTCGCTATGCCAGCCAGATTGAAGGTCTTGCTCGGCGCTGTACACATCATCGAATGAAGGCATGCTTCCTCTGAAATCGACGCATACGGAGTCTGCTCATGCCCCTGCCATACAAAATCGCCATGGATCTCGTCACTGATCACGTATACATGGTGGCGCAGGCAGATGTCAGCCAGTGCGGTCAGCTCTTCCCTCGTCCAGACACGGCCAACCGGATTGTGCGGATTGCATAAAATCATCAGTTTGACATGCTCATCCAGCACCTTCTGCTCCAGATCTTCCAGATCCATCTCATAATGTCCATCTTTTAAAACCAGCGGATTCTCCACCAGCGTCCGCTTATTGCGGAGGATCGCCCGGCTGAATGGATGGTAGACCGGCGGCTGGATCAACACCGCATCGCCCTCCTGGGTAAAAGCCCGCACTGCGATCGAGAGTGCAAACACGATACCTGGCGTGCAGGTCATCCACTCCGGCTGCAGAGTCAGATGATGGCGTTTCTGATACCACGCTGCCACCGCATCAAAGTACGACTCATCTGCCCGGCTGTAACCGAAAATCCCGTGATCTACTGCCTTTTTCAGCGCTTCAACCACGCTGTCCGGCGATCGAAAATCCATATCCGCCACCCAGAGCGGCAGAATATCATCCGCTTTCCCATTTTCTTTCTTAAAATCATGCTTGATCGACCAAGTATGGGTCCGATCGATCGGTGTATCAAAATCGTACTGCATAGAAAATCCACCTTTCTGTTATATATCGTTAAAATTTTCCAAATTCAGCCATAATTTTAAAAAAATTCTAACTAATATTTTACACCAGTCGGCGATCAATGTCTACAATTACTCCTTCAATTAGCCAAAAAACTAAGAAGCTGACGAGGACAGGGCGGTCTGGCTTTCAGCTTATCAAATTGTACGCATTTTGAGCACAGATGTCCGAATGAGGCAGATGTAAGTCCGCATCAGGCGAGCATCTGTAGCGAAAGCAAGCGAACAATGATAAGTCTGAGAAGCCAGGCTGTCCTGTCCCCGTCAGCTTCGACGCCTTCACGAATCTATTTAATTTACTTTACCATATGACAAGCCACAGAATGCCCCGGCGTCACTTCCCGGAGTTCCGGCAGCTTCGCCCTGCACTCCTCCGTCGCATACGGACATCTCTCGGCAAAACGGCAGCAGTCCTTCGGGTTGATCGGGCTTGGAATCTCGCCCTTAACCATGATACGCTTCTTCTCACGCACCAGCCTCGGATCCGCAACCGGAATCGAGGACAGAAGCACCTGCGTGTACGGATGCAGCGGATGTGCATACAGCTCTTCGGAATCGGCAAATTCAACCATCGTTCCCAGATACATAACGATAACACGGTCGGAAATGTATTTGACGACGCTCAAGTCATGTGCGATGAAGAGATAGGTCAGTCCCATTTCTTCCTGCAGTTCTTTTAACATATTTAAAACCTGCGCCTGGATCGAAACATCCAGTGCGGAGATTGGCTCGTCGCAGATTACAAACTCCGGTTCGACCGCTAATGCCCTGGCAATACCAATTCTCTGTTTCTGACCGCCGGAAAACTCATGTGGGAAACGGGACATATGGTCGCGGTTCAGACCGACGCGCTTCAGGATCGCCTCTACCTTCTGATCCACATCCTTGTCCGTCGCCAGTCCATGCAGTTTCATGCCGGAACCGATGATATCCTTGACCGTCATACGCGGGTTCAGGGAGGAATGTGGATTCTGGAAGATCATCTGCACATTCTTGCGGAATGCTTTTTCCTCTTCACGGGTGTATTTAAAAATATCTTTTCCTTTATAGGTGATCGTGCCTGCTGCCGGCTCATACAGCTTTACCAGGCACCGTCCCGTCGTGGACTTGCCGCATCCGCTCTCGCCTACCAGTCCCAACGTTTCCCCTTTATAAATCGTAAAATGCACGTGATCGACTGCTTTCAGCACCTTACCCCTGCCGACATTGAAATACTGGCAGAGATCGGTGACCTGAAACAAGGGTGTGCTCCTATCAATTCGTTTTGCCATGGTGTCCCCTCCGTTTCTCTTCCGGCAGTGCCGCAACATTTTTCTCTTCTTCCTGTTTCTGTGCCTCAGTAAGCCCCTTCATGATATCCACCTTCGGCGCATACTCATGCTGCAGCCAGCATGCACAGGTATGTTCGTCTGAAAGCCTGTGAAATTCCGGCTGTTCTTCATAACAGACCTTCATCGCAAACTCACAGCGCGCTGCAAACGGACATCCCTTCGGCGGTGCGAACAGATCCGGCGGCGTTCCGTCGATGGGCACCAGCTTCTGATTCTTGGAGGTATCCAGCGTAGCGATTGATTTGATAAGACCTGCCGTGTACGGATGTGCCGTCTCATAGAAGATCTCATCAACCGTTCCTTTTTCAGCCACCTTGCCGCCGTACATAACAAGCACGCGATCGCACATCTTGGCGATAACTCCGAGATCGTGGGTAATCAGGATAATCGAGGTGTTCATCTTATCGCGCAGTTCCTTCAGAAGATCCAGGATCTGTGCCTCGATTGTTACATCCAGCGAGGTCGTCGGCTCATCCGCGATGATGATGCTTGGCTTGCCAACCAGCGCGATTGCGATCATGACACGCTGTTTCATACCGCCGGACAGCTCATGCGGATACTGCTTATAACGGCGCTCCGGCTCATTAATGCCGACCAGACGCAGGATCTCCAGCGCCCGTTCCCTGACTTCTGCCCGGGTCATCCCCTTCCGTCCGACAAAGACCTCCTCGATCTGTTTTCCAACCGTCATGGTCGGGTTTAACGAGGTCATCGGATCCTGAAAGATAAATCCAATCTCCACACCGCGGATTTTCCGCATCTCGCGGTCTGTCTTGGTGATGATCTCCTCGCCTTTATACTTGATCGAACCGCCCTCAAAAAATCCCGGCGGCTCCGGGTTGAGCTTTAAAATGCACTGGGAGGTAACGCTCTTGCCGCATCCGCTCTCGCCTACGATTCCAAGAATCTCGCCTTCGCGTACATTAAAACTGACATCCCGGACGGATTTTACCACGCCGCCGTATGTATGGAACGAAAAGGTCAGATTCTTGATTTCCAATATATTTTTAGCCATTGTCTCCTACCTCCTATTCCGTTCCTCTCAGTCTCGGGTCAAATGCATCCCGCAGACCGTTTCCGAGCTGGTTGAGCGCCAGTACGGTTGTACAGATAAAGAATGCCGGCACGTACAGCATATGCGGCGCTGCCGTCATCATACGGGTTCCCTCTTTTGCCAGAACGCCCCAGCTTGCCTGCGGCGGGGAAATGCCGAGACCGATATAACTCAAGAACGCCTCCTGGAAGATGGCGCTCGGGATTGCCATTGTCAGGTTTGTGATCAGAAGACCCATGATATTCGGGATGATCTCACGCACGATGATTGTGAACGCCGACTCGCCCATGACGCGGGCTGCCAGTACGAAATCCTGCTCTTTCAAGCGGTATACTTCGCCTCTGGTAAAACGGCAGGTTCCCGTCCATCCAACAATAACCATTGCAATGATTAAGCTCTTAACGCCGGAACCTAATACTACCATAACCAAAATACAGACGATCAGGGATGGAATACCATAAATAACATCGATGATACGCATGACGATCATATCAAACTTGCCGCCATAATAGCCGCAGAAACCGCCCAGCACTGTACCAATTACAGTATTTAAAAGGGCTGCCAGAAGACCGATCGTCAAAGAAACACGCGCGCCCATCCAGACACGTACCCAGAGGTCACGCCCCAGAGAGTCGGTTCCCAGCCAATGAGCTGCTGAAATCCCCTTGCTCATCGAGTAGGCATCCTGCTGGTCAAATCCGTAGTGGCTGAACATCGGTGCAAAGATCGCTAACAGTCCATATGCAATCAACAGAATCAGACTGAAATATGCCGCCTTATTTGTCCGGATTCGTCTCCACGCCTCCTGCCAGAAGGTCAGGCTTGGTCGGGAGATCGATTCCATTTTTTCAATATTTTTACCTACCATCTCAAACTTGTCGCGGGTAATCGTGCGTCCATCTGTCAGGTTTTCGGATGTGCCTGCTGCTGCGCCGGAATTCTCAGAAGGCAGCACATTTCCATCTTTCATTTTCATCTCACCCATACTGCCACCTACTTTCCGCCGATCCGCACTCTCGGATCGATCACGCCATACAGAATATCAACTACCATGTTGCAGAATACCAGGAATGTGCCGTAAAACGCCGTCATGCCAAGGATCAGGGAGTAATCGTTGTTCTGCACACTCTCAACATAATATTTACCCATGCCGGGGATAGCAAACAGGGACTCGATAACAAATGTACCGGTCAGAACGGCTGCTACCGTCGGACCGAGGATCGTAACAACCGGCATGATCGCGTTTCGGATCTGATGCTTCCAGGTCACACGGAACTTGGAAATGCCCTTCGAGCGCGCCGTCTTGATGTAATCCTGCTGGACTACCTCCAGCATACTCGCACGCATGATACGCGAGACGGATGCCATCGTGTAGAATCCCAGTCCGATCGACGGCAGGATCGTGTAGGCGAAGCCCTTGTACTGCGCGATCGGGAACAGCCCCCATTTGACTGCAAAGAAATGCTGCAGCAGCGCGCCCATGATAAAGTCCGGGACACTTGTACCAAATACAGCTACAATCACAAAGATTAAATCAATTTTATTGCCACGGTTTAATGCAGAAATAATACCAAATACAAGACCAAAGGAAATCGCAAAACATAATGCGCGGATACCAAGGTCTGCCGAATACGGAAATGCGCCTGCTAACAGGTCATTGACGGTACGGCTCGGATATTTGGTAGAAAAACCGAAATTTCCATGAATCAGATTATTCAGATATGTCAGATACTGCTGGAGTAAAGGTTTATCGAATCCGTAGTAGGCACTTAAATTGGCCTTTGCGGTTGCTGACATTTTCGGATCATTGAAGGGTCCGCCCGGCATCAGCCTTGCCAGGAAAAATACAACGGATACGAGAACAAACACAGTCACAATGGATATTCCCACCCGCTTCAGTATATATTTTTTCATAGGTTCACGCTCCTTTAACTACGGGAACATCCCAAATCCGGTTGTTCCGGCCGCCGGTTACGGCTCATTCATCCGCCAGGCAGCCACCGGATATGTACTGCGCTTCAGAAATCCAGCCGCTTTGCCGGATCCTGAAGCGCAGGTGCTTCAATCATCTTCTAAGGTTTTTCAATATGTTTTGGATAGATGATGGATTAGTTTGTGATGTCCACATACATATAGTCATAGTTCAGTCCAACAAAGTATGCGCCCAGATTCTGTACACGGTCAGATACCATATACGGAACCTCTCTTAACTGAAGCGCTACCAGTGCGCCGTCTTCCAGGAGTGTCTTCTCTGCATTGAACAGATTGTCCATACGCTCTTTACCGGAAGTTGTCTTGGAAGCGTCGATGTACTTATCGTATTCATCACTGTGGTAATTTAAGTAGTTGTAGCCGGAGGTGCTGTACCAGAGCTCCAGGTAGCTGTACGGGTCAGAGTAATCCGGTGCCCAGCCGCTCATGATGATATCGTACTCATCACTGTCCGGAACCAGGAGTGCGTTTTTCGTTGCGTACGGAACCATGTTGATATCTACGTTGATACCCAGGTTGTTCTTCCACTGGTTTGCAACAACCTCTGCCTCTTTCTTCGCTGTGTCAGAATCGGATACAACCAGTTTCAGGGAAATATCAGAAGCACTGGAAAGACCTAATTCAGATAATGCCGTATCCAGATACTCTTTTGCCTTATCCATATCACCCTGAAGTGGGAATGCCTCTAACGGATACTCGGTGCCGTACTCGCCGTCCACGCCGCGAACCTGCGGAAGCACATATCTCTGGTTAGCCTGATATAAGCCATTGTGGGTCAGAAGAATGTACTCTTCACGGTTGACTGCGTAGTTCATCGCCAGACGCAGGTTCTTGTTTGCCAGATATTTATTCCGGTGATTCAGTGCCGCATAATCGTCTGCGCCGTTGTAGTAGGACTGTGTCTTGCCCTCATACTGCGCTGCCAGCTCGGTTGGAACCTCTGCCAGATCCAGCTCGCCTGCATCGAACATCGAAACAGCAGTAGTCTGATCGGCTACGGTCAGAATCTCAACGCCGTCCAGACTGATCTTTTCATTGTCATAGTAATCTGGATTCTTCGTCAGTTCTACCTTGCCGTTACTGTATTCACTTACAACGAACGGTCCATTGTAAACCTGTTTATCGGCACTTCCGCCGAACTCATTGCCATATTTCTCAACCAGGTCTTCACGTACCGGCATGAATGCACTCATGCTTGTCATGCTGACAAAGTAATCAGCCGGATTCTCAAGCGTAATCTCCAGGGTAAAGTCATCCAGTGCCTTGACTCCCAGTTCATCCACCGGAAGTTCACCCTCACTGACCTTGGCACCGTTCTTTAAAACAGCACCCAGATAGCTGGCAGGGCAGGCTGCTGCCGGATCGCAGAGACGCTTCATACCGTACTCATAATCCTTAGCCGTAACAGTCTGTCCATCACTCCACTTTGTATCCTGACGGAGTTTGAAAGTATATACGAGACCATCATCGCTGACTTCATAGCTCTCAGCGGTTGCCGGCTGAAGCTCGCCCTGTACGTTGCGGTACAGACCATCATAGATATGATAGGAGACGGTCGCGTCTGCTACGGAGTTTGTCTTATCAGGGTCAATCGTCGCGATATCCGCCGTGTTGGAATAACGGAAAATCTTTTCGCCCGCTGCTGCTCTCTGGGAACTGTCACTTCCCGATTCAGCTGCCTTCGTATCATCCACCGAAGCGCTCGGAGTGGAACAGCCCGCTACACTCGCTGCCATCAGTGCAGCTAATCCCAGTGCAAGTAGTTTGTTTTTTCTCATAATATTCCTCCTTGTCCTTTTTTATTAAAGCTCAATCAGTTCCTTGGTGGCGCTGATCAGGTTTTCATTGCCTGTCTCCGTGATGAGAAGCTGATCCTCGATGCGGATACCGCCCCATCCTGGAATATAGATACCCGGTTCCACGGTCATGACATTATTGGCATGCACAATATTTTTAGAAACAGGGCTCATAAATGGAATCTCATGGACAAACATGCCGACGCCGTGTCCGATTCCTGTGTAGTGATATGGAAAATACTCGGTCCCCTCGATGATCTTCGTGGATTCATAATATGCATCTGATGCCGAAACCCCGTCTTTTAAGAATCCTTCCACCGCGGCGACCATCTGCTGCTCAATCCTGTATACTTCCTTCTGCTTCGGCGTTGCGCGTCCGACTACCAGGGTACGCGTCATATCAGACAAATAACCGTGATACTGGCATCCATAATCCATCAGGACCAGATCGCCGTACTCAATCGCTTTCTGAGACGGGATTCCATGAAGCAGGGACGTTCTCGCACCGGAGATGAGGATATTGCCGTATGGCTGTGTATCCGCACCCTCCAGAACCATATAGAGGCTTAAACGCGCCGCCAGCTCTTTCTCGGTAATGCCGACCCGGATATCCTTCTGGATCTTTTCATATGCCCTTGAAGCAATATCACAGGAGATACGCAGGCACTCAATCTCTTCCGGCCTCTTGATGGAGCGGAACTCCTCAATGATACCGTCCGCCGGTACCAGCTCTGCTTTTACCTCCGACTGGAGATTCTGGTACTGTTCAACGGTCAGGTGGGATGCTTCATAGCCGATCGTCTTTGCTCCAACCTTTCCCGCCGCGTAGGCAAGTGCCTTTCCGATGGAACCATAGGTATCTCTCCAGTTCAAAATCGTGTAATCCGGGCACTCATAGGAAACCTGCTCGGTGTAGCGCGGATCTGTCAGAAAGAATTTTTCCTGCTCCGTGATAAAAAGCCAGGAATCTTCGCCGGTATAATGGCTGACATACTTTACATTGACCGGGCGGCTGATGAACATGCCATCCAGGTGCTCTTTCTGCATATACGCAAGTAACTGTTCCATGCTTACTCTCCTCCCATCACTGATTCTATTTCTTCTATCGTTCTGGGGATGGATGCTGTCAGATTCTCACAGCTATCCTCCGTTACCAGGCAGTTATCCTCGAGGCGGAAGCCGATGCCCCATTCCTCGCAGTAGATGCCGATATCCACGCAGAAAACCATACCCGGCTCTACGATATCGACATCGACCAGATCATGTGTGTCCCAGCCAACATGGTGGGCGCCGCCGTGCCAGATATATCTGCCGACATCCTCATACCGGTCACATAAGCCGATCGCTTTGAGCTGTTCGAAATTGTATTCCCTCGCCAGCCGATCCACGTCTGCCATCTTCATTCCCGGCCGGATGATGGAGAACATGTGCTGCGAGGTCCGGTATGCACATGTGTAAAGAAGTCGCTGCCGTTCGGAAAACTTTCCGTTGCACGGCCAGCCGCGCGATACATCATTGAAGAGGTGGTCGTACTGGGCGCCTACGTCGTTGAGAATCATATCGCCGTCCTTCGCCTGCCCTGTGTACTCATAATAGTGAATACAGAAATTATTGGCTCCCGCGGAAATGATACTCGGAAATGCCGGTGCAAGGCATCCGTGCTGCGCCAGTGCGTAGTCGAATTCAGCTTTATACTGGTATTCGTACATTCCCGGCTTTGATGCCTTCATCATCGCCAGAATGCCGTCCCTCGTAATCTTGACTGCCTCCCGCATCGCCTCGATCTCACACGGCTGCTTGATGGTGCGCTGGCGGCGTATCTGACGGGAAATATCCGTGAGTGTGGCTGCCGGGTACCACTTTCCAAGTCTCCGTGCCATCCGGATACTCTCGGTATCTGCATCCTCCGGATCGTGCCGGTACAGATCCATCGCAATCCGCTCAAACCGTCCGCTCCGCATCAGAAGTTTCAGACGGTTTTCCCACTCGCCGCTCGATGTGATCTGCGCGGCCCCGGATCGCGCCCTGGCCTCCTCCGGTGTGAACCGTTTCCCGGTCCACCGCTCTGCCAGCATATCCGGCGGAAGTATGTAAAGTGTTTCCTGTACCTCTTCTCCGTCTTTCTCTGCCATCAGGACTGTGTGTTCCTGCCCAATGCCGGTCAGATAGAGAAAACTCCGATCGGCATAAAACGGATAATTTTCATCGGCTGTCTTTCGGATGGAAGAACCGGAAAACAGGAGAAGCAGGGTGTGATCCGGAAGGCTGTCATACAGCCGCTGTCGGTTCCCTTGGTAAAATTCTGCATTCATAGTATTTTCCTTCCTGTCTTTTAAATGATTTCCGTATACTTTTGTATCTATCTCACAAATAGATGTATCGTAATCTTTTGTCTCCCGACACGTGTCATTATACCGTATAAATCAAAATTTTACAATTATTTTTCAGTATATTTTGTAATTTTTTCATTTAATGCAAAATTTCATATATATGATAGGAAATCCTTTCAATTTTGAAAAGAATGTAAAAGCATATCTATTTTTTTCCAAAGGTGGTACCTGCAAAAGAAGCATTTCAATGAAAATGTGGAAAGATGGTTTTGAGCCCAAACTAGAAAATTAGGAAAAAAAAGAGACCATCCAATTCTCCTTTTTCAGATGAATCGGACAGTCTCCTGTCTCCGCCCTGCGCTGACAGCTGCGGTTTCGTTCATTTTGAATCTCTTATAAAGATACTACAACACTTTCTTTCGCGCACTCTGGAAGATCGGCTGCATTCATGGATATGCTTAAAACGAATTTTACATGATATTTCTCACTGATGGTCTCCAGCGTCTTGTAGGTCTCTTCAATATCCGCTCCCTCGAGGCAGGCAAGTTTCAGGAAGCTGTCAAGATACATCTGCTCCAGATCGTGATCCTGGCAGATAATACCACAAATAAATCCGATAAATCCATCGCTGGTATCAATCGGATATTCCTGTACATTGATAAGGCGAATCTGGTTATTCAACTCATACATATGTTTGGAACTCTTATCCAGATAGACAACGGATCCCTTGGCTTCTTTGACAGCCGTGTTCGCCATATCGAGTAAATATTTAGTTTTTCCTTTTCCCTTTGCTCCTGCGATGATCTGAACCATAACAATCTCCTCCTTGAGTTTATTTAAGTTGTATGTAAAATCTTTTATTGTATAAATAATTATAGTATAAATTTATAAATATTGCAATCACTTATTTGAAATTTTAGTCAAAATTTCCGTCATATTGTCATAAAGTGACGGACGATTTGCAGATTTTAGCACAACCGATATATATTCCTTGCCATCGTCCCCATCGCTCGCCATGATCAGGCAGTAGCCAGCCGCCTGTGTGGTGCCGGTTTTGCCGCCTAAGACAGTCACTCCCTCCGGTGCCTCGCGGTCTCCCTTCAGATACCAGTTGCCCACCTTCCAGACCTGCTGTTTTGCGGCTCCATTTGCATCGGTATAATCAGCTGTATAAGACTGCGCGTTGATGATCTCACAAAACAGCGGCAGTTTAAGCGCCTCGTTGAAAATCAGATAGAGATCATATGCCGTTGTATAGTGGTCGGTGCTGTGCAGACCATTTGCATTGACAAAATGCGTGTGGGTCGCACCGAGTTCCTTCGCTTTCGCATTCATCTTCTCCACAAACGCATCCGTGCTTCCGGCGATATGATCCGCAATCGCATTGGCTGCATCGTTGCCGGACGGAATCATCAGTCCGTATAAAAGCTGCTCCAGCGTAAAGGTATCGCCCGGCTTGATGCCTGCCATCGAAGCGCCTGCCTCGTGGATCACGACGTCATCATTTGCCGTCACCGCATCGGAAAGATTGCCTTCCTCGATCGCGATGATCGCCGTCATTACCTTCGTGATGCTCGCCGGGTACATCTGGTCATAGATGTTCTTACCATATATAACGCTGGAGTCGGTCACATCAAACAATGCGCCCGCCTGCGCCGTCACCGCATCATCTGGAGCAATATCGCCGTCTGCAGATTCCGGTACGCAGAGAGAAGAGGCAAAAAAGGGCGCCAGCCCGGCACCTGCCGCTGGCGTCATCTGCGCTTCCCGTTCTTGAAATGAATATGCCTGTTCCAGACCGCGGGCACCACAGCCGGTCAGCATGCTGATACCGCAAAGCATCAGTGCACCCGCAAGTCCGATTGTCTGTTTTCTCATTTGTACATCTCCCGCCATTCCATATCGCCGCGGTCAAGCGCCTTAACGAGAAGCTCTGCCGTCGCCAGGTTTGTCGCCATCGGGATATTGTGAATATCACAGAGACGGACAACATCATTAACATCTGGCTCATGCGGCTTCGGCGCCAACGGATCGCGCAGGAAAATCAGCAGATCGATCTGATTGTGTTCGATCTGTGCGCCGAGCTGCTGGGAACCTCCCAGATGACCCGGCAGATATTTATGGAGGGTCAGATTCGTAACCTCCTCAATCAGGCGGCCTGTCGTTCCTGTCGCATAGAGTTCATGCTTGCTCAGGATGCCGCGATATGCGATACAGAAGTTCTGCATCAGTTTTTTCTTCGCATCATGTGCGATTAACCCGATATACATCTATACCTGCCTCCTTAATGATTCCTATTTTTCATAACCATAAAATTCAATTTCCATGCAGCTTCACAGTCCATGCATGTACTTACTGAACGGTTACGTTATTTCGTTGCAATCCAACATTGAGAACAACTCCCATTCCGATAAACATACTGAGCAGTGAACTAAGTCCGGAGCTTATGAAAGGAAGCGGAAGACCCGTGTTCGGGAAGATTCCCGTGGCTACCGCAATGTTGGCAAAACTCTGGAACGCCAGAAGCGCCGCCATGCCCGATGCAATCAGACGTCCAGCTGTGTCCTTTGCACGCGCCGCAATCCAGAGGCACTCATACACCAGCAGCGCATAGAGGGCAATGACCGCCACGCCGCCGACAAACCCAAGTTCCTCTCCGATAACAGCGAAGATAAAGTCTGTCTGTTCCTCCGAGAGGAAATTTCCATTCTTGACGGAGCTTAATGTGTTGTTAAAAAGCCCCTTGCCGCGTAGCTGCCCGGAGCCGATCGCCATCATGGAGTTATCCTGCTGACGGTTCAGATCCGTAAATTCACTGCTGCTGTGGAAAATCTTTCCCATGATACGCTGTGCCTGGTATTTCTGGAGAAACGGGATGAATCCCTGCAGCGACAGATAGATAAGCACCGCAAATCCAGGTACCCCGACCGCCACCGCACCGGCAATCCATTTGTAACTGATACCGGCTACATAAACCATGCACAGAATCATGAAGCAGATGACGATGGTGGTGGAAAGGTTCGGCTGTAAATATACCATGCCGACCGGAAGGACACAGATAAGCGCCGTCATCCCCAACGTCTTTGGCTCATTGATTTTCTCCCGGTTTCTGGAAAGAAAATTCGCCAGGATGAGGATCAGACCGATCTTTACAAACTCGGACGGCTGGATCTGAATCCCGCCGATCCGCAGCCAGCGGGTCGCGCCCTTGGTGGTACGTCCAAACAAAAGAACTGCCGCCAGCATTCCGGCACAGACCACATAGATAAGCGTGGTAAACCGGAAATACTGATGGTAATCAATCAAAGACAGAACCAGACAGATAATCAGGGATACAACCACTCCGATAATCTGTTTTATCACAGAGGAACGGTCCTGATTGCTGGCGCTCCCGACAACCAAAATGCCGAGAACACTCAGCAGAATCATATAAATGAGGGCTCGAAAGTTGTAATTTCTAAATTGGTAATCGAATATCATGCTGTAAATGGCTCCTTAAAGTAAGAACCGGTACCGACGCACAGACCGCCGGGAATACCTCCGCCGGCTGTTCTGAGGATGTCCTCAGAATCCGGAGTGTCACATCCCCCGGATCAATCTCCAGATAACGTGACACGCTCCTCAGGAAATCTGCGCGAATCAGATCCAGAAGTTCCGGCGAACAGCCCGCCCGATCGGCAGTCAGAAGGTGTTTTAAACGCTTTCTGGCTATCTCGCCGGAATTCTTTTTCGTAAACAGTTCTGCAATCAGAATCATAGCGTCCCCTCCTATGCACGTTTGAGGAAGCCGGATATCCGGGACCAGAAGCCCGGAGACGCATCAAGCTGTATAAATGGTACCGATTCTCCAAGTATTCGTTTGCATATGTTTAAATATGCCTGCCCGGCATATCCATTCATGCCGACCAGCGGTTCGCCCTGATTCGTGGATATAACGATATCCTCATCGTCCGGGACTGTGCCAATCACAGGGACAGACAGAATATCCATCACATCATCCACCGACATCATATCGCCCCGGCGCACCATATCGCTCCGGATCCGGTTGATGATCAGGTCCATACGCCCGACCCCGGATGCTTCTAAAAGTCCGATGATCCGGTCAGCATCCCTTATCGCGGATACCTCCGGTGTCGTGACAATCAGCGCCCGGTCCGCCCCGGCGATCGCATTGCGAAAGCCCTGCTCAATCCCGGCGGGACAGTCAAGCAGTATGTAATCAAACTCTTCTCTTAAGTCTTCTACTAATTTTATCATCTGCCCCGGACTCACGGACGACTTGTCCCGCGTCTGGGCGGAAGGTAATAAGAACAGGTCAGGATATCTTTTGTCTCGAATCAGCGCCTGCTTCATCCGGCAGTTTCCCTCGATCACATCGACCAGATTGTAGATAATCCGGTTTTCCAGTCCCATGACGACATCCAGGTTTCTCAGACCGATATCGGTGTCGATGAGAACCACCCGTTTGCCAAGCATGGCAAGCCCGGTGCCGACGTTCGCTGAGGTTGTCGTTTTGCCGACGCCTCCTTTTCCGGAAGTAATAACGATAACTTCGCTCATAGGAACATCCTCCTGTATTCTGTTTTACCATTTTATTCTACTCTAAAAAGTAGAATAATTCCAGTCTTAAATCCATTAAATACGCTAAATAAAATGAAAATAATCTAAAAAACTTTTTTTGACCGATTCTACGTCAATGTTTCCACCGGATACCGATGCAATCATCGGTCCGCGCCCCATCTTTTTACCCTGGCTGCGCGTTTTGGCTGTCAGATCAGCAATCCGAAGGTGCATCGGCGACATCTCCAGCGCGGTGATCACCGCGTCCTCACTTCCCGCCGCCCCAGCATGGGCGGAACCCGCCAGCGTGCCAAGAACGACGATATTGCCCCGTGCGCTGACACGCGCGCCGCGCTCCACATCCCCGATGATCACGATGCTCGCATCGGATTCCAGCAGATCGCCCCGGGATAAATTACCCTTATAAAATTGTCCCGTCCGGGCAGTCAGCTCCATCAGCCGCTCGGTCAGCGCCTTTTCACAGCGGGCGATGCGGTTAGCGTCAGTATCCAGCAGACAGAGAATCTCTATCTGGGAATTGGCGGTAATCGCATCCGTCACCTGCAGTTCCTCGATTGGGGTCAGTTCTCTCCCCTCCAGGGTCAGCGTCATCTGGGCGGATCCCCAGAATTTTTCACTTTCTTTAAACTTTTTCCCTACATCCTCCAGTAACTGTTCAAAGGGGGTGTTCGGATTCAGAATTACCGTCATACCGGACTTACATCCCTTTATTACTACGGAACTTTTCATAGTTCCATCACCTCTTAATCTCCATTGATTCGTTCATTGGACGCATCCAATGCTCCTGAATTCAGGATATCATCCAGACTCGCATAGCCATAGAAGTAACGATATACGTGTTTTGCCACCATCGCTGCATTCGAAGAAGAATATCCATTCGGGATACTGACCGTCACCGAAATTTCCGGATTCTCATACGGTGCAAACGAAATAAAGAACGCGTGGTTGCCCCGTTTCTGGGACTCCTGCGCCGTACCGGTCTTACCGGCCACGTGTACGTCCAGACCATCAAACACACGCTTGGTCGAACTGTTGGTAACTACCTGGCGCATACCTTGTTGGACTGCATCCCAGGTGCTTGTCTGGAAATCAAGGGTTGACGCCACAGCCGGCGAATAATCCTTGACCAGATTACCCTGGGAATCCGTCTCCTTATCAATCAAGCTCAGATCATAGACCGTGCCGCGGTTGGCAAGCGCCGTCACATAGCGGGCAAGCTGCACGCTCGCAAACTGGTGCGTACCCTGTCCCATACTGGAACGCTCCGGATCGGTATCACTGATAGACGGCGTCGCCTCCGAGATTTCAATACCCGAAGTCCGGTCCAAACCGAACATGGTCGCGTATTTTTTCAGCGTCTCCAGACCTTTCTCCGGTTTGTAGCTTCCATCTGCCTCTGTGGACAGGCGGTGCGCCACCTCCGAGGAGAAATAGTTACAGGAATTTTCGATGCCTCCCACGACATTTAACGGTCCGTGGAAGCCCGGATATTTCCAGCATCGGATCGGATTGCTGACTTCCTCATAAATACCGGTACAGTTAATCATATCAGAAAGCGTGATTGCCCCCTCTTCCAGACCTGCAATCGCCGTGATCGGCTTGAAGGTGGAGCCTGGTGCTTTCAGTGTCTGCGTCGCATTGTTTCGCAGCGGCAGCGACTGATCGGCATTTAGCTGGGCAAAATAGGTGCTGTCCGAAATCCGGTTGTTGTCATAGCTTGGATAAGATACCAGTGCCAGCACCTCGCCAGTCTTCGCGCTCGTCACGACACAGCTCGCCGTACACGGGTCAAGTGCCAGCTGCGCCGGTGTGATCTCAATATTGCGGATCTTATTCATCAGGAACTGGTACGCATATTCTTCCCCGCTGACACGCAGCAGGTTGACCTCATTCTCATCGTATGCAAGCACATTCTGGGAATAGAGCGCCATACAGAGCTCGCGCCCAGTCACAACATTGTTATTGATTAAATACTGATAAATCAGTTTCTCGAATGCCGGATCCTGTTCCAGATCGCGGAAACAGTCGTCCAGCAGTGCCGTGAAGACATCGTCCGCATTCGAATACCGGCTCTGGATGTCCAGCTTCGTCGTATCGATCCAGTTGTTGGCAATTCCATAATATAAGTATTCCCGCAGACTGATCGTACCGTTCTTCCACGCCTGA
Organism: Clostridium sp. OM05-5BH; assembly: GCF_003481505.1. Taxonomy (NCBI): domain Bacteria; kingdom Bacillati; phylum Bacillota; class Clostridia; order Eubacteriales; family Clostridiaceae; genus Clostridium; species Clostridium sp. OM05-5BH. The sequence goes on along the minus strand of NZ_QULJ01000003.1, from coordinate 149,356 downwards.
TACATGTCACTGGACGTATCGATCGCATCACGCTGGACAATCGCCTTGTTGCTGGAAGAAAGATACGAATAGATATACTGCATATATGCCTGCATTTCCTCTGAAAGCGCGTTCATCGGCGTTGCATTTTCAGACTGCAGTTCGCCCCGCAGTTCCTGTTCAATCCGCACGCGTGAGCTCTCGTACTTCTGATAAATCTGCTGTTCCACATCGGATGCCTCTTCGGAAGCGAAATTGTCAATCGAGAGGACGTTGTTGTTGATCAGCTGGAAGTATGCCTTCTTGATCGGTATCTTAATACTGGAAGAATCGATATAAGCGATATCTTTCTCATCCTGGTTGACAATCGTCTTTAACAAGACGCCCGCCAGCTGCTTCTCCAGAATGTGGTAAATACCCTTCTGAAGGTTCAGATCGAGGGTCAGCCAGATATCGTTGCCTGCCACCGGTGCGACTTCCCCGGTCACGCTTAGGATTCTTCCGACGTTATCTACATATGCCGTCTGGGAACCTTTCTTACCCTTTAATTCCAGCTCCATCGAGGATTCGATGCCGGTACGGCCTACTACATCATTTAACTCATAGTCATCGTTGACCGCCTTTAACTCCTCCAGACGTTCGCTCGTTACTTTTCCCGTATATCCAATGATCGGCGCAAAGTAGAGGCTTTCATTGTACACACGGATCGTCGATTCCTGTATATTGACGCCCACCAGATCGGCTGCGTGCTCTAAAATGTCTGCAACGGTCTCATCGCTGATATCCGTCGCGATCGTTGTCGATTCGTACTTCTGGAACGCGGTAAAACGCATCGTGTAGCGGATGCCGACGATCTGCAGCGCCACCTCATCCGAAACATCGATCGGATTGCCGTCTTTGTCAAGCGGGCGCCCGTCCCGGTTCTTATCGTCACCGAGTGTCAGATGGTACTCCTTTTTCATCCGCTCCAGCAGATCTGGCGCTGAAATGTCGGACGGGTATTTTCCATCTGAATCGTCCATCTCATCCACATTTTTAAGACCATAATAATCACGCAGGAATCGCTTGCGTCCGGACTGTGTCTCGGAGGTATACACGACATTTCCATCGTGATCGAGCGTAAGCTCTAAACTGGTCTGTGCGCTCTCACCGTGTTTATTCAAGATCGATACCAGATCGTAGAGCATCGTGTTCCACTGTGCATCCGTCTTGTACGCACCGGTATCCTGTATGGTAACGTCGTATGCCAGTTCGTTGTACGCCAGCACATTGCCGTTCCGATCGTAGATATTACCCCGCGTGCTGGCAGTCTTTATGACTTTTTCCGTCATCGCTGTATATGCATCCTGATACTCTTCGCCCTTGATGATCTGCAGGTTGAACAACCGCATCACCAATGCGGACGACATCAGGCAGAACACAACCGCCAGGACAAAAAGCCGGGAGGTAATCACTTTTTTGAACCATTCTCGCAGATATTCTTTCAGGTCATCAAACAATGTTCGAATCTCTCCTTTGTTCCCATTCTTTCAGTTTCCGGTTGATAAAAAGGAAAAACCGGTATACGACAAGCGTCGTAACCGTGGTAAATATGATCTCCGGGATAATGATGGAGACCAGATAATGCCCAAAATTCAGACGATTCCGTATCAGGAACCGGAATACATAGATGTACAGGTTATAGATTAAATCACTTGCCAGACTCAAAAGCAGCGGCAGCGTGATGTAGTCTTCATAATAATACTTGTTGCAGATTCCACTGACATACCCCAGATTGATGAAAAACAGTGTATAAAAGCCAAATGGTCCACTGTAAAACAGATCCATAAAAAGACCTGCCACCAGCCCGTAGAACATCCCCCGCTCGCGCCCCTCAATGAAGCTGCACACAAACACCACAATCAGCAGCAGGTTCGGAGCCGAAGATAAGAAGGCGATCTGTGGGAACACGCAGATCTGGATCGTGAATGCCAGAATCAGCATGACAAGGTTAATCAGCAGCTTCCGCATTATTGTCGCCTCCATCCCCATTTTTCAGCTGGGTGATTACCAGTACCTCCTGCAGGTTATCAAAATCTGCAACCGGAATGATTGTACCGGATTTGGTTACGTTGTTGGCATCGGTCGTCAGCCCGGAGGCATAACCGATGAGAATGCCCGGCAGGAAAATATCACTGATGTTGGAGGTCACGATCTTGTCGCCCTCCTGGATATCTGCCTCTTTCTTGATATGGTCAAGTCCCAGCCGTCCATCCTGGTAAAGCGTCAGGTTGCCGGATACATTACAGGTATCGCCGGTCCGCAGGGACATGCCGCTGACGTTGCTGTCATCATCGATGATCGCGCGGACAGTTGCATAGTTTGCCCCGACATCGGTTACAATACCGACCAGTCCGCCGCCTGCCATGACGTTCATATCTTCCTGGATGCCATCGTCCGCTCCCTTGTCGATCCGGAATACCTGAAACCAGTTTCCAGAGTCCTTTGCAATGACACGGGCGGCTATTTTTTTATACTGCATATATTCCTGATCAAGCTGATACAGCTCTCTGAGACGGTCTAACTCGTAAAGCTCCGACTGCAAGCGGTTGTTCTCTTCCACCATCTGATCCAGACGCATCTGGAGATTTTTGTTCTCCTCCTGCGCCTCCCGCAGGGAGGAAAAATTTTCAAGCGCATTGTAGAGACCTGTGCCAATCGCGTTGACGCCTGACTGCAGCGGTACCAGAACAAAACCGACACCCGTCCGAAGCGGCATCAGAAAGCTTGATTTGATAGACGTTGCTGTAATCAGCACAAGACAGAAGGCTGACATACCTGCCAGAATATACTTGCTGTTTTTCATAATGATAGTATTCCCCGTTCTTTGAAACTAAAATAGGCTTGTTCGCCGATAATCACATGATCCAAAAGCCGGATTCCCAGCATAGCGCCCGCCTCCTGAATCCGGACGGTCGTCCGCCGATCCTCCGCACTGGGGGTAGGATCCCCGCTCGGATGATTATGTACTAAAACGATGCTGGCTGCATGATAGCGCAGCGCCTCGATAAATATCTCCCTCGGAGATGCCGGAGAGTGATTGAAGGTTCCCCGAAACAGCAGGATATCCCGAATTAGCTTCTGCTTCGTATTGAGGATCATCAGGTGCATCTCTTCCTGCTCTTTGTGACGCATTTCCTCCATATAAAAAGCGGCGATCGCCTCCGGCGCCGTAAACGCAGGCGCTTCTGAAAGCGTCAAGGTGCGCCAGATCCGCTGTGACAGTTCTCCCACACACAAAAGTTCGATTCCCTTGACTCTGCCGATTCCTTTCTGCTCCATCAGTTCTGGAAGAGTCAGATGCAAAAGCCCTAAAATCCCCGGCGGCTGCGCCTGCGCCAGAATCCGGGTTGCCAGAGAAAGTGCCGACTCCTGCCGGTTTCCGGTCCGGATAAGGATCGCTAAAAGCTCGGCGTCCGTCAGTGCCCCAACTCCCTCCCTCTCACATTTTTCGTAGGGGCGGTCTTTTTCAGGGATATCTTTCATGGTAAGACGCCATCCAGCGGTCGGTTCAGAACTTTTTACTGGTTTCTCTGTTTCTTTTTTCATTGATTGTCCTCCTGCGTGCCTCTCCTCTGCATACAGAAAGCCATTCCCGCCTGGAGGGATTCTTTGATTAAATCAGACGATATGCGATCAGTGCAATGACAACGCCGATGATGCTCGCCATCGTCACCCGGATTGACAGACCAAACGTGATAACCAGGATTCCTAAATCAAGAACAACCGGATCCATCAGACCAAAGGATTGTCCGTAATTCAGCCACGACAGTCCCCTGACGCCGGATGCCATATTTCCGATAAATCCACCTAACACAATCCCTGTCATCAGAAGCAGCAGCAGAATCCAGAAATTTTTTGCTCGATTCATGATACCGAATACCGTCCCTTTCTATAATCTTTATTATCTTAGCACAAACTGCCGGAATGTGTATAGGCAGTCCGGCAGATTTTTTTTTAAAGTTTTCTTAAAATTAATTACAAAATCATTCAAAAAACGTCATTTCTAGTCGATTTTGAGCTGCTCAGGTTTTACTATGCCTGCATCCAGAAGCTTCTGCAGGGACATTAAAATGCCTAACTTCGCATGGTACCAGGTCAGTCCGCCCTGGAAGAATACGCTGTACGGCGGTTTGATCGGACCATCCGCGGAAAGCTCTATCGAGGATCCCTGGATAAAGGCACCTGCTGCCATAATAACCTGGGAATCATACCCCGGCATATCCCACGGTTCCGGCGATACATAGCTGTCAACCGGCGCCGCCGCCTGAATGCCCTGGCAGAACGCAATAACACCCTCCGGTTTTCCAAACGTGATCGCCTGAATGATATCATAGCGCGGCTCCGTGCTGTTTGGAACCACATCAAAGCCCAGGCGCTCATAGACGTTTGCCGCAAAGATAGCTCCCTTTAATGCGCCGGATACAACGGTCGGTGCCAGGAAAAGTCCCTGGAAGAAGGACTGGTTGACGCCAAGACTGGCGCCGACCTCCCGTCCGAGTCCCGGAGAACCAAGGCGGTACGCTGCATTTTCGATGCACTGTCTGGTTCCGGCGATATAGCCGCCGATCGGCGCCAGTCCGCCGCCCGGGTTTTTAATCAGGGAACCGACTACCATGTCCGCACCGAGATCGCTCGGTTCGATCCGCTCAACGAATTCGCCATAGCAGTTGTCTACCATACAGATCACTTCCGGTTTGATGGATTTAACAAATGCAATCAGTTCACCGATCTGCTCTGCCGAGAGGGTTGGACGGGATGCGTATCCCTTGGAACGCTGGATGGTTACCAGTTTTGTCTTCTCGTTGATCGCCGCGCGGATGCCGTCGTAATCGAAGGTTCCGTCCGGCAGCAGGTCAACCTGACGGTATGAAATGCCGTACTCCCGCAGGGAACCGTTGGACTCGCGGATGCCGATCACTTCCTCCAGAGTATCATACGGTTTTCCCACCGGCGAAAGCAGCTCGTCGCCCGGGCGCAGGTTTCCGGCTAATGCCGTGTAGAGCGCGTGCGTTCCGCACACGATCTGCGGGCGCACCAGCGCGTCCTCAGTGTGGAATACATCCGCATATACCTGTTCCAGCGTCTCACGTCCGAGGTCGTTGTAACCATATCCGGTTGTACCGGAAAAATGAATATCGCTGACGCGGTTTTTCTGCATCGCAGCGATTACCTTTAACTGATTGTACTCTGCATTGCCATCGATCTCTGTGAAACGGTCTTCCAGAGCCGCTTCGATTCTGGCTCCATATTCAAGCACTTCTTTCGAAATACCGAGGTCGCCATACATTTTCTCTAACTCCATGGTGCTTCCTTTCCTGTTGTCGGTTATTCGTAACTGTTCAGTACCTTCACAGTCACGCGCAAAAATCCATTAAAAATTGCCTACGGCAATGGGATTTTTGCCTGCTGACCCATGTTTTCGTACGGTCAGCGCAGTAAATGCGCAGACCTACTGAACAGTTACGGTTATTCTATAATTCTTTTTTTGTTTCTTTAACTTTTCTTGATTTTTACAACTTATAATTTAGAGTGTTCCATCCATCTTATGAATCACACTCCATAATACCCGCTTCCGCCGCTAATTCCTGCAGAATATGTTCCAGCACGCGTTCCCAGTCATTATCAAATTCCGGCAAATATAAGAAACGCACGTCGCGTTCCCGCCGGAACCAGGTAAGCTGACGTTTCGCAAAATGGCGCGTATCGCGTTTCAGGATATTGACCGCTGTCTCCAATGACATTTCGCCATTTAAATATGCCAGAATTTCTTTATATCCAAGTCCCTGCATCGCCACTGAATCACGCCTGCAGCCCATCGCCTGCAGCTGCCTCACTTCCTCGACCAGTCCCTCTTCCATCATCTCATCGATCCGCTTCTCGATCCGCTCATAAAGAACCGTCCGATCGGTATTTAATACATAATAGAAGAAATGGTACGGTGAAGTCTTTGCCCGCTCCGCCTCATTGTGGGCAGAAATCTTCTCGCCCGTCTGCTCATAATATTCCAGCGCGCGGATCACACGTTTTACATTGTTTGCGTGGATCGCCTCCGCCGATTCTGGATCGACCGCCCGCAGGCGCTCATGCAGGACTTCCGCCCCCTGTTCGGCTGCCAGGCGTTCCATCTCCTCCCGAAACTGCGTATTTTCGTCGATCTGGGTGAAATCAATATCATTGAGCAGTGCCTGAATATAAAAGCCGGTTCCACCTGCCACGATCGGAATTTTTCCGCGGCTGTAAATATCTTCCGCCGCCGCGCGGGCAAGCGCCTGAAACCGCACGACATTGAAATCCTCAGTCGGCTCTAAAATATCGATCAGATGGTGCGGCACACCGTCCATCTCCTCCAGGCGTATCTTTGCCGTACCGATATCCATGTGGCGGTACACCTGCATCGAATCCGCGCTGATGATCTCGCCGCCGATCCGCCTGGCAAGCTGAATGGACAGCGCCGTTTTTCCGACTGCTGTCGGTCCGGTCAGGACAATCAGGGGCTTTTTTTCAGCCGCTTGTTCCAGATTTCCCATAAGACTTTCTCTCCTTTTAATGGGTTATACAATCCGTTTGAATTTCTTCTCCAACTCATATTTGCTCATCGATATGATCGTTGGGCGTCCATGTGGGCACGCATACGGATTTTTGAGTTCCAGAAGCTCATCAATCAGCTTGTCCGCTTCGGCAAATGATAATGTGTGATTGCCCTTGACCGCCGCCTTACACGACATCGTCGCCACACGCTCATTGATGAGATCCGGGGTTCCGCTTCCATTGCCCTCCGCCAGATCGTCGATCATCTCCATCAGAAGCTCGCGTTTTGCGACGGAAAAGAGGTTCGCCGGAACGGCACGCACCGCGTACTCCTTGCCGCCAAACGGCTCAATCTCAAATCCAATCGAGGTAAAATGTTCCATATACTGCTCTAATTTGAGCTGCTCACTGCTGTTGAGACTCAAAATGATCGGCGGATCGATCATCTGGGAGGTGTACTCCCTCTTTTGAAGGGATGCCATCGTCCGCTCATAGAGGATTTTCTCATGCGCCGCATGCTGATCAATGATGTACAGATTATCATGATACTCCACCAGCCAGTATGTGTCAAACAGCTGTCCAATCAGGCGGTGGTTCGCACGCGCCGGTTTGGTCAGGAGTTTATCTTCAAACAGATCCATCTGACGGGGCTTTTCAGATGGGGCGGACTGGGTCGATCCCGTTGAAACAGATGCAGGAGATGCAGTTTGCCCCGCTGAAGCTGAGATGGATTCGCTGGAAGGCGCTGACGTGGCCGGCTCTGGCAGATCTGACTCTGTATTAATTGAAACATTTTCAACTCTGCCGGTTGTGTCGGTTCTTCCAAACACTTCATCGAACTGCCCCGTTCCTGACACAGCCACATTTGATCCGCTGCCGGTTTCAGCCCCATATCCCGGCATATCTTCCGAGACCGACATCATTTCTGCCTGCGACGCTCCCAGACGTTTCGTCTCAAACGGTTCCGGATGTTCCTCACGGATACGGACCGGTTTTAAGGACGGACGGCTGCCCTGACTGCTTTCCATCTTTCTGGTTGGAAGCTCCGGCAGCACTCCCTTTTCCAGCCCCGGAATCTTCAGCTCTTTCTCTGCATTCTTCTCATTCTCCAGCGAAACCGCCGGAATCAGTTCCCGGTTAGCGAGTGCCATCGCGATCGTATGGTAGACCGTCCGGTAGATCTGTTCGCCGTCCCTGAAACGGATCTCCATCTTCGCCGGATGGACGTTGACGTCAATATACGACGGATCGATCGTAAATTGCAGCATCGTAAATGGATACTTGTGCTGCATCATGAACGGTTTATATGCGTCCTCGATCGCCTTTCCGATGATACTGCTCTTGATATAGCGTCCGTTGATGAAATAATTTTCATACGTGCGGTTGCCGCGCGCGATCAGCGGCTTACCGATGAAGCCGCCTACCCGGATCGGATCAGCTCCGGCATCCACCTCAATCAGGTTTGCCGTGATCTCGCGTCCAAAGACCGCATAAATTATATCTTTTAAGTTATGATTTCCAGAGGTATGGAGACGGCTCTGGTTGTTATTGATGAAACGGATGGAGATTTCCGGATGCGACAGGGCAATCTTTTCGACTAAATCTGCCACATGGGACCCTTCTGTCGCCGGCGTCTTTAAAAACTTCCGGCGTACCGGTGTATTGTAGAACAGATCTCTGGCGATAAAGGTCGTACCTTCCGGCGCACCGACCTCCTCCAGTCCCAGTTCCTCGCCGCCTTCGATGCGGTAACGGGAACCGCTGATCGAATCGTTTGTTTTCGTGATCAGTTCCACCTTCGCCACCGACGCGATCGACGCCAGCGCCTCGCCGCGGAACCCTAACGATGCCACCTGAAACAAATCCGACGCCGTCCGGATCTTGCTGGTCGCATGGCGCTTAAATGCCAGTGGGATCTCCTCGCGCACAATGCCGCTTCCGTTATCCGTCACCCGGATCGTCTGCAGACCGCCGCCCTGAATCTCCACCGTGATCGCCGTCGCCTTCGAATCGATCGCATTCTCCAAAAGCTCCTTGACAACCGACGCCGGCCGTTCAATGACCTCGCCGGCTGCAATCTGATTGATTGTATTGGAATCCAAGACCTGAATCGCAGCCATCTATCTCCTCCACATCCTTCCTAAACTCTTTTTTACTGGTGCATCCACCGGTTTTTCAGCTTCGCTTGCAGCTTATCTAATGTATTGAGCGCATCCAGCGGAGACATCCGGTTTACTTCCAGTTCCATGATCTCCTTGATGATATCGTCCTCATTGACCGTGTCAAAGATCGACATCTGCTGCAGATCTACCTCGTCCGGTTTTGCCACCTTTTTGCGCGTCTGGGTTCCCGGACCATTTTCTGCAATCTCCTTCGCACGCGCTGTAATGTCGGCATCGCTCAATTCTTCCACCAGTTCTTTTGCCCGATCGATGACCGGAGCCGGAACGCCTGCAAGCTTCGCCACCTGGATGCCGTAGCTCTTATCGGCGCCACCCTTCACGATTTTACGCAGGAAGACGATATCGTCGCCCTGTTCCTTGACCGCAATACAGTAGTTGTTGACGCCGCTTAAGGTTCCTTCCAGCTCTGTCAGTTCATGGTAATGTGTTGCAAACAGCGTCTTAGCACCCAGAATCTTCGTATTACTAATATACTCCACAACCGCCCAGGCGATCGAAAGGCCATCGAAGGTACTCGTACCGCGCCCGATCTCATCGAGAATCAGAAGGCTGTTTTTCGTCGCATTCCGCAGGATATTCGCAACCTCGGTCATCTCCACCATGAAGGTACTCTGACCGGATGCCAGATCGTCCGAAGCGCCCACACGGGTAAAAATACGGTCGCAGAGACCAATATCCGCCTCATCCGCCGGGACGAAGCTTCCGATCTGCGCCATCAGCGTGATCAGCGCCGTCTGACGCATATAAGTTGACTTACCAGCCATGTTCGGACCGGTAATGATCGAAATCCGGTTCTTTCCGTTGTCTAAATATGTGTCATTGGCGACAAACATCTCGCCGCCCATCATGCGCTCTACGACCGGATGACGTCCGTTTTTGATGCGGATGATGCCCTTTTCGTTGATATGAGGTTTCACGTAATTGTAACGCGTCGCCACCACCGACAGAGACGCCAGCACATCCGTCATCGCGATCGCACGGGCGGTACTCTGAATCCGGTTTACCTCGCCCGCGATCTGGTCGCGCACCTGGCAGAACAGATCATATTCCAGAGAAACCAGCTTGTCCTCGGCGCCGAGAATGATATCTTCCAGCTCTTTCAGCCGGTCGGTCGTATAGCGCTCTGCGTTTGTCAGGGTCTGTTTACGGATGAAATAATCCGGCACCAGATCCTTAAAGGAATTAGTCACCTCAAAATAGTAGCCAAATACCTTATTGAACTTGACTTTCAGGTTTTTGATGCCTGTCTTTTCACGCTCGCTCTGCTCTAACTGTGCCAGCCAGTCTTTTCCTTCTGTCTTTGCATGACGCAGACGGTCTGCCTCCTCATGGTAGCCTTCCTTGATGATGCCGCCCTCGCGCACCGTGATCGGCGGCTCTTCCACGATCGCCTTATCAATCAATTCCTTCAAATCTGCCAGCGGATCCAGAGCGGCTTCCAGGTTTTTAAGCAGCTCGCCTGAAAACTCCTTCAAAATCTGTTTGATATACGGAAGCATCGCCAGTGAATTGCCAAACGCGATGAGATCGCGCGGATTTGCCGTCCGGTAACTGATGCATCCGATCAGACGTTCGAGATCATAGATCGGATTCAGATATTCGCACAGCTCCTCACGGCTGATATAGTTCATGTTCAGCTCTTCGATCGCATTCTGGCGGCGCAGGATCTCCTCCCGGCTGATGAGCGGCTGCTCCACAAGTGTCCGCAGCATACGGGCGCCCATCGCCGTTTTCGTCTTATCAAGCACCCAGAGAAGTGTGCCTCGCTTCTGCTTTTCCCGGAGCGTCTCAGTAAGCTCCAGGTTCCGGCGCGTGGACGTATCCAGCATCATAAACTGTCCGGTCGTATAGACAGTCAGGCGCGTCAGGTGTTCCAGTGTATTTTTCTGCGTCTCATACAGATACTGCAGGACAGCACCCGCCGCGATCGCGCCCGTCTCATAGTCTGCCAGTCCCAACGCTTCCAGGTGCTCTACATGAAAATGTTCCCGCAGGATTCTCCGGCAGGAATCATCAGAAAAGAACCGATTTTCAAGTGCTGAGATCACGGCGTTTAACCGTACTTTCAAGTCCTCTAAATCGATTCCTGACATGTAAAAAGCCTCGTTGCAGATAAGCTCCGACGGCGAAAATTTATAAATTTCATCTAACAGACTGCGCTCGTTGCGAACCTCCGTCACAAGATAGTCGCCCGTGCTGACATCAACCGTCGAAACGCCGAATACACCGTCTATGTATACAATTCCCATCAGGTAATTGTTTTTTGATTCCTCCAGAACCTGTGAATTTGTCAGGGTTCCCGGCGTCACCACCCGGATTACCTCCCGCTTCACAAGTCCCTTTGCCTGTTTCGGATCCTCCATCTGCTCTGCGATGGCGACCTTATAGCCCTTCTGGACGAGACGGCTCAAATAACCCTCTACGGCATGATAAGGAACACCGCACATAGGCGCGCGTTCCTCCAGTCCGCAGTCTTTTCCAGTCAGGGTAAGTTCCAATTCTTTCGAAACAGTCTGGGCATCCTCAAAAAACATCTCATAGAAATCGCCAAGACGATAAAACAGAATACAGTCCGGATACTGTTTTTTCGTCTCCAGATAATGAGTCATCATTGGTGAAAGTGCCACAATTTACCTCTCTTCATCGCGATCCGCCCGTTTTCCGGCACTTCACTCATCTGAATGCCAGACCGGACAGACCGCTGTCGTTTTATTTTAGTTGAATTTCGGATCCGTCGGATCCCAGGTCTGCTGATCGGAGATCGGTACCAGCTCCGGCTTATCAAATGGAGATGCTACATTGGCATCCTCGTATACCTGTACAGTCGTTCCCAGATGGCAGTTATCATATACCCACTTGGAGTTTCCACAGGTCAGGCGTACACAGCCTAAAGAACGGGAAACACCCAGACCATTATAGCCGACGGTCAGAAGGTTATTCTCATTCGGGGTTGCGTATGTAATCGAATGGAACAGGAATCCCTGTGTGATACGGGTTGCATACTGGGTGTAAGTATCATTTACCATCAGTCTCCAGCGATATTTCTCCGGTGTCTTGAAAGTTCCAATCGGCGTATCATCACCGACGGAGGTCAGCATCGCTTTCACCGGAATAATATATCCGTTATTGCCGTCTTTTGCATAAACCGTCAGGCAGTTCAGTGTCTTATTTACCTTCAGGAGATAATCGGACTGCTTGCCAATCAGGCTGTCTACGTCCTGAACCAGACGACCGCATGAGTCAAAGTAGAACTTGTAACCATCGATATACTGCCAGCCGGTCTTTGCATAGCCATTTTCAAAATAATAACGTACAAAGTCATCGGAAAGCCAACCGTTATATACGCTTCCGTCCTCATTGAACATAACCGTTGCATTTTCTGCTACGCTCAGTCTGCTGGAAGCAGCTGATTTGTAGCGCAGTGCTGCACTCTGCGGACCTGCGCTTCCCTTCGGAACTAATACGACTTCAATAGAAAGGATCTTCTCGCCGATATCCACGGTACCAGCCACTTCGCCGTTCTTCGCATATCCCATCTTGCCCTGACCGCTGGATGTAACGCTATAGTAAACATCGTACATCTTCTCAGCCTGACCGGAAAGCTGAATCTGGATCGCCTCTACCCAGCTTCCGGAACCAACCACACCGGTCTGGATGCCGTCATGGTACCACCACAGATAACCGCCTGTGTTGGTATATGCACGGTAGGATACGCCGCCGATCCCCTCAAAGTTTTTCAAATTCATCGCAAATGCAGAAATATCGCCTTCCGCATTATACAGATAATTGACGCCGACATGAAGCGCCGTATTCTCATCCTGCTGTCCTGCTTCCTGGTTGAACTGCTCTGCCGATGTGGACGAACCGGCGTTTGGCATACCGACTGTACCATTTGCAATGTCATCTGCCGGTCCTGCGTATGCGACAGAAGCGCTTCCTGCCAGCATACAGGCTGACAGCAGAACCGTCAATCCTTTATAATGCTTTTTCATGAATTCATCCTCCTTAATCTACCAGGGATCCCATATAGTAAAAGCCCTTGGATTCCTCCAGATATACTTTAGCAATTTTACCGATCAGCTCTTTTCCACCTGGGAAATGAACGATTGTGTTATTGGACATACGTCCGGTCACCAGTCCCTCTACGTGGCTGTCCGGTTCCTCCACCAGAACCTCCTGCACTGTATGGACATCTCTTCCACAGACCTGTGCGGAGATCGCCTGTACCTCTGCGAGCAGACGGTCGAAACGTTCTTTGACAACTTCTTCTGGAACCTGATTTTCCATCGCTGCCGCCGGAGTTCCGGTGCGCTTCGAATAAATAAAGGTAAATGCGCTGTCGTAGCGGACTTTCCGCACAACCTCCAGTGTCTCCTCGAAATCTTCCTCCGTCTCTCCCGGGAATCCAACGATGATATCCGTCGTCAGGGAAATATCCGGTACCGCCTTGCGGATGCGCTCTGCCAGTTCCAGATACTGCTCTTTCGTGTAATGGCGGTTCATCTTCTTTAGGATCTCGCTGCTGCCCGACTGAAGCGGCAGATGCAGATGGCGGCAGATCTTCTTGGAAGATGCCATCACTTCGATCAGCTCATCCGACAGATCCTTCGGATGGGAGGTCATGAAACGGATCCGTTTAAGCCCCTCAATCCGCTCTACCCGGCGCAGAAGTTCTGCAAAGGTAATTGGAGATTCCAGGTTCTTTCCGTAGGAATTGACATTCTGCCCTAACAGCATGATCTCCACGACGCCGTTCTTAACCAGCTCTTCAATCTCACGGATGATGTCCTCCGGCGCACGGCTGCGCTCGCGTCCGCGCACATACGGGACGATGCAATAGCTGCAGAAATTGTTGCAGCCAAACATGATATTAACGCCAGACTTAAATGTATATTTGCGCTCCGACGGCAGATCCTCAACGATCTTATCAGTTCCTTTCCAGATATCGATGACCATCTTCCCCGTCTCAAAGCGCTGTTCCAGCAGCTCTGCCAGTTTATATACATTGTGCGTGCCGAAAATCAAGTCCACAAAGCGGTAGCTCTTCTTTAATTTCTCTACAACCTCCGGCTCCTGCATCATGCAGCCGCAGAGTGCGATCATCATATGCGGATTCTTTTTCTTGAGGCTGTGAAGATACCCTAAACGTCCATACACGCGCAGGTTCGCATTTTCACGGACTGTACATGTATTGTAGAGGACGAAATCCGATTCCTCACTGGTTCCTTCCACAAATCCTGCTTCCAGCAGAATACCGAGAAGCTTTTCTGAATCGTGTGCATTCATCTGACACCCGAACGTCGAGATAAAGCAGGTCAGCGGACGCCCCAGTTTGTCCGAAATCTCCTGTACCTTCTGGCGGCAGAGTGCCATATAATACTGCTGGCGATCCGGTTCCTGCTGCGGTATACCGCCCACCGGAATCTGACATTTGTCAGACACAAACACGCCTGCTGCGGATTCGGACGAATCGTTTGTATGTAAATCCATAAATTGTATTGCTCCTTACTATTCTTTCATTATCCTAATAATCCTAATATTTCATACATTAGATAATATTACTATATGGCGCTCATTTTCGCAAGTCCCATTCCTGCCAGAATCCTTTCCAGTTTCTTACAAAATATTCCGGTTCATGTATCTGGAAGCAAAAACAGAGTTTACCACACGGCTGCTCTGTTCCTGTATGCCTTTTCGGCTTTGAAAAAGAATGTGCCTTGGCAAATTCTCGCGCCGAGCGTGGTCGCTTGCGATATGTTTCTGCTTCGCGCGAGTGCGCCAGACATTACAAAACTTTAATTGTCTGCTCCGGTGTCACAATATATGCCATTTTTTTATCGTGCTTTTCGGTTTCAAATGCCGGAAACAACTGGAATCCATAGCAGATCCCCACCGCCATATGGTCCGGTTCTGCCGCAAAAAAGCGGTCATAATACCCCGCCCCATAACCGATGCGGTTTCCATCCTTGGAAAACCCTACGCCAGGCGTGATCACCAGCGCTTTCGGCGCATCTGCCTCCTGACATCCGTCCGCCGGTTCCGGGATGCCATATGCCCCTGTCACAAGCTGACACCGATCTGTGACATAGAAAAAACGCATCTCACGCCCAAACACCCGCGGCAGCGCCACCCGGCAGCCGCGTTTTAACAGCTCGTCAATCAAATATTCCGTACTTGCCTCACCGCGCACACTCGTATAGGCATACACTGCCGTCCCGGCTGATGGAAAGAAGGGGTGGAGACGTTCTAACAATGCCTCATCCCATCGTTGTTTTTCTTCTGGCAGCAGAGTCCCGCGTTTTTGAAGGACATATGCGCGAACCTCCTGTTTTGATATCTGCGATCCAGATGAATGAATAACCATCTCTTCTACCCTTCAATTAATTCTTCGTATCCGTAACGCCGCCGTATTTCTTACCCAGATCCGTAATAGAACCGTCTTTCTCTTTAATCAGTATCGAATTTAACTGTCCTCGCATATTTCCACGGATTGACTCAATGTACTCCTTCCGAAGCGCTGCCTGCTCTTTTTTCTCTTCTTCGGTCAATCCAACTGCCTGGCTCTTATGATATAACGTATTAATACGGTCAATTCTTTCCTGTTTCATCTATCATTTCTCCTCTTATAATGCTTGTTTTAATTTTGGGGATAGCATACTTCGCGATAATTGCCTCTGCCGTCTTCATCCCATCCATCGCCGCCGAGGTAATGCCGCCCGCATATCCAGCGCCCTCGCCGCATGGGTAAATGCCCGCGATCGTGCTGCTCTCCATCGTCGCGTGGTCACGCGGAATCCGCAGCGGCGAGGAGGTCCGGCTCTCTACTCCGGCAAAAACCGCATCCTCACGGTCAAAGCCATGAATCACATGTCCAAAATGTTCCATTCCCTCTAACATCGCTGCCGAAAGCGCTTCCGGCAGCACCTCCCGCAGATTTCCAAATGCAAACTGTCCTTCAAACTGTGGTGTCACTGCTCCAAATCCCGTTGAACTCCGGTTTTCCCGGAAATCTCCATAAAGCTGTACCGGGATTTTTCCGCCGCCGCAGCGGTATGCCGCTTCCTCCAGCTGACGCTGGAACGTTACGCCGCCAAGTGTGCCCGGCTGTGGAAAATCCTCCGGTGTAACGGTCACAATCAGGGCGCTGTTTGCGTTTGCACCGGCACGATCATGGTTGCTCATGCCGTTGATTGCCAGCCGTCCCGGCTCTGAGGATGCATCCACAACAAAGCCGCCCGGACACATACAGAAAGAATACACGCCCCTGCCTCCGGAGGTCTGTGCCGTCAGCTTATAGCTGGCAGCCCCCAGATTCCCGGCTTCTTCCCGTCCGTACTGGCTTAAGTTGATCTGCGTCTGTGGGTGCTGGATCCGCAGTCCCACCGCAAATGCCTTTGCCTGCATGTCGAGCGGTTTCTCTGCCAGCATCGCAAACGTATCGCGGGCGCTATGCCCGATCGCCAGCACCAGTGCCGATGCCGGAATCTCCTCCACCGTCCGTCCTGCCTCCGACGTGCCTTTACGGGCACTGACGCGGATGGAACACAAATGACCATTCTGTGTCTCAAAGTCCTCCAGACGGCAGCCAAACCGTACCTCACCGCCCAGACTCTCTATCTCACTTCGAATATTCTTTACCACCGTCCGCAGAACATCCGTTCCAACGTGCGGCTTGTTCACATAGGTAATCGTCGGATCCGCGCCCGCCTGCGCCAAGATTTTTAGCACTTCCTTATTCCGCCCAGATGGATCCTTGACCAGCGTATTCAGCTTTCCATCTGAAAACGTACCGGCACCGCCCTCGCCGAACTGCACATTGCACTCCGGATCCAGCGTTCCATCTGTCCAATAGCGTGCAACCGCCTTTGCACGGCTGTCCGCATCCAGCCCCCGTTCCAGAATAAGAGGGCGATATCCGGCACGCGCCAACATCAGACCACAAAACATACCTGCCGGACCAAAGCCCACGATTACCGGTCGTTCCCGAAGCGGCTCTATTCCCGGATCGGGCAGGCGGTACGCCTCTTCCTTTCGGATCTGCACATTTACACTGCGCGCACGTTTGACAATCGCCGCCTCTTTCCCTGCCACTGCAACATCTAATGCATATAAATAGTACAGATCTGGCTTTTTGCGCGCATCCAGAGACTGGCGCACCAGCTCCACCGACTGTATCTGATCTGCCGATACTCCCATCATTTTGGCAGTTTTCTTGCGAAGATCTGCCTCACTGTGGCTGACCGGCAGTTTTACCTGATTTACTCGTATCATTTATCTGACTCCCTTCCAGCACATTTTCCAGCTGCTGCACCGCTGCTCCACGCCCACTGGAGATTATAACCGCCGCAGATGCCATCGACATCCAGAATCTCCCCAGCAAAATATAATCCTTTTACCTTCTTCGATTCCATCGTCTGTGCGTCAACCTCCCGCACATCGACGCCGCCGCAGCAGATCTGTGCCTGTTCAAAGGAATTTGTACCGTTCACGCTGACCTCAAACCGGCAGAGCAGATCCCCCAGCGTCTGAATCTGTGCCTCTGTCAGGCTGCCAACCGTCCGATCTGGCCGGATTCCTGCCTGTTTTAAAAACAGAGCTGCCAGTTTTTTATGTATCCAGCCGGAAAAAAAGTCCTCCACCTGCCGTTCTTTCAGGCGCTCACTCCGCTCTTTTAATATCCGGCGTGTCTCCGTTTCCGGGCATTCCGGATAAAAATTGAGTACCGCCCGTACATCCTGTCCCTCATCGAGCGCGCGCGCCGCAAAGCGGCTGACCTGGAAAACCGGAATCCCCGAAATACCATAATCCGTAAGCTGCACCTCGCCCTTGTCCTCCGCCAGCTTTCTGCCATCGCTGTAGAGTATCACAGAGGCATCCGCGCGTACTCCGGCGAGCTGTTTAAAGAACTTTTCCGGGCAACGAAGCTGAACCAATGCCGGAAGCGGCTTGATGATATGGTGTCCCAGCCGTTTCGCCAGCTTATATCCGCTTCCATCCGAACCTGTACCCGGTGCCGCCTTGCTGCCGCACGCCAGAATCAGCGCCTCGCCCGAAAAGCTCCCCTGGGACGTCTTCACTTCAAACCGGTGTTTCGCATCTTCGCGCGGCGTGATCGAGAAAACTTCACATTCCGTCACCACCTGAACCGACTCCCGCGCAAGTCCCAGACGGAGTGCATCTAAAACAGCGCTTGCCTGCCCGGAATATGGATACAGATATCCGTCCCGTTCCCGCGTCAAAACGCCGAGATCCTCAAAATATTCCAGTGTCATCGGAAGCGTAAACGTCCCAAGCGCCTTCCATGGAAAATCCGGCTGACCACTGCGGTAGCAGAACGGCTCCTGCAAACGGTTTGAAAGGTTACAGCGTCCATTGCCGGTAGACAGGATCTTCTTGCCGACCCGGTCTTTATGTTCCAGCAGAACCACCTGTGCGCCCTCCCTGGCAGCAAAAATGGCAGCCGTCATTCCGGCTGCTCCTGCTCCCACTATGATTACTTTATTCTGACTCATCCCTATTTCCCTTCCTGACCGTTTGCTTCGTACCGTTCATACGCGGACTTTCTTCTTTGTTTTTTGACTGTATTATAATCACATCTAACTGCTGAAAGACTCCAGATAGTGAAACACATCCGTCATTGTGTCGAACCAGACTCCTTCCAGCAGTTTTTCCTGTTCTTCCACGGAAAATTCTGAGAGCGGCATATGGGTCTGGAAACAGATTTCGCCGCTTGTTCCGTCAAAGATAAGCAGCATCCCATCCTCCGCCGTCAGACAATAGCCGGATTGTTTCTCCGCCACTTCCGGTTCCGGGTTCAGAACCGCATTATTCTCCGGCATCCGCTCTGACTCATACACGCGCCCCGGTACCGGTTCCGCCCGCCGTGGACGGTACCACCAGAGCCCTGCCGCCAGAAGCAGAAGCATTGCAAAACAAAAAAGCGCCGCAAACAGTATTCCCTGATATTTTCTCATAATAAGGATACCTCCTGTTGTGTATCCTTATTATTCACTTTTTTCTAAATTTTAATCATAGCTAAATTTCTAACCCTACATCAGATGCAGCTTCCGGCAGATGCGTGTGAGTTTCCGTCCCATCGGCATCGAATACATCTCATCTTCCTCGATACAGTGCAGCTTGATAAGAAGCACGCCATATACCGCGACCGCCACAAGCACCGCCAGCAGCGTTCCCAGCACATTGCTGTGGATCACCAGCGTAACCCCACGGTACACGCCATATGCCGCCGCGCCCATAAATGCTGCGCTGATCGCCGGCAGCAGGAAGGTCTTGACCATTTCCTGGCGGTAACCGAGTGTGTTGCGGATCGCGATCGCATTTAAAATGCACATAAAGAGCGCAAATAAAATACTTGCAAATACCATACTGTAGATACCCATATTGAAGATCATCAGCATAATATACAGCGCAATCACGTGTAATGCTAACGAAATCAGGGCGTTCCGCACCGGAACATTCATCCGGTTTAGTCCCTGTAAGATTGCATTGGTAACCGTCGAAAGCGACAGGAAGATAACGGCTGAAGCGCCAATCATCATCATACGGATCGCTTCCGCATTGTTGCCGCCCCGGAATAACAGGTTATTGACCGGTGCTGAAAGTACCGTCAGCCCCACCGCCGACGGAATCGCAATCAGCATAGCAAACCGGATCGCAAGGGCTGTCTTCTCAATCGCCGCCTTTCGATCCTTACGCGCTATTGCACCGGACAGCGAAGGAATCAGCGACGAGGACAGTGAGTTCGCCATCGCAAGTGGGACGTGTACCAGCAGCATATATTTGTTGTTGTAGATACCCCAGAGGGCTAAAAACTCTTTGCCGCGTCCCAGCGACTCCATGCCGTGCGCCATGATACCGTTGTCAATAACCGAGTTAATATTGTAAACACCCGAGCTTACGATAACCGGAATAACGGTAAAGAAGAAGATTCTCGAAATCTGACGGTAGGAATCCACACTATCGCTCCGATCCTTGGCAATCCGCCGTTTTGCCGTCGGACGGTAGAGTAAAAACAATACCAGCACAAATAACAGGGCTGCAAACGCGCCGCTTCCTGTGCCGATCGTACCGCCTGCCGCGCCAAATGCCTGTGCATATCCATCTTTTCCATATACTTTCGCTGTATCCAGTCCCACCTTGAAAAGGACGCTGGCGGCCACTACACTGATAATCGCGTTGACCACCTGCTCCAGGATCTGGGAGATCGCCGTCGGAATCATCGTTCCATGCCCCTGGAAATAACCGCGCAGCACACCCAGATACGCCATGATCCAGATCGTTGGCGCAAGTGTGCGGAGTGCATACACGCAGAATGGCGTGTTAAACAAGGTTGTTGCAAAAAAACCTGCAAAATTCCAGGTAATAAAGCATGCCAGACCACCTACGACCGTCGCATAGACAAGCGCCGCCCGCAGAACACGGTTCATATTGCGGTACTGCCCTTTCGCAAGGCGGGCCGCTACCATCTTCGACACCGCCAGAGGCAGACTGTACGATGAAAGGATCAGCATGATATTATATACGTTGAATGCCGTCGAATAATATCCCATGCCCTCATCGCCGATGATATTCGTCATCGGGACGCGGTACAGAATACCGATCAGACGCACAATGATACCGGCAACTGCCAGGATCGTACCTTGAATGACAAAATTTTCTTTTCTCACCGGAACCGCTTCCGGCTTCCGGCTGCTTCCTGACCGGTTACGGCTTCTGCCCGCACTTTCCCGGCTGACTCCAGCTGCTTCTTCTCTACGTCCTGCCGTGCGCTGCCGGCTGATTATCTCTCTTTCTGTCTCTTCCCGCATTCCGGGTTTTCTTCTACTCCGTCTGTTCTCCATAGAATTCCGCCTTATCCATACGGTCATTCGGAAGGATGCAGACCCAGGTCTTGCCCGGATTCAGCTTGATTTCCTGACCGTCCATATCGTAATACTTTGTGACGCCGTAAGCGCCGTCTTTTTCCCAACGAATCAGAATGCCGTGTCCATTTGTAAAATAATACCCCATCGCCGGTGTATGGACATCAATATTCAGATATTCCGTCGGTTTATAATATTTCCACAAACAGTACTGGAAAATAATATTTTTAACCGCTATCTGTCCTTCATCTCCCATATGCGGACCGCCATACTGATACCGGTAGTACAGCCCGTCCTCCAGGTGATACTCAAACCAGGGATTGCTTAACTGATAACCTGGCACTACTTTGGCCGCTGCGATACCATCCTCAAAGCACACCGGCGCACTCTCCGGCGCAAAAGTATAATGCCCCTCATAGCTCTCCGGGTACGCATCCGCATAACCGCTCGCCTCGATCGCCTGGCGCAGCTTTGGTCCCGATGCATAGGCATTGTGCGGGGTCTTCCGATCCTTGGTCCGGAAATACGCAGATGCCCCATTGCCTTTGATTCCATCTAAATGTTCCATCTGCTCCAGATACGGAAGTGCAAACGTATTCTGCCCATAATGTGCATAGACCGCCTCAAATTCCCTTGCAAAAAAAGTATAGTATGGGCGGCAGCTCCGGACGGAACCGATCCGGTCCAGATCGTCATAGTCCTCTATCAGTGCCATATAGCGGTTCATGCTGCCTTCCACCGGTGCCTCATAGACCACTCCGGCATGGTTGATGCCATACTGCGGAAGCGCCGCCTTGTCATTGCTCATCATGATTGCGAGCGGACGGCGGTTCGCCTTTGCGACATCCGTCCATTCCCCGGTCAGATAACTCTGTATCTTCCCGTCTTTTTCGTAACGTCCCTCCGGCTCTGCTTCCAGCTGCGTTTCGGCCTCCGTCTCTGTATTTAAGGACAGCTCACGTGTCTCCTCCTGTGTCTCTGCTGCCGTTACCGATATTTCTTTGTGAGCCGAACAGCCTGACAGCCAGCAGACTGCCATCAGAGTCAGTGCCAGGGCCCTTATTTTCCAACTGCTTTTTTTCATTCCGTACTTCCCCCATCACATCCCCATATGCCTCATTTCCCAGATGGGCTCTCCCCTTTCCCTCCGGTTCTTTTCCCTGCTTTTAGCGCGTATACCCTTTGCCAGCCAGGATTTCCTCCTGTTTTTTCTCCATCACAAGGCGTTCGTCATCTTCCATATGATCGTAACCGCACAGGTGCAGCATACTGTGTGCCACCAGGAACGCCAGCTCGCGCTCCTTAGAATGACCGTATTTCTCCGCCTGCTCGTCTACCTTATCGATCGAGATCACGATATCGCCCAGAAGAAGTTCGCCCGTCTCCGGGTTAAAATAGTCCTCTGACTGCTCTTCCAACCGTTCAAAATCGGACGGCACATCGTAATCCCCCATCGGAAAAGAGAGGACGTCGGTTGCCCGGTCGATTCCTCGGAATTCCTTATTAATACGATGAATCTCCTCATCATTTGTCAGGACTACATTGACCTCCGCCTCATACGGGCATTTTTCATAATCGAGCGCCGCAACCACGATCTCCTCGATGATCGGACGGTAATCTATCTCCCACTCCCGCTCTGCTTCATATTCGATCTGGATTGTCATCTGTTCTTTCTTCCTCCATCTTTCCGGTCACGCGTCCCGGAACTATTTCTCCGGAAACCGCGGGACGCATCCGCATCTTTTTTCTCATACGCATCGTATGCCTCTACGATCTTCTGTACCAGCGGATGGCGGACTACGTCACTGCTGGTCAGATAGCAGAAACCAATATCGTCAATTTTCTTGAGTACATGAATCGCCGTATCCAGTCCGGACGTAGCTCCGGCAGGCAGATCCTTTTGCGACTGGTCGCCCGTCACGATTACCTTAGAACCAAAGCCGATACGTGTCAGGAACATCTTCATCTGTGCCGGGGTCGTATTCTGCGCCTCATCGAGAATGATGAACGCATTATCCAGGGTACGACCACGCATGTACGCAAGCGGCGCCACCTCAATCAAGCCCTTCTCAGAATTGTGCAGGTAACTTTCTGCCCCCATAATCTGATACAGCGCATCGTAAAGCGGACGCAGGTACGGATCGATCTTGCTCTGCAGATCGCCCGGCAGAAAACCCAGTTTTTCCCCCGCCTCGATCGCCGGACGCGTCAGGATGATCCGGCTTACCTCGCCACTCTTAAATGCCTGTATCGCCATCGACATCGCCAGATACGTTTTTCCGGTACCCGC
Organism: Clostridium sp. OM05-5BH; assembly: GCF_003481505.1. NCBI lineage: Bacteria > Bacillati > Bacillota > Clostridia > Eubacteriales > Clostridiaceae > Clostridium > Clostridium sp. OM05-5BH. The sequence goes on along the minus strand of NZ_QULJ01000003.1, from coordinate 126,452 downwards.
CGGACCGATGCCAAATACAATCATCTTCTTGCGGATCAGGTCCACGTACTGTTTCTGTCCCATCGTCTTCGGTTTGACCGGCTTACCCGTGATCGTCCGGCAGATGATATCCTTATCGATCTCGAGAATCTGATCGTCCTTCTCCGTGAAGGACAGCGACAGGGCGTAATCAACATTCTGCTCGGTAATGGTATTGCCGCGCCTGGAAAGCTCTAACAGATTGTTGAACACACTCTTCGCCTGCCGGATCGTCTGCTCCGGACCGATGATTTTCAGCGCGCCGTCGCGTGTGATCATCGTCACGTGCAGCGTCCGCTCAATCTTTTTCAGATACGCGTCAAACTGTCCGCATACATTCCGCTCATGTTCCATCGGAATATCAATCATTGTCTCTATTATGCTCATTCCTTTGCTGTTCTCCTTGTGTCACAACTTGAATCGGCTCCTCCGTCTGAAGCCGTACCTCAAAATGGCAGACTCCGCCATTTATTAGTATTCTACCATCACTTGCCATAATATGTACACCTTTTTCGATCAATTTTTCTTCCGTCTCCTTTTGAAATGCCGCTGACAGCGCCGCAAGCTCTGGTTCTGTATACCTTTTTTCGCAGACAGACGTCTCCCGGTACTCACTCCACCCGACAGAAAGCGGCAGATAAAAATCAAGCGGGAGCCGCAATTTCCGGTACTCCGTCCGGATCGTCCAGGCAGGTTTCATCCGCCTGCTTCGTCTGAAAAAGCCCCACTGCTCCGCCATATCGAATGTATGTTCTATCATATCATAAAATTCTGGAATTTTCCAGTAAAATGTGTGTGTTCCTGCTTCCAAAGCAATTCCGTATCGTTTCTTTCCCGTTTCCGTCCGCATTTCCCTCCAGAGCGGAAGCTCCTTTCTCCCGACCCGCTCCCGGATCCCATATATATCCGCATCCGCCCGCACCCGGTAAGAGGAAATTTCTTCGCCTCCATCATCTGTGATCGGCACCGTTCCCGACACCAGAAGCTGCCCCTTTTCCACCGTATCTCCCGCCTGCACAAGCGGGATTCCGCTCCGGACGACTACCGACGTGATCCGCGCGTCGGATGCCGCCGCCAGATCGCACGCCTCGCCGGACTCCACTTCCTGACGGACCGGAACCTCGCTCTCCCGCAGGCGGATGAAAAGGCGCGTCCCATGCAGGCGCACCGACACCCAGGTGATATCTTCAAATGACTCCCGCAGTTCTTCCTCCAGCCTCGCACAGGAAATCCGCTTCTTGGGAATTCCCTCTTCAATCTGCAGCGTCTGGAGGTAATGATTCAGCTCACTTTCGGTATAACGCCGGTTTCCACTCCAGTCGATCTCCCAGACAAATTGTGCCAGAAACAATAATAACAGAAAAAAAAGGACGAAGCTGACCGCCCACCCTTTCCGTTTCCGGTTCCGCCAGAGAAACACCGGCAGCCCACGCTTTTCAACGATATGCAGACGGACTCCCGCTTTTCTTGCCAGTGGCGCACACCGCTTAAAATCGCGGATTTCCATATAAAACAGCAGATTTTCCTGCTCTTTTTTTACCTGCCAGACATTTAAACCTGCCAGCGTACAGAGATTCAGGAATCTCTCCGGGGAGGTGCCGCGCATGTTAAGCCGCACTATCCCATGTAGAAGGTGTCTTACCTTCGCCATACTCATTCCTCACAGCACCCCAAATTCGACAGACACAATCTGCCCCGTGACCCGCAGATTATCGCGGTCATAATACTCAATCGAAAGCCCCTTCCCCTTGATAGTAAGCCGGGTGTTCTTTCCCGTCAGCCGCAGCATTTCGTCGGAAAAAAAGAGAATGCTCCTGTAATTTTCTACCACAGCCGCCCGACTGCCGGTAAAATACAGAAGCATCTCTCCGAGAACGACGTCCTCCGGCAGATGAAGTGCCGAAACGATCGCTTTTTTCTGTCTGCCAAACAAGCGCCTACCGCCTATTTCATTGTTATTATCTAATATATGTAGGAAAGCAGAAACTATGCCGTTTACTATTTTCCCGTCAAACCCACTATCATTTCCAGCATCCGCGGCACACAGTAAATCAACGGCAATGCATACCGCAGGGAAACCACCGGTCCCAGCAGAAGTGTTCCCCAGCAGCCTAGCAGAAGCATCAGCGGAATGATCTCATACGCCCGGTGCTTCCAGACTGCAAATCCTGCCGCAAACAGCATCAGCCAGAACGGAAATGCCTGATTGAGAAGCACCGACAGCACCGGAACCGACTGGAATGCGGGTGTCAGTGTCGCCTCCCTCAACCAGTCCGAAAGCGCCTGAAAATGGCTGTTACGCGTGATATGCAGGATATTTAAATTACCTTCCAAGTATGCCCCATCGTATAAAATATAGCTGATCCAGTACTGGCTGTCTCCCATATACCAGTACCCCCAGTTCCCCATCAGAAATGAATCCAGATAAATACCCGGATGGCGCTTCCCGATTTCCGCCCAGGTCCGCACGAAACGTCCCATATCTGCCTGCATCACTTCCGTATGGAATCCATTTTTCACTGGATCCGCATTGACACGGACATACTCACTGAGCGCCTGCGGGTCAATCAGCGTCTCGATATATTCCTTTTCCTCCGGCGTCAATTTCTCCGGAACTTCATGATACATGCGCGCCAGCTGCTGCATCGGCACGCACAGCATCTCCCTCGCATCGCCCTTTCCCACGCCGAACGCCGTTGGAATCGGACCGGATAAAACATACCATAAAGCTGCCACCAGCAGAGATGCCCCGATAAACCAGTTTCTGCGATACACTTTTTTTCGTAAAAACAGGCAGACTGCCAAAACAAAAAACAGGAACACATAGATTCCCTGATTTCGGAACAGGCACATGAAAAACACACTCACAAAAAAGAGCAGCCAATCACCCGACTTTCCCACTTCTTTCCGAGAACCTGTTCCGTTCGGATTTTTCTCTTTATCCAGCTCTCTTTCTTTATCCAAATCCTCTTTCTTCTGGCACATTCCCCGCCAAAAATGCTCCGGATCCTCCGCCAGACAACATGCCGTATCAAATGCCAGCAGGAAAAATGCGCCAAAGAGCACATCCTTCGTCGTGACAAAGGAAAAGACCGTCAGATACGGATTCAGAATCCAGAACGTCCACGAAGCGACGCAGATCCATCGCGGTGCCCGCCGCGCTTTCATCCGGCACAGACACAGGGAAAAGACCGCACTCATAAAAAACGACTGCGACAGCGCATACAGCGCCATCCCTGCCTGATAGGTATGGAACAGACGCCCCGCAATCTTCATGCAGAGTCCCAGATATAGCGTGTGAATTAATGGATGGTGAGTTGTCAGCGGCAGTTTCCCATAAAACTGAAGGAGCTGCGCGGACGCATCGTAAGAATAAATGCCCGGATAAACCGCCAGAAAAACCGGAAGATAGACGCACCAGGAGAGAAACATCCATTTCAGCCATGTCCCCAAATCCGAATTTTTCGCTGCGCGCTGTTTCGATTCCCGTCCCTGGCTTTCCACATCGCGGCTGCTTCCCTGGTCTTCGCGGTCTTTCCCCCTCCGTGCTTGCGTCCGTTTCTGGTAACTGTTCACAGGCAGGAATTTTCCGAACTGAAAATCCCGTATCTCAGGCCAGCCACGCCCCAAAGCATCCAGTCCCACACAAATCGCCCAGACCATCACCGTCATACACACCACCCAGCCCGCCAACTGTCCCAAAAACTGACCCGCCGTCCGGTAAATCAGCTCATTGCGGCTGTATCGGATTCCCAGAAGAATCATCAGCCCCATCAAAACACCCAGCACAAGGCTGACTGCTGCCAGGCGCCGATCCGCAATATATTGTTTCAATCCCTTTCCCCGTCTCTCATTTTCCTGCTTCTCTCTCATGCCCCTCACTCCATCATCCGCCACATCGCATTTCTTCTCTTTCTCCTATTGCACAAAAAAGTCCTGGTTCATATGAAAACCAGGACTTTTGCGTTACTTAATTGTATTTGCGTTTTCTAGCAGCTTCGGATTTCTTTTTACGACGAACGCTCGGTTTCTCGTAATGCTCTCTTTTCCGAATCTCCTGCTGGATACCAGCCTTAGCACAGTTTCTTTTGAATCTGCGTAAAGCGCTGTCCAGACTCTCGTTATCTTTAACGATTACATTTGACATAGCTCACACCTAACCTCCCTCCAGTTGTGTAATAAGTGCATATTAATACAACTGTATGGGTATTTTTTTAGCACTAAAAAGATTATATCATAAAAAAATGATACGTCAACAACATTTTACATTTTTTTATGATTTTTTTATTTTACTTGCTCTGCTACTACTTCTGCCGCTTTTTCAAGGGCTGCTGCAATACCAGACGGATTCTTTCCGCCAGCCTGTGCCATGTTCGGACGGCCACCGCCGCCGCCGCCGACAAGACCTGCGATTGCTTTGATTAAGTTTCCAGCATGTGCACCCTTCTTCATCGCACCGTCAGTTACAGAAGCCATCAGGCTTACCTTGCCATCCAGAGTAGATGCAATCAGAACAACGCCGTCGCCCAGCTTCTCTTTCAGCTGATCGCCCAGATTACGCAGACCGTTCATGTCTACATCCTTAACCTCAACTGCCAGCAGCTTCACACCGTTTACATCCTGTACCTGGTTCATAACATCGCCCAGAGAGTCGTTCGCCAGCTTACTTTTTAACTTCTCATTCTCTGCGTGCAGAGTCTTGATCTCCTCTAACATGGACTCAATCTTGCTGCTCAGTGCCGCCGGAGTGGTCTTTGCCAGTTTTGCCGCCTCATGCAGCTCATTCTCTACCTCTTTGTAGTGGTTCATCAAACCGGTGGAGGTCAGCGCCTCGATACGGCGGACGCCTGCTGCAATACCAGCCTCAGAGAGAATCTTGAAGGATGCAATTGTGCCTGTGTTGGATACGTGTGTACCGCCGCAAAGCTCGGTGGAGAAATCCCCCATCTTGACAACACGGACTTTCTCGCCGTACTTCTCGCCAAACAGTGCCATCGCGCCCGTCTTCTTTGCCTCATCCAAGGACATAACATCGGTTACAACCGGCAGGGATGCTGCAATCTCATCATTTACAATCTTTTCAACCTTCTCTATCTCCTCTGGAGTCATCGCAGAGAAATGAGTAAAGTCAAAACGCAGACGGTCACGGGTTACCAGAGAACCAGCCTGCTCTACATGGCTACCAAGTACGGTACGCAGCGCTTTATGAAGCAGATGGGTTGCGGAATGGTTGCGGGAAGTCAGTTCACGGTTTTCCTTGTCAACCGACATGGTTACTTTTTCTCCCACCTCGAACATACCCTTTACTACAACACCGACATGACCGATCTTGCCACCCTGTAAATGAATGGTATCTTTTACTTCAAACACAGAGCCGTCCGGAGCGGTAATCTGACCGAAGTCACCCTCCTGACCACCCATGGTTCCGTAGAACGGGGTTTCCTTGGTGATAATTGTACCAGTCTGACCGTCAGTCAGTGCCTCTACAATCTCATCCTCGGTCGTCAGAACGGAAATCTCAGATTCCGCTGTCAGACGATCATAGCCGATAAACTCAGTTGTAATAGCCGGATCGATGGACTGGTATACCGTAACATCCGCGCCCATATAGTTAGTCGTCTTTCTCGCCGCTCTCGCCTGTTCTTTCTGGCGTTTCATCGCTGCGTTGAAGCCGTCCTCATCGATACCGAGGCTCTTCTCCTCGAGAATCTCACGGGTTAAGTCGATCGGGAATCCATACGTATCGTAGAGCTTGAATGCGTTGTCGCCGGACAGCACTTTCTCGCCCTTCTTGTTCATATCTTCTTCCATATCAGCAAGGATCGCAAGACCCTGATCAATGGTCCTGTTGAACTTATCCTCTTCCTCCGAAAGAACCTTGAAAATCATCGCGCTCTTCTCTTCCAGTTCCGGATAACCATCCTTGGAAAGGTCGATAACGGTGCGGGACAGAGCTGCTAAGAACTCACCCTCGATGCCAAGTTTTTTGCCATGGCGTGCTGCACGGCGCAGAAGGCGGCGCAGAACATATCCGCGTCCCTCGTTGGATGGCATAATGCCATCGGAAATCATGAAGGTGCAGGACTTGATATGATCCGCTACAATACGCAGAGAAATATCGGTCTCATGATCTTTCTGATATTCGGTATGTGCCAGCTCGCAGACACGGTCTAACAGAGCTTTGTTGGTATCAACCGTAAACAGGGAATCTACATCCTGTACAATCACTGCCAGACGCTCCAGACCCATTCCGGTATCAATGTTCTTGTGCTCCAGCTCGGTGTAGTTGCCGTGACCGTCGTTGTTAAACTGGGAGAATACATTGTTCCATACCTCCATGTAACGGTCACACTCGCAGCCTACCGTACATCCCGGTTTGCCGCAGCCGTATTTCTCACCGCGGTCATAGTAAATCTCAGAACACGGACCGCACGGACCAGCGCCATGCTCCCAGAAGTTATCCTCTCTGCCAAAGCGGAAAATACGCTCTGCCGGAATACCCATCTCTTTGTTCCAGATATCAAATGCCTCGTCATCGCTCTCGAACACAGACGGATAGAGGCGATCCGGATCAAGTCCGACAACCTCGGTTAAAAATTCCCAGGACCAGTGAATCGCTTCCTCTTTGAAATAATCACCGAAGGAGAAGTTGCCAAGCATCTCAAAAAAGGTACCATGACGGGCAGTCTTACCGATATTCTCGATATCGCCGGTACGAATACATTTCTGACAGGTACATACTCTTGTTCTCGGCGGAATCTCCTGACCCGTAAAATATGGCTTTAACGGAGCCATACCAGAGTTGATAAGCAGAAGGCTGTTATCATTATGCGGAACCAGAGAGAAACTCTTCATTGCCAGATGTCCCTTGCTCTCAAAAAAGTCTAAGAACATCTTTCTAAGTTCGTTCACACCGTATTTTTTCACGTTGCTTCCTCCTATAGTTACTTCTATTTAAGTAAAATTTTCCTCATTCTTTATATCCTATCATAGGAATTTACATTTCGCAAGAGGTTTATCGGTACAAAAAGTGTACAAAAAGTGTGTAAAAATGGGACCCTTACCGCAATTCTATATGCCGCAAAAGTCCCATTTTCTAATTTTTTCACTACTCTGCCGGAAGATACGATTCATACAAATCCAAAAGCTCATACGCCCGATCCCGCGTCGAATTTGCCAGCGACGCCGTGTACTCGACATTTTCCATCGTGCCGCCCTTGTAGCGCTCCGCCGCCTGTTTCGCCGCCGTATCACGTTCCCGGATCCATCTGCGTTCCCGACCACGCAGCGTGTCTGTCTCCTCGTCTGGAAGCACCGCCATGATTGCCTGATAAATCTGATTTAATTCGGCATCCCAGAGCCGGTACTCATACGCGACCGCCTCCCGCATCGCGTCGGTCGTATTCGCACTTTCCGAATTTTCCAGGTTTTGAATCGTATTCTCGATCTCGCCCAGCCGGTTCCGGTAATCTTCCGCTGTCCGGTCCGAGCCTGCACCTGTCCCGGAGGACGCGCCTCGCGCAGGAGATACAATTCCATTTTCAACCGGGGACACAACCGCCCCTGTATTCACAGAATGATCCGACTCATCGCCCGCGCTCTGCTTCTCTGCCGCCTTAGCAGCCGCCCGATTATCTGCACGTTTTTCCTTTTGTTCACCTAAAGACTGGACAGAAACATCTCCTTCCGCCTGCATACAGGCTCTATCTTCTGTCCCCACGCTTTCCGCATGCGCCATTTTTTTAGAAGATGGCTCCGGCGCATCCTCCGCCAGACCATTTTCCGCTGCTTCCGCCGCAAATGGTTCCGCCTCATACATCGCCTCCGGTCCGACCGTCAGGCTTCTCTCACTTCCCGCCTGCTCCCGGATATAACGCCGCGTTGCCGCCGTCGTCACAATCCCCAGCACCAGAATCAGACCGAGGGCAGCGATCATTCCTTTATTTTTCAAATTACTCTCAACCGCCTTTGCTATTCCTGTTCACTTGATAATTTTAAAATAGCACATTTAAGACGGTTTGAAAATAGATGATCGAAAGATGTAAACATATCGTAAGGGTTGTTATAGTAACTGCTCATAGGTAGGAATTTTCTGAACTGAAAATTCCGTACAATACAGTTCCGGATGCAGATTTTGCCGATTTGGAATGCGAAGCATCGGCAAAATCCTGTTACTGGGCACACATGTGTGAGCTGTAACGAGCTATACCCCCGGATCCACCATCAGCTCGTCCCCATCCGCCGCCGAAGTAGCCAAAAAGTCACATCTCTCATTCTCCGGATGCCCATTATGCCCCTTCACCCAGAAAAACGAAATCTGATGGGGTTCCTTGGCAGCGAGCAGGCGCTTCCATAGATCTACATTCTTAACCTCCTCATTTTTGCCGCGTTTCCAGCCCTTTTTGATCCAACCCTCGATCCAGTGCTGGTTAAAAGCGTTGACGAGATACTGGGAATCTGAATAGAGTTCGATCTCGCAGGGGCGGTTGAGCGCCTCGAGACCGGCGATAGCTGCCATCAGCTCCATACGGTTGTTCGTAGTTCGTTTGTAGCCGCCGGAAATCTCTTTCGTGTGCAGTTTTCCTGCCGGATCTACATAGTGAATGACGGTTCCAAATCCGCCCGGACCATCTGGATTACCGCGGGCGGCGCCGTCTGTGTATATAGTTACTTTCAAGTCAGAAATCTCCTTTATGTCTATTATTGAAGCTTAGCGGTCCCACTTATCGCAGAGCGAGTTGATCTGGTCGGCAAAACGTGCCAAATCTTTGTTCGCCCCGCCCTCGTTATGCATAACAACACGGCGCAGGCGGTCGCAGGCTGCCAGCAGGCGGGCAAATACACCAGCCGCTTTCTTCGTTGCTTCGTTCACTGCCGGTTTCTGAATCGGAATACCCTTCGTAACAGTCACGAAGCATCCCTCTTTCAGGTCGTAGGAACTGCCGGAGAACGGAGCCATCGCATTGATGCCGTAAGTTTCCTTGACCGTCTCTGCAAATGCATCGCACACTGTGTCATCGCCGTGTACCACGAAGACCTGGGACGGTTTTTCCATAAAACTGCCAACCCACTCCAAAAGCCCGGTCTCGTCCGCATGGCCGCTGATGCCCTCGATCTTCTCGATCCGTGCTTTGACCTCGATCGACTCACCGAACAGCTTCACTTCCTCGCGTCCCTCAATAATGCTGCGTCCCAGTGTGCCGACTGCCTGATAGCCAGCAAACAAAATCGTACACTCCGGTCTCCAGAGGTTGTGTTTCAGATGATGGCGGATACGGCCCGCATCACACATGCCGGCTGCCGAGATGATAACCTTCGGTTCCTCGTTAAAGTTGATTGCAACGGAATCGCTGCTGGTGATCGAGAGATGCAGACCCGGGAAAGAAATCGGATTGATGCCCTTTTTTACCAGCTCCTTCGTCTCCTCATTGTAGCAATCCATCATATTGTCCTTGAACACGCCGGTCGCTTCCACCGCCATCGGGCTGTCTAAGTAAACCGGAAATACGCCGTGCCCGGTTACAAGGTTTTTCTCCTTGATAATACGGATGTAATTCAACACTTCCTGCGTTCTGCCGACCGCAAATGCCGGGATCACGACATTGCCGCCCTTATCCAGCGTCTCCTGAATCACGCGGGCAAATTCTTCCACGTGATCGCCTGTATTCTTGTGGAACCGACCGCCGTAAGTGCTCTCCATGACAACATAATCCGCCTGACGGATGTACTGCGGGCTGCGGATGAGCGGCTTGTTTTTGTTACCGATATCACCTGAAAATACAATCTTCTTGGAACAATCGTCTTCCTTCATCCAGATCTCGATCGAAGCCGAACCAAGCAGATGTCCCACATCGACAAACCGAATCTCCAGATTGTCATTCAGACGGATAATCTCATTGTAATTGCAGGGGACAAAGTGATGCAGTACCCCTTCTGCATCGTTCATCGTGTAAATCGGTGTCACCTCCGGTTTTCCGGCACGCATGGCTTTCCGGTTTTTCCACTCCGCTTCTGACTCCTGGATATGGGCGCAATCTTTCAGCATGATATCACACAGATCGCAGGTCGCGCGCGTCGCCATAATCTGTCCGCGGAATCCCCTCGCATAGATAAGTGGAAGCAATCCCACATGATCGATATGGGCGTGCGTCACCAACACATAGTCCACATCCGAATACGGAATCGGAAGTTCTGCATTTTCATACTTGTTGATCCCCTGTTCCATACCGCAGTCAATCAGAATATTCAGCCCGCATGCCTCCAGAAAATGACAGCTGCCTGTAACCTCATGATCCGCACCGATAAATGTAAGCCTCATAAAATCAGCCCCCTGTTCTGTCGTTTATGTTTCCGCATACCCCTTGCGGAAAGTGTTTTTGCTATTAGCTTCATTATAACTGATTTCTGACAATTTTGCAATTTCCCCGATAAAGTTTCGATAAAATTTTCATAAAATCACCTTATCTGTCCCACATTCCCATTCCAGACAACGCACCATTTTCCCAACAAGAGCCAGACCTATTCTATTATATAATAATACAGATCATCCCCCCATTGCTGTCATTGATGATTTTCTGCAGCGTATCCTGCAGCTTCACCTGGCAGTCCTCAGTGAGCTGGGAGATCTTCGCCTGAATCCCATCATCGACGATCTGGGCGATTGATTTTCCAAAAATATTGGTTTCCCAGATGCCTTCCTCACCTTTTCCAGCATTCTCCCGGATGTATCGGATCAAATCCTCTGCCTGCTGTTCATTTCCCACAATCGGCGCGATCTCAGTCTCAATCTGCGCCTTGATGAGATTGATGGACGGCGCCTGCGCTTTCATTTTGACTCCATATTTATTGCCGTGGCGCACCACCTGCGGCTCATCGAGAACGATCTCCCCGCGTTCCGGCGTGACAACCCCATAGCCCTTCTTGCGTGCCTGCGTGAGCGCCACGGATGCCTTTTCATACTCGCTCTGCATCGACGCCAACCGCTTCAAGGTCTGCATCAGCTGGTACTCGCCCTCGATCGGCATTCCCACATACTCGCTGAGGATCTGATAATAATGTCCGTCGTCCAGCTCGACCACCGCCTGAACGCTGCCATCATCCATTTTCATTGATACAATCCGGATCCGGCGGATCGCTTCCCCGGTTTCCTCCGGCAGCGCCAACGCCACATCGCGCATATGTACCGTCCGATCCATCATCCCCCGGACTGCCTGTATGACCTCCGATTTAAGCCAATGGCTGTTTGGCAGAATCTCCAGCCATTTCGGAATCGAAAAATCGATCTCCGTGACCGGGAATTCCAGAAGCACCTGCCCCAGAATCTCCCGGATATCCTCGGCGCGCAGCTGCTCACAGTTGACTGGGAGCACCTGCACCTCATATTTTTCGGTCATCCGGGCTGCCAGCGCCCGCGTCTCCTCCGAATATGGTTTCTGCGAGTTTAAAAGCACCAGAAACGGCTTTCCCAGTTTTTTCAGTTCCTGCACGGTCTTCTCTTCCGCCGGAACATAATTCTCCCGTTTCAACTCCCCGAAACTGCCGTCCGCCGTAACCACAAGCCCGATCGTCGAATGATCCGTGATGACCTTGCGCGTTCCCAGCTCGGCTGCCGCTGTAAATGGGATCTCCTCCTCATACCACGGCGTCCGCACCATGCGTTCTTTCTCGTTTTCAATATGACCGGCAGCGCCCTCCACCATGAAACCGACGCAGTCGATCAGGCGGACCCGCACCTCCACACCGTCCCCAAGCGAGAGCTTTGCCGCCTCTTTAGGGATAAATTTCGGTTCCGTTGTCATGATCGTTTTCCCCGCCGAAGACTGGGGAAGTTCATCCCGGGCGCGCTCGCGGGCATGGACATCTTCCAGCCCCGGAAGGACGAGAAGTTCCATAAAGCGCTTAATAAAGGTCGATTTCCCTGTCCGAACCGGACCAACCACCCCAATATAGATCTCGCCGCCGGTTCGCGCCTGGATATCGCTGTATACATTAAAATGATCCATAAAAATACCCCCTTGGTCTGCTGATACAATGTATTCAGACCATAAGGGGGTTATGAATATTCCCATTTGGAAAGCTCCGGCTCACAGAACATTTTTATTCGCTCAGATAAGCCTTCTTCACTCTCTCATTATTCATCAGTTCTTTCGCATCACCGCTCAGAACGATATTGCCCGTCTCAAGCACATATGCTTTGTTGGAAATGGAGAGCGCTTTTTTCGCATTCTGCTCGACCAGAAGAACAGTCACGCCGTCCTTGTTGATTTCCTGGATAATATCGAAAATCTCATTAACATAGAGTGGGGACAGACCCATCGACGGCTCGTCGAGAACGATCAGGCGCGGGTGGCTCATGAGGGCGCGTCCCATCGCAAGCATCTGCTGCTCGCCGCCGGACAAAGTTCCGGCAAGCTGGTTCTTGCGCTCTTTCAGACGCGGGAAACGCTTGTAAATCATTTCGATCGTATCTTCAATTTCCTTCTTGTCATTTCTCGTATACGCACCCATTTTCAGGTTCTGGAGAACCGTCAGGGAAGCGAACACACGGCGCCCCTCCGGCACGTGGGCGATTCCCATTGATACCAGCTTATAGCCCGGTACATGGGTAATATCCGTTCCCTCAAATGTGATATTGCCTGCCTTGGACGGCAGCAGACCCGTGATCGTGTGAAGCGTCGTCGTCTTTCCGGCTCCGTTGGCACCGATCAGCGCTACCACATCGCCCTGTTCTACCTCAAAGGAAATTCCCTTGAGTGCCTGTATCACACCATAATATACCTGTAAATCTTTTACTTCCAGCATTGACATACGAAACTTCCCCCTATTCTCCCAGATATGCTTTGATAACTTCTGGATTGCTGAGTACTTCGCTGGTCGGTCCCTCTGCCAGCATATGACCGAAGTTTAAGACCGTCAGGCGCTCGCAGATACCGGAGACCAGCTTCATATCATGCTCAATGAGAAGTACGGTCATATCAAAATGATCGCGCACGAAACGGATCGTCTTCATCAGCTCTGCCGTCTCATTCGGGTTCATGCCGGCTGCCGGCTCGTCAAGAAGCAGAAGCTTCGGCTCGGTCGCCAGCGCTCTGGCGATCTCCAGCTTTCTCTGCTTGCCGTATGGGAGGTTCGATGCCTTATAATCAAACTCTTTGTCGAGGTCAAACACCTTCAAAAGCTCCATTGCGCGCTCATCCATCTCTTTCTCAACCTTGTAATAGGACGGAAGACGCAGAATGCCGCTCAGCGTAGAATATTTATGATGGTTGTGAAGACCAACCTTTACATTGTCAAGCACACTCAGCTCCTTGAACAGACGGATATTCTGGAAGGTTCTCGCGATGCCTGCCTGATTGATCTGGATTGCCTTGTGACCGGTAATGTCCTTTCCATCCAGCAGAATCCATCCACCATCCGGCTTGTACACGCCCGTCAAAAGGTTGAAAATAGTCGTTTTACCAGCGCCGTTCGGTCCGATCAAACCGTAGAGCTGTCCTTTTTCTATCGTGATGCTGAAATCATCGACCGCTTTCAGACCGCCAAAAGAAATACTTAAATTTTTTACATCCAGCATTGCCATGATTTACGCCTCCCCTTCTGTCTTCTTTTTCCGGAATGATGAAAAGATGCGCTCGCGGACCTCGATCGCCTTCGGGCTGGAGGTCAAAAGCATCATTGCAATCAGGACGACCGCGTAAATCAGCATACGGTAATTATTGAGGCTTCGAAGCATCTCCGGAAGCAGGGTTAAGATAACCGCCGCGATCATGGAACCACGGATATTTCCGATGCCGCCCAGAACCACAAATACAAGGATCATAATGGACATATTATAACCGAAGCTTTTCGGGGTCGCTGCCAGCGTCGCCAGGTTGTGTGCGTACAGAACGCCTGCCACACCGGCTAAGGAAGCAGAGATGGTAAATGCCATCAGTTTGTATTTCGTGATATTGATACCCACAGACTCTGCCGCAATACGGTTGTCGCGGATCGCCATGATCGCACGGCCTGTCCGGGAATTGATGATATTCAATACAATAAACAGGGTCAGGAGTACCAGGATAATGCCGATCGTAAAGGTCGCCGTCTTCGGTGTACCTGTGATACCCTGTGCACCCTTGATGATCACCTGACCGTCCGCTGCCAGCTTTAAGGAAGCTACATCTTTCATGGAAACGTGGATTCCGTTTCCGTCGATGCCGACGTACAGAACATTGATAATATTTTTAACGATCTCACCGAATGCCAGCGTTACAATCGCCAGATAGTCTCCTTTCAGACGCAGAACCGGAATACCGATGAGGATACCAAATACCGCCGCTACCGCCGCACCGACAAAGAGCGCCAGAATGAAGCGTACCTGGTTGCTTGCGATCAGATTTTTCATGGCATGATTAAAAAATGCACCTGAAAACGCACCCGCACACATGAATCCGGCATGACCCAGACTCAGCTCGCCGAGAATACCAACCGTGAGGTTTAAGGAAACCGCCAAAATCGTATAGGTACAAAGTGGAACCAGAATACCCTTTAAAAGACTGTTTACATGGCCGCCTGCCATCATAATCTGAATCAGAATGTAACAGCCGATTACAATCGCATATGTGATCGCATTCTGAATCCGAATTTTATTTTTATATGCGTTCATTTTAAACACCTGCACTTTCTCTTGCTTATTGCAGTTCATGCACCATCTTGTTTTCACACGGCACTTTCCGTTTCAAAAGTCCCCGGCATGAACCATCGTATAATTTTCTCTATTATACTTTCTCCGTCATCTTCTTGCCGAGAATACCGGTCGGGCGGACCAGAAGCACGATAATCAGGACAGAGAATACGATCGCGTCAGAAAGCTGGGAGGAAATATACGCCTTGGCAAGGTTTTCAATGATACCAAGCAGGATACCGCCGATAAATGCGCCCGGAATCGAACCGATACCGCCAAATACTGCTGCCACGAATGCCTTGATACCCGGCATGGAACCGGTGTACGGGGACAGGGACGGGTACGCCGAGCAGAGCAGCACGCCTGCTACTGCCGCCAGAGCGGAACCAATCGCAAAGGTTACGGAGATCGTGCGGTTTACATTGATACCCATCAAGGTTGCCGCACCGCGATCCTCAGAAACCGCCAACATCGCCTGCCCCATTTTCGTCTTGTTGATAAATGTCATCAGGGCAGCCATAATTACGATACAGCTTAAAATCGTCACGATCGTGACACTGGAGATCGAAAGCTTGCCGCCAGCCAGCTTTAATGCCGGTACAGTAATAACTGATGTAAACTGTCTCGCATTGGAACCAAAAATCAGAAGCGCCACGTTCTGGAGCAGATAACTGACACCGATCGCGGTAATCAGAACTGCCAGCGGGGACGCGTCACGCAGCGGTCTGTATGCAACTCGCTCGATCGTAACGCCCAGCACTGTACACACAACCACCGAAGCCAGAATACCCACAACCGGAGAACCGCCCATCGTTGTGACAATCGTAAACACTGTGAAACCGCCTACCATGATGATATCGCCGTGTGCGAAGTTCAGCATACGCGCGATGCCATAAACCATGGTGTAGCCCAGTGCAATGATCGCATAGACACTTCCCAGACTGATGCCATTGATTAAATAAGAAAGAAAACTCATATGTATACACCTACCTCTTTGTTTCTACGTTTTCGCATTTCCCTGTACACGCATTTCGCTGCACATGTTTACCTGTGACCGAATTTGCAGAACAAACATGACCGTCTCACAGTCCGCAGAAAGCAAACACCCGGTCGCCGTCGCAGGCAAGCATGTGCAGTGAACCGTTTTAAAAAGAAAGCTGTTACTAAATGCCCGGCAGCCATCTGCGCCGCCGGACATCCAGTAACAGTCCCATCAGAGCTACATACATATAGCCGCAACGGTTCTGCAGTTTTTAAATTTTTAATTACTGCATCATCTCATATTTACCGTCTTTGATCTCTACAGCTTTCGGCGCTTTCTGCGGCTCGCCTTCTGCCGTCCAGTGCATCTCTGTACCGGTCAGACCATCGATCTGGATCTCAGTCATAGCTGTTTTCAGTGCATCGCAGATATCGGAAGTGCTCATATCCGGTGTGATCTCTGCCTTCTCTGCAGCTGCCTTAATTGCATATACGCCGTCGTAAGCATCTGCTGCGAACTGAAGCGGGTCGATGCCGTAAGCATCACGGTAAGCAGTTACGAAGTCCTGGCTGGACTCCTCGTCTACGGAGAACGGAGTCAGAAGCATCAGACCTTCTGCTAAGGACTTATCAAAGCCATCAACGCTCAGGATACCGTCCATACCATCACAGCCGAAGAACTGCGGGTGGAAATCTTTATCGTTTGCCTGTTTCAGGATAACAGATGCCTCCTGATAGTAGATCGGCAGGAATACCAGATCAGCGCCGGACTCTTTTGCTTTATCAAGCTGTACGGAGAAATCGGTATTGTTATCAGATGTAAATGCCTCGCTGGCTACTACCTCCAGACCCTGATTCGGGGCCTCTGCTACGAAGGACTCGCGGATACCATCGGAGTACTCGCTGGAGCTGTCGTAGATGATAGCGATCTTGGTTGCCAGTTTGTGCTCGCCGATGTACTGAGCGGATGCACGTCCCTGATCCGGGTCAGAATAGCATACGCGGAATGCGTTGTCGCCGGAAATACTCTCAACAGCAGATCCGGACGGAGTCAGCTGGAACAGGTTATCTGCTGCTGTCTCTGCTACAACTGCGATACACGGCTTGGAAGTAACGGTACCAAGAAGCATCTGCATGTTCCAGTCTTTTAAGGTATTGTATGCGTTGATCGCCTTCTCCGGATCATTCTCATCATCCTGGAAGTTGAACGCTACCTGATAACCATTGATACCGCCAGCCTTGTTGATCTCATTGATTGCCAGCTCAGTACCATTCTTTACAGCCTCGCCGTAAGCGCCAGCCGCACCGGTGATCGGTCCGATACCGCCAATTTTAAATACTTCGCCGTCAGCTCCCTCTGCGCCCTGTGCGTCTTCTGCTGCTGATTCAGAAGTGCTCGCATTTCCAGAGCCACCGCAAGCGGTCATAGACATCGCCATCATGGCTGCAAGTCCAAGACTAACTACTCTTTTTTTCATAATATTCTCCTCCAATTCTATGCTGCAATGGAATACAACAACTATTTGAATGAGGCAATTATAAATTTTACCCCTCTAATTGTCAATACAAAAACCACTTAAAAAAGAGGGAATTTAGCGGATTTTCGTTTTTTTTCGCTAAATTCTCTCTTTTCCAGATCTCGTAGTTATATTAAGCATTCTTACAGGTTATAGCAAACACTTTTATAAGCTTTTGTCCACCTGACGTGGACACCTGCATTTTCCAGAAAAAAATAGTAGGTCTCATTGCTATTATTCTGAATTATATCACTCAAATTCAGAATAATGACTGCCTTCTGAATTATCCCTTCCACGGAAGATCGCTCGATTCAATCCGCGGATCGCGCATCATCAGATCCGCCAGCGCCTCTTTCGGAGATTTCCCGTCAAACAACACCTGGTTGACCTGGGAAACGATCGGCATATCGCAGCCGTATTTCTGTGCCAGCAGAAGACCGGCTTTCGCAGAATAAACGCCCTCGACAACCATCTGCACTTCCTTCATCGCCTCATCCATCGTGTATCCCTTTCCAATCAGGATACCCGCCCGGCGGTTGCGGCTGTGCATGCTCGCACAGGTTACGATCAAATCACCGATGCCGGATAATCCGTAGAAGGTCTGCTGTTTTCCGCCCATTGCAATACCCAGACGGGCAATCTCCGCAATTCCGCGGGTGATCAGCGCCGCCTTCGTGTTATCGCCGCATCCCAACCCATCCGCGGTACCGGCTGCCAGCGCAATGACATTTTTAAGAGCCGCGCCAATTTCCACGCCCAGCATATCCGGGCTGGTGTAAACACGGAACACCGGGCTCATAAACACACTCTGCATGAACTCAGCAGTCTTTTTGCGGTGCGCCGCTGCCACACAGGTAGTCGGAAGTCCCCGGCTCACCTCCTCGGCATGGCTCGGTCCGGAAAGGACGGCTACCTCCGCCAGCGGAAGTTCCTCCTCGATGACCTGTGACATCGTCATAAGACTCTGCTCCTCGATTCCTTTCGCCACATCCACAACGATCTGACCGTAACGCAGGTATTCCTTCATCTTCGCCGCCGTACTGCGGACATAGACGGACGGAACCGCCATAATCAGCATATCCTTCTCTGCCATCGCGGTGCGCAGATCCGCTGTCATCTGGATCGGATCCGGAAGTACAACCTCCGGCAGATTTTTGTGCCGTCTGGTGCGGCTCATTTCCTGGATCTCTGTATCAAATGCCGACCAGATTGTCACATCGTGTCCATTATTGTTCAGAAGCATCGCCAGGGCTGTGCCCCAGGTTCCGGCTCCGATAATTCCTACTGCTGCCATCCTGATACCTCCCGACCTGCTTTTCTCTCTTCTTCTCTCTACAGGTCAATGTTTTTTGGAATTTTTTATACATTCCCGTTACTTATGACGTTACTGTTCACGCATACGTGCCCAGTAACGGAATTTGCCGTGGCTCGCATTTCAATACGGCAAATTCCTGCTGCCACCACGTTTTCTTACGGCACTTTCGGTTCCAAAAGTGCCTACCTGTGAACAATTACCTTATGGCAACTATGTAAAGTGTTGTTAAACTTCTTTCATGATTTCTTCGCGCCCAGTTTGTTTTCTGTGCCGGACAACAGACGCCCAATATTGCTCCGATGGCGCCAGATCGCCATGCACATCAGAATCGCGCCCAGTGCATAGAACTGGATGCGGTTCGGCGTGCTTACCCGGTAGGAACCCATGCTCTCAAAGATCACAAGCTCTGCAAAAAAGGTGATCGACACAAGAATCGAACCAAGCGATACATAGCGGGTCAGGAACACCGTCACGGAGAAAATCACGAAACAGGTCAGCGTAATCCGCAGATCCATCGCTGTCATGATGCCCGCCATGCAGGCAATTCCCTTGCCGCCCTTGAATTTCAGGTAAAACGGGAAATTGTGACCGAGTGTGACTCCCAGACCCGCATACAATGCAAGAAGATCCACGTCCGCATTTCCCTTAAACAGCAGACGGCAGACTGCCATTGCAAACACCGCCTTGAAAAAGTCCCCTAAAAATACGATCGCGCCCGCTTTCTTTCCCATCACACGCAGGACGTTCGTAGAACCGGCATTTCCGCTGCCGTACTGGCGGATATCCATATGATTCGCCTTTCCATACAGATAGCCGGACTGGATCAGACCAAAGATATAGCCAATCACAATACAGATGAGACGTTCCATTATTGATCCTTCCCCTTTCTCTCGCGGATCAGGAATTTTAAGGAAGTTCCCTTGAATCCGAATGCGTCACGGATCTTGTTCTCGAGATACCGTGTATATGAGAAATGCATCAGTTCCTTATCATTGACAAACACAACAAATGTCGGCGGTTTGACCGCTACCTGTGTCATATAGTAGAGCTTTAAACGCTTGCCCTTGTCAGACGGCGGCTGCTGCAGTGCCACTGCCTCTGCCAGGATCTCATTGAGAACGCCGGTTGCAATACGCAGTGTCTGATTTTCGCGCACCATGTCGATCATCTCAAACAGCTTATTCATACGCTGTCCGGTCAGTGCGGATACGAACACGAACTCCGCATACGGAATAAAGGACAGAACGGTCTTAATCTTATTGGTGTACTCATAAATAGTCTTATCGGTCTTATCGATCGCATCCCATTTATTTACCACGATGATAATACCTTTTCCACGCTCATGTGCAATACCGGCAATCTTTGCATCCTGCTCGGTTACTCCCTCTTTCGCGTCGATGACCATCAGAACCACATCCGCTCTCTCAACCGCCGTTACGGTACGGATGATGCTGTAGCGCTCCAGCTCCTCCTTGATCTTGCTCTTGCGGCGCAGACCTGCCGTATCGATAAAGACATACTCGGTACCGTTGCGGACAATCTCTGTATCGACTGCATCGCGGGTCGTACCGGCGATATCCGATACGATGACGCGGTTCTCGCCCAGAAGCTTATTTATAATAGAAGATTTACCTACGTTTGGTTTTCCGACAATCGCCACTCTCGGACGGTCATCCTCTTCCTCGTCACCGCTTCCCTCCGGGAAATGTGCCACGACTTCATCCAGCAGATCGCCCAGTCCCAGACGGGAGGCTGCCGAGATCGCTACCGGATCACCGATGCCGAGGTTGTAGAACTCATAGACGTCATTGCCAAATTTCGCCGGATTGTCTACTTTATTGACCGCCAGAACAACCGGTTTTCTCGATTTACGCAGCATATCCGCCACCTTGGAATCCGAATCGGTCATGCCCTGACGCACATCTACGATAAACAGGATCACATCCGCCGTCGCGATCGCGATCTCCGCCTGCTCACGCATCTGGGACAGGATAATATCCTTCGTATCCGGCTCGATACCGCCAGTATCGATCAGGGTAAAAGAATGGTCTAACCAGGTACAGTCCGCGTAAATACGGTCACGCGTTACACCTGGAGTATCTTTTACAATCGAAATCATATCGCCCGCAAGGACGTTGAAAAGGGTGGATTTTCCCACGTTTGGACGTCCAACGACCGCCACCACCGGTTTCTTTTTCATATTTATGCCTCCATTTATTTTCATGCTCCGCAGCTGGTTTGTAAATCCACAGCTGCTATTTTTATTGTCCAGTTACTTGTTTCATTCATTGTGATGCATTTCACATCCAGACGCTTTCTTTCTGTGTGTCCGAAAGCACGTTTTCCACTGTATTTCCAGCCATCACGTTTCTTTCTCATCCTCCAGATCTGAGTCTTCCTCTTCAAAACAAACGACTTCATCCGGAGCATCCTCGTCCAGGTCTTCCGGCTCATATGCGTACACCTGTACGCCATCCAGATCTTCTTCCTGCCAGTTATCATCCATCTGAGCGGCAAATTCCTCCGGATCCGGCTCATACTCGCCATGCCTGGAGCTTTCCTCCTTCACAGGAGCCAGAATTGCTTCCACAAAATCGCGTCCGCTTGATTTTACAATATCCACCGGAACTTGTAAAGCATTTTGTACATCCGTGCGGGTCAGATCATCCAGAAATGTCTCCTCGCCGCTTCGGAACATGGCGCTTGGAAGCAGCAGGCGGCTGCCAAGCGTCTGTTCCTTTAACTGTGCAATCAGATCCTTTGCCGTGATCAGCCCCGCCACCGTGATCCGCTCGCCAAAGAAATCATTGCGGATCGCATATACATGTACCTTTTTCCCCGGAAACTGGCGGCACACGCGCTCTGCATACCGCTCAATATACGGAGCAGCCAACCGTCCCGTTGCAATCGAAATCTCCTCCGGGCACACCTCGCCAGCCTCTCCCGGACGCAGCTGCTCCAGCGCCTCGGCTATCTCCTCCTCCATCAGGCGGATCATGCCGACCCCATTTTCCAGCTGGATATAGCCATCATAGCGATCCGCTTCCGGAAGCGGGCGCCCGGCGCCCATATAAAATTCATCGCTGGCGTGAATGAAGTGAATACCATGTTCCGCATAGATCTTCTTCTGCCATTTCTCTATCAAATCAATGGTATCGCCCAGCTGCTCCGGTGTAAACGGCTCAAGCGGATACAGACCATCGCGGTACTTCGAGAGACCGACCGGCACAACCGAAACACTCTGCATCGCCGGAATGTATTTCGTCAGGTCACGGATCGAACGATCTAACTCCGCCCCGTCATTGACGCCCCGGCATAAAACGATCTGACCGTTCATCGGGATATCCGCCTCATACAGGCGGTCGATTTTCTGGAGTGCCTCACCGGCAAAGCGGTTATGAAGCATCTTGCAGCGCAGCTCCGGATTCGTCGTCTGCACTGAAATATTGATCGGCGCCAGCTTAAACCGGATAATCCGCTCAATATCCTTATCCTTCATATTCGTCAGCGTGATATAGTTGCCCTGCAGGAACGAAAGTCTGGAATCATCGTCCTTAAAATACAGTGTCTCACGCATGCCCGGCGGCATCTGGTCGATGAAACAGAAGATGCACTTATTCCTGCAGGAACGATAATCGCTCATCAGACCATTTTCAAAGGTAATCCCCAGATCCTGATACTCATTTACGATATCCAGTTCCCACTCCTCGCCGTTCTTCTTGCGGACCAGCAGCGTGATCTCCTCACTGTTTATCTTATATTCATAATCAAAAATATCCTCTATCTCATCTCCATCGATCGTCAGAAGGACGTCCCCCGGCTCCAGCTCCATTTCCTCCGCAATCGAGCCCGGATCGACCGATTTTATCAGATGACCTTTTTTCATTTATAAAATCCTCATTTCAAATATTTTTAAACCCTAAGAATCCAGTATTATATTAACAGTAATCAGCTTTTTTGTAAAGTTGTGCTTCTGATTCGCAGATGCGGATTTTTTGTTTCACAGGAAAATACGTCCTATGAAATAAAAAATGAAAGCACGCCAAATATTTGATTTTTTTTGTAATTTTCTCATTTGCTATTGACGTTTCTTATCATAAAATGGTATAAAGTAGTTGTATTATGTCCTGCAAATGGCAGACAAACTTGTACGCTCTGCCCGCATGCATCGAAGGACCTACACTGTTTGGAGGTATAATCATGTCGAATGACTACGTGTTTAATGACACGCTTCCGGTTGCGCCGCTTAAAATTGCCGCACTGGAGAGCTGCCGGGATCTGGCTGAGAAAGTCAACTCCCACATTATCAATTTCCGCCGCAACGATATTGAAGTCCTGAAAAAACGTCAGGAAAATTTACAGTACCGCGGCTATGATGCTGATTCCTACATGCTTGACTGCGCGTGCCCGCGTTTCGGAAGCGGTGAAGCAAAAGGCATCGTCAATGAGTCTGTCCGTGGTACCGATATTTACGCCATGGTCGATGTAACCAACTACAGCCTGACCTACAAAATGAGCGGATTTACCAATCATATGTCCCCGGACGACCATTATCAGGATTTAAAACGTATCATCGGCGCATCCATTGCTACCGCACATCGTGTCAATGTTATCATGCCGTTCTTATATGAAGGACGCCAGCACAAGCGCAGCGGTCGTGAATCCCTTGACTGCGCGATGATGCTCGAAGAACTGATTCAGATGGGCGTAAGCAACATCATTACCTTCGATGCACATGACCCGCGTGTACAGAACTCCATTCCGTTAAGCGGTTTTGATAATTTCATGCCGACCTACCAGTTTATCAAGGCATTACTGAACCATGACAAAACCTTAAAGATCGACAAGGACAACCTGATGGTTATCAGCCCGGACGAGGGCGCTATGTCCCGCGCCGTATATCTGGCAAACAACCTGGGTGTTGACATGGGTATGTTCTACAAACGCCGCGATTACTCCCGTGTTGTCAATGGACGTAACCCGATCGTTGCCCATGAGTTCTTAGGTTCTTCCGTTGAAGGAAAGACCGTTCTCATCATCGATGACATGATCTCCTCCGGCGAGAGCATGCTGGACACCTGCCGCGCCCTCAAAGAGCGCAAGGCAAAACGCGTCGTTGTATGCGCTACCTTCGGTCTGTTCACCAACGGACTTGAGAAATTCGACGAATTTTTCGCAAAAGGTTACCTCGACTGCGTTGTAACCACCAACTTAAACTACCACACGCCGGAACTTCTTAAACGTGACTGGTATGTAGAAGCTGATATGAGCAAATTTATCGCTGCAATCATCAACTCCCTGAACCATAACGTATCTCTGGAGAACGCACTGACACCGACTGCGAAGATCCAGAAGCTGATTAAGCGGTATAACGAGGGACAGATGTAATGAGAATTGACGGCTGATAAACGGCTGTAAATTTCAAAAAACTCCTGCATAAACAGATAAATCTTCATTCTGTGTATGCAGGAGTTTTTTCTAATTAATCTACTCAAACCGCGATTTGCAATTCAATCCATCCCCATCACAAATTCACCTTCTCCCATCCTCTCTCTAAATATCCATTCATCTTCCGTTTCAGCTCTTGATTCTCCTCCGCCTCCAACAGCGGATCTTTATCCATTAATTTCTTCACTTCATCCGAAACTGCCTTCAATATATCTGCATCTGCAAATATATCTGCTAAATGGAATTCGAGATCACCGCTCTGGCGGACGCCGAAGAGGTCTCCGGGACCGCGCAGTTTTAAGTCTTCGGAGGCGATGTAGAAGCCGTCATTTGACTTATTGAGAATATCCAGCCGCTTTCCGGCGTCTTCCTCGCCGGAGGCGTTGACCATGATGCAGTAGGACTGGTCTTTTCCTCGACCGACGCGCCCGCGGAGCTGATGGAGCTGCGCCAGACCGAAACGCTCGGCATTTTCGATCATCATAACGGTGGCATTCGGAACATTGATTCCGACCTCGATGACCGTGGTGGATACCAGCACATGAATCTCATTTGCCGCAAATGCTTCCATGATCGCATTTTTTTCTTTTCCCTTCATCTTTCCGTGCAGATATTCCACCCGGATCGACGGGGACAGGGCGCGGCGCAGCTCTTCGGTATAATCGATGACGTTCTCTGCCTCCAGCATCTCGCTCGGCTCGACCATCGGGCAGATGACGTATGCTTGACGGCCGGCGCGGACTTCATTTTCGATAAAACGGTAGGCGTTCGGGCGAAATTCACGGTTCACGACACAGTTCTTGATCGGCTGCCGGTTTGCCGGAAGTTCATCGATGATGGAAATATCAAGATCCCCATATAAAATAATCGCCAGCGTCCGCGGGATCGGCGTCGCACTCATGACAAGCACATGCGGCTCGCCGCCTTTTTTGCTCAGCATTTCCCGCTGTGCCACTCCAAAACGGTGCTGTTCATCCGTGATTACCAATGCCAGATTGTCGTACACCACTTTTTCCTGAATCAGCGCGTGGGTTCCAATCACGATATCTGCCTCATGATTTTCAATCGACTCTCTGGCAAGCCTTTTTTCCTTCGCTGTCATCGAACCGGTCAGAAGCACCGGACGATATGTGATTCCCAGCGACGCAAACAATTCGGTCATCGACTCGTAATGCTGGCGCGCCAGTACCTCCGTCGGCACCATCAGCGCCCCCTGATATCCATTTGCCGCCGCCTGCAGCAACGCCAGAATCGCCACAATCGTCTTACCCGAACCAACGTCACCCTGAATCAATCGGGTCATGATATGCCCGCCGGACAAATCGGCGTACACCTCCCGGATTACCTTTTTCTGTGCCCCGGTCAGAGCATATGGGAGGCGCTCTTCCACCGACGCCATTTCCCCAGAAATCGTAAATGGATATGCGCTCTTTTTATCTTCTTTTTTGTCTTTGAGCAGGCGCACTGACATCAGGAACATGAAAAATTCATCAAACACAAGACGTTTCCGGGAAAACATCAGTTCTTCCCGGTTTGCCGGAAAATGGATGTGCTCCAGCGCATAGTTGATTTCCGCCAATCCGTACTTTTCCCGCAGACCAGTCGGCAGATATTCCCGTTCCATCTGGTGCATCGTGAGGGCTTCCGTGACTGCCTTTGCGATCGTCTTATTGCCAAGTCCCTTCGTCTGTCCGTAAACCGGCTGCATAGACGACACGACTTTCGCATACTGTTCCGGGCGGTAGATCTCCGGCTGCTCCATCGTAAGTCTTCCCCTTTTTTTTACCACACGGCCACGGAAAATAAAGCGTTCCCCCGCCTTGAGCGTCCCGCGCAGATAGGGCATATTGTACCATGCCAGCGCCAGTGTGCCTCCGCTGTCCCGCAATCCAGCCGTCGTAACCTGCAGGCGCGCTCCATACCGCACCACATCCGCCGTTTTTGCCAGGATTCCGCCGACTGCCGCGATCGTATCTTCCTTCAGTTCCGCGATCGGCTGCGGTTCCTTAAACTCATCATAAGCACGCGGATAATAATGGAGCAGTTCTTCCACCGTTTCCACGCCTATTTTTTGAAATAGCTTTGCCGTCTTTTCACCGATGCCCTTGACAGCGATTATATTCTGCTGTTCCATTTATCTCCTCCTGCTTTTCAGAATATTCTCCGGAAAATCAGCCACGCGGACAGTTACCGGACAAAAAATCCGGGAATACATTGGAATGAAAGAGAGGCAGGACGCAGGGATCTCTCCCCTGACCTGCCTCATTTCATACTTATGAATTATTTTGTTTTATACGTCAAATGTTTTATCTGCGCCATCACATAGAAAATTCATTTTCTCGTTATCTGCATTTTCTCAGCCAATCGTGCAGATTCATTTAACGCATTTCAATCACTTTAAACGACCTAAATCTACTCTACCGAAATCATATAATAGTAAATCGGCTGCCCGCCATTCTGGCATTCAAATTCGCAGGATGTAAATTCTTTGCGGGCTTTCTCACAGAATGCCTCTGCGTCCTCTTCCGTGACATCCTCACCATAATAGATCGTCACAAGCTCAGACTCATCATCTACCATCTTACGAAGTGACTCCATCGCGGTCTCCTCGATATTCTTGCCAACTGCCAGCATGCCGCTGTCGCCGATCCCCATGATATCGCCCTCTGCGATCTCCATACCATCGATCGATGTATTGCGGACTGCGTAGGTAATCTGAGCGGTCTTAACGTGGCTCATCTCCTCAGACATCTGTTCCATATTTTCTTCCGCCGTCAGATCCGGAGCAAAATTAATCAGCGCCGTGATACCCTGCGGAACCGTCTTGGACGGAACTACATATACCTTGGTATCTTCTGACAGGCTCTTTGCCTGCTCTGCCGCCAGAATAATATTTTTATTGTTCGGCAGAATGTAAACTGTCTCGGCATGGACTTTTTCGATTGCTTCCAGCATATCCTCCGTACTCGGATTCATCGTTTGTCCGCCCTCGATGATATAGTCAGCGCCGATGCCCTTGAAAATCTCAGAAAGACCTTCTCCGACCGATACGGCGATAAATCTATATTTCTTGCGTGGTTCTTCCTTCTTCTCTTTGGCTTCTTCTGCCTTCTGCTGTGCCGCCAGACGTTCGGAATCTTTGATCAGTTTCTCCTGATGTTCCTCGCGCATATTGTCAATCTTGATGCGGGACAGGGAACCGTAGGTCAGTGCTTTCTGAATCGCCAGACCTGGATCGTTTGTATGAACGTGAATCTTGACAATATCATCATCTGCCACAACTACCAGGGAGTCGCCGATCGTACTCAGATAATCTTTCAGTTCCTGCTCTGTCGTCTCACCCGCCGGTTTTTCTGCATTGATAATAAATTCCGTACAATAACCAAAACGGATATCCGCTGCCTGCGTGCTTCCGACGCCTGTTGCTGTTTTTGCCGCTCTATTTCCCGATACAGACGGAGTAACTGCCGCGTCGATATCCACGACTTTCCCTTTTAAGCCCTCAATACAGCCCTTGATAACCTGAATCAGACCCTGTCCGCCAGAATCCACTACACCTGCCTCTTTCAGAACCGGAAGCATCTCCGGTGTCTGGCTTAAAACATATTCGCCGTACTCCAATACTTTCTCTGAAAATTCAAGTACGTCCTCGGTCTGCGGTGCCAGTTCTGCTGCTTTATCCGCCATTCCCTTGGCAACAGTCAGAATCGTACCTTCCTTCGGCTTCATAACTGCCTTATAAGCTGTCTCCGTCGCACGGTTAAATGCGTCTGAGAGAACACTCGTCGTAATGACATCTACCGTCTTAATCTCTTTCGTAAATCCGCGGAAGAGCTGTGAAAGGATAACGCCGGAATTGCCTCGTGCGCCGCGCAGGGAACCGGAGGAAATCGCTCGCGCCAGCGCCTCCATCGTCGGATTTTCAACGGCTGCCACTTCTCTGGCGGCTGACAGAATCGTCATCGTCATGTTCGTACCGGTATCTCCATCTGGAACAGGAAATACGTTCAGCTCATTGATCCATTCCTTGTTGGCCTCCAGGCCCTTTGCTCCAGCCAGAAATGCATTCTTTAACATCCCGGCATCTATATAATTCATGCCCACAGGGTTTGTTCCTCCTTAATCTATCACTCTTACGCCTTCAACATAAATGCTGATTTTCTCAACCTTCATGCCAGTAAACTCTTCTACTTTATATTTTACACTCTCGATCAGGTTGTCCGCAACGGTAGAGATGCTGACTCCGTATGCCACGATTACGTGGAAATCGATGCTGAGTGCATTGTCCTTGATGGCTACGTTGATACCGTGTGTCAGGCTTTCTTTTTTAAGCAGTCTTACCAGACCATCTTTCATACTGACAGCCGCCATGCCAACGATACCGAAGCATTCTACTGCTGTCGTTCCGGCGTACATTGCAATTACTTCCGGATCGATCTGGATCGAACCCATTTTATTGTCGATGCGTCCTTTCATATTGACAGCCTCCGTTTCTTTACTTGTTTTTGTTTGATTCGAATTTTATGCCATGATTTTTTACGGGCTGGACATGCGGAGCCGGAGCGGCTCCTGTGTCGGCGCGTGGGATGAGTACTTCACGGGCTGGACATGCGGAGCCGGGGCGGCTCCTGTGTCGGCGCGTGGAATGAAATATATGCGTCTCTCTACCCCGTCATGCAGCTCGATTCCGCTTCGCTCCATCTCGCTCACGGGCTTCGCCCTATGGATAAAAATGTCTGAAATACGGCTTATGTGCAAGCACAACACCGTTTTTCAGCCTTTTTTATCCGCATGACTCATGGCTTACGCGTATATTATACACCACCCACGTTAAAAAGGAAATAGAAAATAGACATCTGTCGAAAACTTTTTTTATTTTTTTTGGTTTTTCACTTGCATATTTTCCTATTTTCTGCTATTATACCTTTGTTATGGATTTTAATAGGAAGTCCAATGATCGGTTAAGGAGGTGCTACGATGGCTAAGTGTGCAATCTGCGAGAAAGCTGCTCATTTTGGTAATGCAGTGAGTCATTCACATAGAAGATCTAACAAAATGTGGAAAGCTAACGTTAAGTCTGTTAAGGTTAAAACTAATGGCGGAGCTCAGAAGATGTATGTATGTACTTCTTGCTTAAGATCCGGTTTAGTTGAAAGAGCCTAAATCGAGTTTAACTGGCCTCAGGTGTCTGCCTGAGGCTTTTTTCTTGTTCTTAGCATAAAGAGCGACAACAAATGTTGGAAATATGCTTTTTGAGCACATTCCAACATTTTATATAAAACCTTTCCTTCAAAACACCCTAAAACAAGTTCAGCAGCGTTCCATACAGCTTCTCATTTCCCATCACCACCAGCGCCAGTTCTTCTTTTGCCTCGCTGAGCTGATAAAAAAGAGCTCTCACATCGCGCTCTGTCGAGCGCAGATATCCCATTTCATCATAATAATAGCGCCCATCCAGCCGATGCACCATGCGATCGACTTCTCGCGTATGGCGAGATTGTATTTCTACGGCAGAATCGGATTGCTTTTCCAGTTTTTCCTGCCAATCGGATTCCTGGCACTCATATCCCTGACGGATGTAATCATTCAGCAAATTAGCTGCTTCTGACTCATCGTTGGCATAAACCACCGCGACATGGGGATAGTGCCGCATTCCGCGTCCGTGCGGCAGGTGCATCATATTTTGTATAAAATAGGAAAGTTCTGCATTCGCACGGATCCGATTCGTCAGGTGGAATGTCTGGATTCCCGGCTGCTCCCCCAAGAGCTTTATTGCACCCAGATCCAATTCTTCCGGCGAAATCATATCCTCACAGTTACTGGAAAAAATAACCGGACGCGTTTTGCCGATCTCCAGCAAAATTTCCAATGTATTGGGCGACAGAAGGTGTGCCTCATCTACTAAGATCGCGCTGTATGCTTCAAACCTGATTTCCGCTCCCGTTTGAACACTATCCTCCGCCAGGTACTCCACCCGCCGCAGCCGCTCATGCAGCACCTTCCACTCTTTTCCCGCTTCACCGCAGTGGATCATGCACACCCGCTGCCGCCCGGAGAGTTTCATCGCAATATCATATAAAAGCAGCGTTTTTCCCGTCCCCGGAAGCCCGGTAAACCAGAAATATCCCGTCCGGTCTGCCCGGATTTTCTTTAAAATCTGGCGTTCAATATCCCTCTGCTGGTATGTCAGGAAATATTCTTTCTTTAAGAACCGTCCCGGCTCTGTGAGCGGCGAAATCAGGTACAGCTCCGCCTGAAACAAGTCTTCGATATCGCCTGGATAATCAGCACTCTCCTGCTGCAAATCCCGGCAGAGCTGTTCCCAGTCCGCCTCCACAATGCGGTCATGATTCGTCAGACGCACCAGGCTGTTCTGGCTGCTAATATAAGTGTACGAACGAATCGGCTTTCCCAGCGCCGCCAGATAATACCGGTTTTGTATGAGCTGCTTGCTGATCGCCTCATCCGACACCTGTCCGCTCTTTAATTCAAGGTTTAAAATTTGTTCTTCCTTGATCTGAAGCAGATCAAACTCTTTCCCCAGTCTCGGAATCTGAAACGAATAGAAAAAACGCAGTGCGTACACCGCCTGCATATGTCTCTCCAACTCCGAAACAAGCGCTTTCATGCTGTCCAGCTCCCATTCCCGTATTTTCAGAAACACATCCCGCCCCGAAAGCTGTCGTTCCAGCTTTTGAAGGTATTCCGTATTCTGATTTCGGGTAATCGTGTAAATAGAGATTGCTTTCATACCTGTACCGCCTACGTTCCTTTTCGCCCTTTCCAAACTTTATAGATCCCTCTTTTTGCCGCAGCACTCCATGAGCGCCGCCAGCACCTTATCCATCTGCAGTGGTTTTGCCAGATGCACATTCATCCCAGCTGCCAAGCACTGCCTGGCATCCTCTTCAAAGGCATTTGCCGTCATGGCAAGAATCGGAATCTGCCTTGCATCCGCCCGCGGAATCGCCCGGATCGCGCGTGTCGCAGCCAGACCATCCATCACTGGCATCATCACATCCATGAGAATCGCATCGAACGTCCCCGGAGGTGCCGCCTCAAAGCAGTCTACTGCTTTCTTCCCGTTCTTCACAATCGTGACATGGGCACCCGCATCGGTCAGAAGTGTTTCCGCGATCTCTGCATTCAACTCATTGTCCTCCGCCAAAAGCAGCTTCAAACCGTGAATATCTCCTGACGGCGCTGCTTCCTTAACCGGGAACTCCTCCGGCGGCGGTGCAATCTCAAATGGAATTTCCACCACAAACGTCGTTCCAATGCCGACCTCACTCGTCACCTCGATGTTTCCGTGCATCTGTTCAATCAGCCCTTTGACGATCGTCATGCCAAGCCCAGTTCCCTGGTAAACACTACGCGCATCATTTTTCTCCTGTGCAAACGGGTCAAAGATGTGATCCAGAAATTCCTGGCTCATGCCAACTCCCGTGTCCGAGATCGTCCACCTATAGACGCACCAGCCGTCCCGTACATCCTGCGCCTCCACCCTGGTACTGATTTTTCCGCCCGGACGATTGTATTTGATGCAGTTTCCATAAATATTCAGGAAAATCTGGCGCAGATGGAGCTGGCTTCCATAAATATACGGATACGGAATCTCCGCTTTTCTTTTATCATACTCCCATTGAATGCCCGCATCTACCGCGCGCTCGATGATGATGCTCACGATATCGCGCGTCATCTCTGCCAATGAAATATAATCATGTGCCAGAATGATCTTTCCCTCTTCCAGCTTGCTCATCTGCAGCACATCATTGATGAGGGACAGCAGATGCCCCGCCGCCACCTGCATTTTCCGGTGATTTTCCATCAGCATCTCCTTATCATCAAAATGTGCCTCATCGATTTTCAAAAGCCCGATAATGCCATTGAGCGGTGTCCGGATATCGTGACTCATGCGGCTTAAGAAATCTGTTTTCGCCCGGTTTGCCGTCCGCATTTCATCAAATGCCGCCTGCAAGCGCGCGTGCTCCTGTTCATCCCGCGCGTGCATCTGCGACGTATCCTGCAGAAGAATGATCGCATGAACCACCGGCATCTCACAAGAAAGCTCCGTATCAAACACGATCGTCTGCGTCATCAGAACTGTTTTCTGTACCCAGCAGATCGTGCCATCCTCCTCCTGGATACAGTATTCCACGGAAATATGTTTCTCCCCTGCCTCAAACCGCTTCAAAAGCTTAGCCGGATCATCTGCTATGCGATAGCTTCCCAAGGTCTCCTGGGTGACCATCTTCATATATTCACTGCAATAATCACGGTAAGAGCACGGCAGCGGATAGTCCATAAATAGCTCCCGGCATCTCTCTTCTTTTCCATTCAGAACAACACCCTTCTCCAGAAGATCCTTTGTCAAATTAACTGTATATATCATATCCGACAGATCCAGGAGTGCATCCACATAGCTGTCATTTTCCAGAATCGACTGTTTGAGCTGTTCATAATAAAGCGTCAGCTGTTCCTTCGCATCTGCCCGTCCTTCTGAACTTTTCCGGATCGTCTCAAATGCCAGCAGGAAATGATGCAGCTTTCCTTTCTCATCCCAATCTACCGGGATCAGCGTCAGGCGGCTGTAGAGTCCCTGATCGTTAGTGTCATACTGCAATTCAAGTAGATCTCCCTCCGCCTGCAGCTTCCCGGAAAGCTTTGAAATCTGCAGACTCTGGCGGATGTAGGCGCGGTCAGCACGAGGCACTCGTTCCGTTGCTATCTGCTCCGCCGCACCGGAATAGCTTCCGTCCGACGCCAGGAAGAAATCAACACTGGCACGGAGTGTCCGGTAGGTATCCATGTGCGCGTCACAGTAGAGACAATCCGAAAAGTTTCTCCCGAACCGGTTTAAAAGCTTGAGCAGGCGGAAATCCAGCCGTTTTTCCGCTGCCGCTTCCTCGCGCTTTACATGGTTTTTGTTGATATACATATTTTTATCGGCAAAATTGAAAAGCTCCCGCATCGTACTGCCCGGAAAATCACTGGCAAGTGCATACCCGGCCGCATAGCTGAGCGGCATATCCGGATATCCCTTTGACTCCTCTGTCATCGCCTCCCGCACATGGGTGAGGCATTCCCGCATGGCCTCCTCATCCAGACCATGCGTAACGGCAATAAATTCATCGCCGCCGTCCCGCCCTACGAACTGTTCCGCAGGCATGGACGCGCGCAGGCAGACGGCGAACCGCCTGATGTAGGCATCCCCCGCCTCATGCCCCATGCTGTTGTTGATTCGGCGGAGATTATTCAGGTCAAAACTGCATACTCCCACATTCTCTGCCGCCGGTTCCGGATCATCCAGCAATTCTTCGCATTTATTCTTATTGGGAAGTCCGGTCGCCTTGTCCAAATACACCTTTTTCTGCAGCGCACGGTTCATCGCCGCAAAGCGCACCGCCTTGATAAATTCATATCCAATCAGAAGCATCAGAACAATAATATCAATCGTGATATATTTTTCAATTACCGTCAGCGAGGATGCCTTCCTCTGGGAATACGCCTCCGCCAGTCCCGTCGCCTCATCACAGATTTCAAAGAACCGCTCGCTCTTATCAATGATCTCTGTATTCTCATAGCCGACTTCTCGGACACGCAGGATTTCATAGTGAAGCGCGGCAAAGTACTCCTCCAACTCCTGCATCTTACTCTGAAACGCCCCGTCATCAAGGCGCACCAGCCCCAGTTCGCCATTGCCATTTCGCAGACCGTCGACGAAGGCCTCAATATCCTGAATCATACCATCCTCCGGCTGACCGGAAATTTCCAATTTAATGATACGCTGTGTCTTTCCGCGCACCAGTCCCGCATAATTGACCACACGCGCCGTTCCCTGAATACTGGAGACAATTCCCATCATCACGATAATCAGTGCCGCCAGCACAACCGCCAGCACGCCGATGCAGATCTGTATTATGTTTGAAGTCTTTTTCTTCTTACTCTTATTCGCATTCTCGGAATCCATCGCTCCGTCCTCCCGTGAAAAAGAATGTGCCTTGGCACATTCTCGCGCCAAGCGCGGTCGCTTGCGACATGTTTCTGGTACGCCCTTTTTCCTGCACCTGCCATCTTGTTATTTTACATCTTATATTCCAGAAAGCATCCATCCTCATGCGACTCAATCCGCCCGACCGCCTGCAGATACGAATAAATAATCACCGTCCCGGCAAACTTCATCCCACGCTTTTTGAGATCTGCCGACACTGCATCTGAGAGCGGCGAGCTGACCTTGCCTGTCTCATGAATCACCGCATCTCCTGTCCAGTGAGTCAGATACGCGTCAAAACTCCCATATTCATTCTGAATTTCCCGGAATATCCGTGCATTCGTGACAGCGGCATGAATTTTCAGCCGGTTATGTACAATTCCCGGGGCGGTCCGGAGTGCTTCCTCCTTCGCCTCGTCGTAACCGCACACCTTGTCCAGGTCAAATTCATCGAACGCGGCGCGGAATGCCTCCCGCTTATTGAGAATGCACTCCCACGAAAGCCCTGCCTGAAAGCATTCAAGGATCAGCATCTCAAAGAGCTTCGCATCATCCCGAACCAGCTTTCCCCACTCCTCGTCGTGGTAACGGATATACAATTCATTCTTTGGATTCGCCCAGCGGCAGCGGTGTTTTCCATCGTGCCATTCCATACGTTTATCTCTCCCTGTTCGTCATTTGCTCTCACATTTTTTGCTTATTTATCCTTGTTTTTCATTCAAGAAAACATAAATATGCCATATCTATCGTTTTGAAGTTCTACATAAGCGGCGCCAGAATCCGCAGCGCCTTCCCCGCAAACCGCCGGATAAACGGATACTTCCGGCAGTTTTCCAGAGTGATCCGCTCGCTCTTTGCAAGTGTTTTCTGGAAATCTTCTTCCACATCCATCACAACCGCATTGCGGAAGAAATAGGACGCGCACTCAAAATGCAGATACAGGCTTCTGAAATCAAGGTTGATCGTTCCGACCACCGCCTTCTCATCGTCGCTCGTAAACATCTTCGCATGGATAAAGCCCGGCGTGTATTCATAGATCTGGACACCAGCCCGCAGAAGCTCCGCGTAATAGCTGCGAGCCAGCAGGTACGCATATAACTTATCCGGTATATGCGGCATGATAATAATGACCTCCACGCCGCGTTTTGCCGCAAACTTGAGCGCCGCCAGCGTCGTATCGTCGAGAATCAGATACGGAGTCGTGATGTGCACATACCGGCGTGAACGCCCTAAAATATCGAGGTACACCGACTCGCCGACATTTTCCCCGTCGAGCGGGCTGTCCGCATACGGCATCACAAAGCCGCCGTAATCCATCCCCGCCGGCATATGAAATTCCGGCGGACATAAAAATCGGCGGTACTCCTCGCCATCCCGCTCCGTCACATCCCAGAGCTGCAGAAACATCATCGTAAAACTATCCACGGCTTTTCCTTTGATCAGGACTGCCGTGTCCTTCCAGTGTCCAAAGCGCACCCGCTGGTTGATATACTCATCCGCCAGGTTCACGCCTCCGGTAAACGCAGTATGACCATCAATCACGCAGATCTTCCGGTGATCGCGGTTATTCTGATAACTCGAGAGAGCCGGACGCACCGGCGCAAAAATCTTGCACTGAATCCCCTTCTCCTGCATCGCCTTCTCATAGCCGTGCGGCAGCGTGAAGAGATTTCCCATGCCGTCATACATAAATCGGACTTCCACGCCCTCGGCGGCCTTCGTCTCTAACACCTGTAAAATCGCATCCCACATCACTCCGTGTTCTACGATAAAATATTCCATAAATATAAAATGTTCCGCTTTTTTGAGTTCTTCCAATAATACTGGAAACATATCATCTCCCAGCGGGAAATAACGTGCCCCCGTATTTTCATACGCCGGGAAACGTCCGTACTGGTTCATATAGCGGACGAGATTGCCGCCACTGGCGCTGATGCTCTCATAGTGTGCCAGCACCTCCGGATCCTGTAAAAGGTACGGACGCAGTTTTGTCCCAACTTCCTCGATCCGCCGGTTAATACGGTGCGTGCCAGGCTGCAGCGTCAAAAACAGATAAAACAGCGTTCCAAACACTGGAAATACCAGAATCGGCACAACCCAGGACAGCTTGATCGTGCTGTTTCCTTCATCGCTGATAATATAGATCAATATCAGGGCACTGAGTATCGCAGATCCGCCATACATATAGATCAGGTACTCTCTAAACCAGTCAAACCCGGCAAAGAGCACAAGAATCTGTATCAGCAGAAACAGCGTTCCCAGCGTGGTACGACCGAAAATCAGACGCAGCAGTTTTTTCAATTTTTTAAGTATTTTCTCCATTTTCTACCAGTCCATTTCTCTATCTTGTTCATCGGGCATCTGCCATATCATTTAAAACTACAGTGCCATCTCTCATAGTATGACAGATTTTTGCAAATAAAACAAGAGGTCAGCCAGAGACTAACACAGATTTATGTGTCATCCCGACTGACCTGTCGTTGTAAGCGCTCATTTTAACAACCGCATTGAAACATCTCACGGATACCCGGCATAAAGCTGTTATATCGCCATTCTTGGCATTTTAGTCCTCCAGCGCCTGACGGATATCCTCGATGATATCATCCACATTCTCAATTCCGACACTCAAACGGATCAGGCTTGGATCAACGCCTGCCTCCCTGAGCTGCTCATCGGAGAGCTGACGGTGAGTATGGCTTGCCGGATGCAGAACGCAGGTTCTCGCATCGGCAACATGGGTTACGATGGCTGCCAGTTTCAGCTTATCCATGAACTCGCCAGCTGCCTGACGACCGCCCTTTAAGCCGAAAGAAATAACGCCGCATGTACCGTTCGGCATATATTTCTGCGCCAGTGCATGGTATTTATCATTTTCAAGTCCCGGATAATTCACCCAGGCCACATCTTCACGACTCTGTAAATACTCGGCGACCTTCTGTGCATTCTCACAGTGGCGCGGCACACGCAGATGCAGTGTCTCCAGACCGATATTCAATAAGAAGGAATTCTGCGGGGACGGGATGGAACCGAGATCACGCATTACCTGTGCGGTTGCCTTGGTGATATAAGCCGCCTTACCGAATTTCTTCGTGTAAATAATGCCGTGGTAAGACTCATCCGGCGTCGTCAGACCCGGGAATTTATCTGCATGTGCCTCCCAGTCAAAGTTGCCACTGTCCACGATGCAGCCGCCGACGGTCATCGCATGTCCATCCATATATTTTGTAGTAGAATGCGTTACAATATCTGCGCCCCACTCGAACGGACGGCAGTTGATCGGAGTTGCAAACGTATTATCTACAATAAATGGAATACCATTTCTGTGTGCAATCCGGGCAAATTTTTCCAGATCCAGCACTACCAGAGCCGGGTTTGCAATCGACTCACCGAATATACACTTTGTGTTCGGGCGGATCGCCTTCTCGATCTCCTCTTCCGGCGCATCCGGGTCAACTAACGTAACATCGACGCCCATTTTTTTCATCGTAACGACAAACAGGTTTGATGTGCCGCCGTATACGGTTGCCGAGCAGACCAGATGATCGCCCGCGCCGCAGATATTAAATACCGCATAAAAGTTTGCCGCCTGTCCGGAGGATGTCAGCATTGCTGCCGCGCCGCCCTCCAACTCACGGATCTTATCTGCGACTGCATCATTGGTCGGGTTTGCCAGACGGGTATAAAAATATCCGTTTTCTTCCAGATCAAAGAGTCTTCCCATCTGCTCACTGGTTGAATACTTAAAGGTCGTGCTCTGGTAGATCGGCAGAATTCTCGGCTCGCCATTTTTCGGCTGCCATCCGCCCTGGATGCACGTTGTTTCCATTGAACGTTTCATTTTTCTTCTCCTTCATATGTTTATTTTTAAATAATTATATAGTAATTGAGCCCATTTTTTAGTACGGCTCTTTTACATCACCATATCAAACAGCGAAAGCTGATTGCTCTCCGGCAGCCCCGTCAGAATTCCCAGCTCTGCCATCAGATCGCACACCGTCTTCGTAACCTTGGTACGGTTGATAAAGTCCTCTTTCGACAAGAACTTTCCGTCCTCCGCCGCAAAAACAATCGCGTCTGCCGCTTTCTCGCCGAGTCCGTCGATACTGCTTAACGACGGCATCAGCTTTCCGTCTATGATCTGGAAATTGCGGGCTTTTGCCCGGTAAATATCGATCGGCATGAACTCAAATCCGCGCGCGTACATTTCCTGTACGATACGCATATCGCGCAGCGTGTCCTGCTCTTTCTTGGAAAGAGAATCCGACCGGCTCTTGTACTCCGCCAGATGGTACTCCAGCTTATCGCGCCCCTGGCACATCAGCTTGTAGGTAAATCCACTCGCACGGATGCTGAAATATGCCGCATAGTACGCCAGCGGGTAAAATACCTTACAGTACGCCACACGCCACGCCATCATAACGTAAGCCGCCGCGTGCGCCTTCGGGAACATATACTTGATTTTCAGGCAGGAATCGATATACCACTGCGGCACATCGTGAGCTTTCATCTCCTCGATCCACTCCGGTTTCAGTCCTTTTCCTTTTCGGACAGACTCCATGATAGTGAAGGAGAGTCCCTCTTCGAGTCCTTTCTGAATCAGATAAATCATAATATCGTCTCGACAACAGATCGCCGTCTGAATCGTCGCCTGTCCGCTCAGGATAAGGTCTTTCGCGTTTCCTAACCATACATCCGTACCGTGGGACAGACCGGAAATCCGCACCAAATCCGAAAAATATTTCGGTTTGGCATCGATCAACATCTGCATCGCGAAGTCTGTACCAAACTCCGGAATGCCAAGCGCCCCGAGCTTACAGCCGCCGAGATCCTCCGGCGTGACACCGAGCGCCTCCGTGTTCTGGAAGAGACTCATGACCTCCTTCGAATCCAGTGGAATATCCTTAACCGGGTCGAGTCCCGTCAAATCCTGCAGCATACGAATCATGGTCGGATCATCGTGTCCGAGAATATCGAGTTTCAACAAGTTGTGGTCGATGGAGTGGTAATCGAAATGCGTCGTGACGGTACGTGTCGTCATATCGTCCGCCGGGTGCTGCACCGGTGTAAACGTGTCAATCTCCTCTCCGAGGGGCAATACGATGATACCGCCCGGATGCTGTCCGGTGGTACGCCGCACGCCGACGCAGCCGGACACGATGCGCTCAATCTCGCACCGGCGCTTACGGATTCCTTTATCCTCATAATAATGCGCCACAAAACCATACGCTGTCTTATCTGCCAGCGTACCGATCGTCCCCGCACGGAAGGTCTGTCCTTTTCCAAAGATGACCTCCGTGTAGCTGTGCGCCCGGCTCTGATATTCACCGGAAAAGTTTAAGTCGATATCCGGCTCCTTATCACCCTTGAATCCCAGGAACGTCTCAAACGGAATGTCGAACCCGTCTTTTTTCAGCGGTTTGCCGCACTTTGGACATATCTTATCCGGCATATCACAGCCCGCCATACCCGAAAACTTTTTTACATCTTCTGAATCAAAATCGTAATAATGGCAACTCGGACAATAGTAGTGCGGACTCAGCGGATTTACCTCCGTGATACCAGACATCGTCGCCGCCAGTGAGGAACCAACGGATCCTCGCGAACCAACCAGATATCCATCCTCATTCGACTTCCAAACCAGTTTCTGCGCGATGATATACATAACGGCAAATCCATTGGAAATGATCGAGTGAAGTTCCCGCTCCAACCGATCGACTACCATCTTCGGCAGCTTATCGCCGTACATATCATGTGCACGGTTGTAGCAGATGGTACGCAGCGTATCATCCGAATTCGGAATAACCGGCGGACACTTGTCCGGGCGTACCGGGGAAATGCGCTCACACATCGCCGCGATCTTGCGCGTGTTTGTGATAACGATCTCCTCCGCCTTATCGCTGCCTAAATATTCAAATTCCCTCAGCATTTCCTCGGTAGTCCGCAAATACAGCGGTGCCTGATCGTCTGCATCCTTAAAGCCCTTGCTCGCCATGATGATACGGCGGTAGACCTCATCCTCCGGATCGAGGAAATGGACATCGCAGGTCGCGCAGACCGGCTTGTTCCACTGTTCGCCAAGTTCAATCACTTTGCGGTTCAGATCCTGCAGATCCTCCCAGGTGTTGACCGAACTTTTCTCATCCCGCAGCATAAATGCGTTGTTTCCAAGCGGCTGCACTTCCAGATAATCGTAGAAATTTGCAATTTTTCCCAGTTCTTCCTCCGGAATCCCGCGCAGGATCGCCTGAAACAG
Organism: Clostridium sp. OM05-5BH; assembly: GCF_003481505.1. Lineage (NCBI taxonomy): Bacteria > Bacillati > Bacillota > Clostridia > Eubacteriales > Clostridiaceae > Clostridium > Clostridium sp. OM05-5BH. The sequence continues at coordinate 86,264 of NZ_QULJ01000003.1, read as the reverse complement.
CTCTCCCGCCTCGCACGCCGACCCAAGAATCAGCCCCTCGCGGTGGCTCGCCAGCAGACTCTTCGGAATCCGCGGACGTTTTGCAAAATACGTCAGGTTCGACTGGGAAATCAACCGGTACAGGTTGATTCGCCCGACATCATTCTTCGCCAGAATAATAATATGGTAGGTCGGCATCTTCCGGATCATTTCCGGTGTCATTTTGCTGAGTTCGTTGAGCTGCGTCAGGTTTTCGATATCACGAGCCTTTAACATCTCGATGAACTTGACAAAAATCTCTGCCGTCGCCCCCGCATCATCGACCGCCCGGTGATGGTTTTCGAGGGAAATTTTAAGCTCTTTCGCTACTGTGTCGAGCTTGAAGCGGTTCAGGTTCGGCAGCAGGACACGCGCCAGCGAAACCGTATCGAGAACGGTCGGCTGGAATGTGATTCCCTGCCGTCTCGCGTTTTCTTTGATGAAACTGATATCAAACGACGCGTTGTGCGCGACCATGACTGCACCCTCGCAGAATGCCAGAAACTCCGGCAGAACCTCTTCGATCGTCGGCGCGCTGATTACCATGCCGTCGTTGATGCTTGTCAGCTGTTCAATGTCATAGGGGATTGGCACTTCCGGGTTGACAAATGTGCTGAATTTGTCCACAATCTTTCCATCCGTCACACGCACCGCGCCGATCTCGATGATGCGGTTCTTGATCGGGCTGAAGCCGGTCGTCTCGATATCGAATACAACGCAGGTGTGATCTAACGTCTGTCCTTTCTCATTCTCCGCCAGTTCCTTCATATCATCGACGAGATAGCCCTCAACACCATAGAGGATCTTGAAGTTTTCGCCCTTATCGACCGCATGGTTCGCATCCGGAAACGCCTGCACACAGCCGTGGTCGGTGACAGCGATCGCGTCCATGCCCCACTGTTTGGCACGTTTGATGATATCCTTGACCTCGGAAACACCGTCCATATCGCTCATCTTTGTGTGACAGTGCAGCTCCACTCGCTTGACCGGACTGTTGTCCATCCGCTTGCTGGTGAAATCTTCGCATTTCTTGATGCCGGAAACCGAACCGATCGTCAGCTCGCCATCAAATTTATCAATGTTGGCAACACCCTTGATGCGGACAAACTGTCCCGCCTTGGTCGCCGTCTTCAAATCATCCAGCGTATCCTCCCGTGCAAAGATCTTGACGCCGATTGTATCTGTAAAATCCGTTACCGAAAACATAAACAGTGTGTTGCCGCTGCGAAGCTCCCTTAGCTCGCAGGTCAGGATCTTTCCGCGGATGACAACCTGCCCAACCTCGCCTTCCAACTCCTCGATCGGGCTCGCCTCCTCATCGAAATCGCGCCCAAACAGCACATCCGGATTGTCGGATTTCTTCATATAGCCCGAACGGCGGTACTCGCCGCCCTTGCCAGATCCAGCATTTGCGCTGCCTGCCTGGTTTCTGCCTCCTGCCGGATTCCCCCCGGCTTTCAGCTTACCAACCGGTTTTAAAACAGTCTTTCCCTCGTCAAATGGCAGATCGACACCGCCAGAGGCAGGTTCTGCCCCCGACGGTTCCATATACGCCTCATTGGCACCTGCTGCTCCGGCAGCCACGCCGCTTCCGCCTGCCGCCTGCGGCTTCATGTAGATGATCTCCGGCTCAGTATTCTTCTTCTCAACCGGACGGTAGGAAGTCTTCACAGCCATCGGCACATTGCAGCGCTCGGTGAAGATTTTCTCCAGAATCCGCACCAGTTCCGGTGCCTTATCGCGCACGATCATCGTGTCCTCCAGCGACAGCTTCAGGTATCCTTCTTCTTCAAAATCCATCTCCGCCTTACGGAACATATTATAAAGAAGGATACTGTAATTTTTCAGCTCCATCAAAATGCTGTCCCGGTATACATTCATGAGTTTTTCCGGCGTGTACTGGCTGGACAGATGGTATTTCTCCAAAATCTTGATCGTCACCCGTTTGCCCGGAAACAACTGCTCCTTGATGCCTTTTTCCAGATCGTAGATACTCTGCTTGTGCATCAGGCGCGGGCTGTCGATGTATACGCGGATCACGCTCCGGTCACGGTTCGTCGAGATCTTCTCGATCCCGACCATTTCAAGCAGTCCCCGCACATTTTCCGCAATACGTAAATCTGGAAATACCTCCAGAAATGTTTTCATTCTATCATTCCTTTGCTTTTTTATCTTCCACCATCCGGTCAAGCTCCGCTTTGAGCGCCGGTAAAAGTTCACTCTCCGGCAGTTTTTTCACAATCTCGCCCTTGCGTATCAGAAGTCCTTCGCCGATACCGCCGGCTACCCCGAGATCGGCTTCCTTCGCCTCGCCCGGTCCGTTGACCACGCAGCCCATGACGGCAACCTTGATATCCAGCGGATATCCCTGTACCAGCGTCTCCACCTGGTTTGCCAGACCGATGAGGTCGATCTGCGTGCGTCCGCAGGTCGGACATGAAACAACTTCCACTCCTCCCCGACGAAGGCCCAGCGTCTTCAAAATCAGCTTTGCCGACTTGATCTCCTCCAGCGGGCTGCCTGTCAGGGACACGCGGATCGTATCACCGATTCCCTGACTCAAAATCAGTCCCAGACCGACCGCTGACTTGATATTGCCCGCAATTACAGTTCCCGCCTCTGTGATACCGACATGCAGCGGATAATGAGTCTTTTTTGCAATTAGTTCATGTGCTTTTACACACATCATAACATCCGAAGATTTGATGCTGATAACCAGATTGTCATAACCCATCTGCTCAATCAGGGCAACCTTATCCAGCGCACTCTCAACGAGTCCTTCCGCTGTCACGCCGCCATATTTCTCTACCAATGGCTTTTCCAAAGAACCGCTGTTGACGCCGACACGAATCGGCACGCCATACTCTTTTGCCTTGTCAACCACCGCCTGGATCCGCTCTCTGGAACCGATATTTCCCGGATTGATACGGATTTTGTCCGCGCCGCACTCGATCGCCGCGATCGCGAGACGATAGTCAAAATGAATATCCGCCACCAATGGAATATGTATCTGGCGTTTAATCTCCGTCAGGGCAGCAGCCGCCTCCATTGTCGGCACTGCCACACGGATAATATCGCAGCCCGCGTGCTCCAGCGCCAGAATCTGCTCGACGGTCGCCTTCACATCCTCTGTTTTCGTATTACACATCGACTGGATCAGAATCGGATTGCCGCCGCCGATCTGTCGTTTTCCAATCTGCACCACTTTCGTCTCGTCCCGGTATCCCATATCGTTCCTCCCAAACCATTCTTCTCCGACACAAAATTTCCGGCCTTTTTCGAGCGAATCTTTCATGCCTTTGAATCAAATGAATTAGTAACTGTTCAGTACCTTCACAGTCACGCGCAAAAATCCATCAAAAATTGCCTACGGCAATGGGATTTTTGCCTGCTGGCCCATGTTTTCGTACGGTCAGCGCAGTAAATGCGCAGACCTACTGAACAGTTACATGAATTATTACAATAAATTTCTAATATCATTAAACAATACAAATAACATCAGCGTCATCAACGCCGCCATGCCCGCCATATGGACCATGCCCTCTTTTTCCGGATCAACCGGCTTGCCGCGCAGCATCTCCAGAATGATAAATACAAGCCGTCCGCCGTCCAGCGCCGGAACCGGAAGCAGGTTCATGACACCCAGATTGGCGCTGAGCAGAATACACATATTGGCCAGATTGACAAGCACAATCATAAGTCCGTAGCTCTGGCTCTCCTTGACCGTCGTGCCGATCATCGACACAATCCGCACCGGACCTGCGATATCGTTCGAGCTGACCTGCCGCTTCAGAATCATTCCAAGGCTGCTGAATGTCACACGGATCCAGTAGCGCACTTCGCAGAAGCTATACTGCGCTGTCTGAATCACAGACGCCGGTTTCCGGTAAACGCCGCCGCTGATTCCGATAAGATAGCGTCCCGCCTCCTCGGAATAACGCGGAACCATCTGCGTCGTGTAGGATTTCCCATCCCGCACATACTCCACCGTGACACTCTTTCCCGGATGGAACTGCAGATAGGTCTGCACGTCGCGGTACAGATAGGTGCGCGTGCCATTTAAGCGCTCGATCGTATCGCCCGCCTGCAGCCCCGCCTCCTGTGCCGGATAGCCGTCCTCGACACTGACAACCGATGCCGGGTCAAAGCCCACACAGCTGATCACGAAAAAGGCGCAAAACCACGCCAGAATGAAGTTGAATACGGGCCCTGCCACCACGACTTTAAAACGTGTCCAGGCAGAAACTGCATTAAAATAAGTCCCGGAGGCGCCCGGAGGCAACAGGAGCCGATCCGTTTTTCCATCTGTCAGACTCTGGTTCTGATCGCAGGAACTCCCTTTTTCCGTCTCACCCGGCGCATCATACCCTTCATCTTCCCCCAGCATCATACAAGAACCGCCAAACGGAAGCAGCTTCAGCGAGTACCGCGTCCCGCCTTTCACAAAACTGAAAAGTCTAGGACCCATGCCGAGCGAAAACTCAACGACGCAGATTCCGCCCCGTTTTGCCAATAAAAAATGTCCAAATTCGTGAAACAGCACGATCAGGCTGAATACAATCAGCGCCGCCAGCAAACTTACCAATCTACCACCTGCTCTCTATAAAATCATAGGTTTCCTGTTCTGCTGCCAGAATCTCTTCGACCGTCGGATTCTCTTTCACGGTGTGGTGTTCCATCGCCGCCTCAATCATATCAGTGATGGTCAGATATCCGATCTCGCGATCGAGGAATTTCTGGACTGCCCGCTCATTTGCCGCGTTGAACACGGTCGGAAGCGTGCCGCCGCGCCGTCCGGCTTTGTATGCCAGGGAAAGTCCGTGGAAATTCTCAAAATCCGGCGCTTCAAAGGTAATCTGTGCCAGCTTTGCAAAATCCAGCCGGTCGCCCGCCAGGAAGCGGCGTTCCGGATAATACAGCGCATACTGGATCGGAAGCTTCATATCCGGCGTGCCGAGCTGCGCTATCACCGCGCCGTCCTCGTATTCTACCATTGAATGAATCACACTCTGCGGCTGCACAACCACCTGCACCTGATCCATCTCCACGCCAAAGAGCCATCTTGCCTCCATAACTTCCAGACCTTTGTTTACCATCGTGGAACTGTCGATCGTGATCTTGCGCCCCATCGTCCAGTTCGGATGTTTCAGCGCATCTTCGACCTGAACACCTTTCATCTGCTCTCTCGTCCATCCGCGGAACGGTCCGCCAGACGCTGTCAGGAGAATCTTGTGGATCTTATTTCCCGTCTCACCGTTCAAACTCTGGAAAATCGCGCTGTGCTCGCTGTCCACCGGCAGAATGCGGACATGCTTCTCCTTTGCCAGCGACATAATGATATGCCCGGCCGTTACCAGGGTCTCTTTGTTTGCAAGTGCAATATCTTTTCCAGCATTCATCGCTGCGATCGTCGGGCGGATACCGATCATTCCGACTACCGCTGTCACCACAATCTCCGCACCCAGCTCCGTTGCCACTGCGAGAAGTCCATCCATGCCGCTCTCGACACGGATATCCAGATCGCGCACACGGTCTTTCAGTTCTTTTGCTTTTTCCTCGTTCCAGACCGCCGCGATCTTCGGAGAGAACTCCCGGATCTGTTTCTCCAGAAGATCAATATTGCTTCCAGCCGCCAAAGCCGTTACTTCTATATCTTTATTCGCCCGGACCACTTCCAATGTCTGTGTTCCGATCGATCCGGTTGATCCAAGTATCGCAATTTTTTTCATTTCTTATTCTCCTGTTTCTGTATTTTCATACATGCTTTCGTTTTATCGTAAAAACGTCAGTGCAAAATAAATCGCCGGTGCCGTAAAAATCATGCTGTCGAACCGATCCAGCACGCCGCCGTGTCCCGGAATCAGGTTTCCGTAATCCTTGACATTGTGGTTCCGCTTGATCGCCGACGCCGCCAGATCCCCGATCTGGGAAATGACCGCCGCAATCGCACACGCCACCGCGCATGCCACCATCGGATTGCTGACCTCGTCCATCTTCGCACCGAAGAAATACGCATAAATGCAGCCTAACAGAGCCGATCCGACCACACCGCCGACGGCGCCCTCGATCGATTTTTTCGGGCTTAAAACCGGTGCCAGACGGTGTTTTCCAAGGAGCATTCCCGCGCAGTATGCGCAGGTGTCACAGCCCCAGGAGCTTAAAAAGATCAGCCAAACAAGGTATTTTCCGTCCGCCATTGCCCGCACCTGATACAGGTAGGAAAGCATAATTCCCAGATAAAAAATGCCGAAAAATGCTACTGTAATCTGCTCGGTCCCATATTTCGGAAACGTGAACACGTAAATGCTCATCAGCACCATCAGGGCTGCAATCGCAAGCAGCGTCACATAATGCTGCCCTTCAAACCACACCAGCCCATAATATCCCAGACACGCCAGATACCCGGCGATGCCCGGCGCTTTTTTCTCAATCCCCATAACCCGGTAAAGCTCAAACATACCGATCAGGGAGATCGCGGCGGTCACACAGTACAGAAGGACACCGCCCTTTGTAACCAGTAAAATCGCGAGTGCTACAAGCACAATCCCGCTTATCAGCCTCGTTCTGAACATGGCAACTCCTCCTTATGCCTTGACTCCGCCAAAGCGTCTGTCTCTTTGATTGAACTGCTCAATTGCCTTTATAAGCTCGTCGCGGTTGAAATCCGGCCACAGGCAGTCCGTGATATAAATCTCACTGTAGGCAAGCTGCCACAGCAGATAATTGGACAGGCGGATCTCGCCGCTGGTGCGGATCAGAAGATCCGGATCCGGGATGCCCGCCGTATCTAAATAGGACGCAACGGTCTGCTCTGTCACGTCCTCCGGCACCAGCTTTCCGTCCTGACAGTCCATCATCATATGGCGCACCGCACGCGTAATCTCATCTCTGCCGCCGTAGTTGACTGCGATCACAAAGGTCATGCCCGTGTTTGCCGCCGTCTCGTCTTCCAGACGGTTGATGCCCTCGATGATATCACGGTCAAAGCGCGTGCGGTCGCCGATCATTTTGACTCTTACATTATTTTTCTTGGCAATCTTTAAAAGCCGTTTCAGATAAAAACGGAAGAGCTGCATCAGCGCCCCTACTTCTTCAGCAGAACGTTTCCAGTTTTCCGTTGAAAAACCATATACCGTCAGATAACGGATTCCCAGTCTCGCTGCATCCTCAACCGTCTGTTCAACCGTCACACACCCCTGTTTATGACCTGCGGTTCTCGGGAGACCTCTCTTCTTCGCCCATCTGCCGTTGCCATCCAGAATGAGGGCGACATGCTGCGGAATTACCAGGTTTTCGATGTCCCTTTCCATCCAGTTTTCCTCCATAATATTCCCTTAATAGCCAGAAAACAGGACCAGCCGGCCATCCGCATCTGCAATGCCGGCCAGCCCTGCTTGAGGCAGCCTGATTTTTACATTTAAACTCTATTGTATTTTTATACAGTCATGATCTCAGCTGTTTTTTCTTCTACTGCTTTATCAACCTTTGCGATCATCTTGTCAGTCAGCTTCTGGATCTGATCCTCGCCATCTGCCAGCTCATCCTCGGTGATCTCGCCGCCTTTTTCCAGCTTCTTTAACAGGTCGTTTGCATCACGGCGGATATTGCGGACTGCAACCTTCGCGCCCTCGCCCTTTTTCTTAACATCCTTTGCCAGATCTTTACGGCGTTCCTCAGTAAGCTCCGGGAAAATCAGGCGGACTGCACTTCCATCGTTGTTCGGGTTGATACCCAGATCGGAAGTCAGGATCGCTTTCTCGATGTCCTTAATGAGCTTCTTCTCCCACGGCTGGATCAGAATCATACGCGGCTCCGGTACAGAGATATTTGCCACCTGCTGTAACGGGGTCGGTGCGCCGTAGTAATCTACCTTGATTTTGTCCAGTACATGCGGGTTCGCACGTCCAGCACGAATGGATGTATACTCATTCAGCAGTGCGTCATAGGACTTATTCATCTTCTCTTCGTAAACTTTTAATCTCTCCTGCATAAAATCCTCCTAGTTATGCGGTAACCACTGTACCGTTAATTTTTCCGCGCATTGCATTTACAATTCCGTCTTTTTCATTCAGGCTGAATACTGCCATCGGAACGTGATTTTCCATACACATGATGGAAGCTGTGAGGTCTACGACCGCCAGCTGCTTATCGATCACCTCCTGAATCGTGATCGTATCATACTTCTTTGCATCCGGGTTGATCTTCGGATCGCTGTCATAGACGCCGTCGATCGCCTTGGCCAGAAGAATGCAGTCTGCATCCATCTCAATCGCACGCAGCGCTACGCCGGTATCAGTTGAGAAATACGGATGGCCTGTACCACCTGCAAAAAATACGACCATACCCTTTGAGAAATATTTATTGGCTCTGTCCTTTGAAAACAGCTTCGTCATGGAACCGCACTCAAATGGTGTCAGAATCTGTGTCATCATACCCTCGCTCCGGAAGATCTCCGACACGTAAATACAGTTCATGACCGTTGCCAGCATTCCGATCTGATCCGCCTTGGTCCGATCGATTGCATTGCTCTGGCGGCCTCTCCAGAAGTTTCCGCCGCCGATCACGATACCTACTTCGATTCCGTCATCGACCGCCGTCTTAACCTGTCTGGCTACTTCCTTGACCGTTGCTTCATCAAACCCGGTTTTCTTGTCGCCTGCCAGCGCTTCTCCGCTCAGCTTCAGTAATACCCGCTTTAATTCCATAATTCGGTTCTCCCTGTCTATATGTACGTTCTGATGTACATTTTATCTGTGATGACCGTAAAAAGCTGCGTCACCTTATCAAAGATATTCTACCACAAAAAATCCGAATGTGCGATAGAATTTTCGTAAATCCTGTGCATCCTTTCATCATTTTCCCCAAACGCCTTTCTGTATACGGATTCTTCGCCCTATTTTTCATTTTTTCTCGAATTTTAGCGCCCGTTTTACTTTTTTTCTATTTCACCTTTTCCCGCCGCTCTCATTCTGCCCCCAGTTTCTCATTATTTATCTGCACTTATCCTCTGCAATCTTTTTCTGTGCATTATTTAACAGCCTTCCTAGGTGCAATCCATGTATGTGCATTGTTTTATTGGATATGCATTTTATAACATTGCAAATTTGAATCATTATATTGTTTGATAAAAATCAATTTCCAGCTACAATAGTTATATCAGTTGTAATTATTTATTATCTCTGAAATAACAATAACGCATGATTCTTTCGGATCGGGGAGGCACTTGAAAAATATGACAGCAATCGATCAAAAACAAATTAACAAGCAGCAGACAAACCGTTATGAAAAATATTACCGTCAGATAGGTCTCAACATCGCTTATTACCGCAAACTCCGCGGCATGAGCCAGATGGCTTTAGCAGAGGCGACCGATTTAAGCCGGACTCATATATCCAACATCGAGGCACCGAACATGAAAACGAGTCTTTCCTTAGAGAGTCTCTTTGATATTGCAGGTGTTCTGCAGGTTGCACCGCGCGCCCTGCTCGATTTCCGTGATGAGAAACCGCAGGATTTTCATGAATAAATCATGATAGAGCACGTAGATTCATGAATTTCTTTAAAGCATGACATTTTAGGGTTCCAAAGATAAATTGGAACCCTTTTTGTGGTATTCAAAAGTAAAAAATCAAAATTATGGTGAGCATTTTCCACCTATTTATTCGTCTTCCGGTTAATAAACTCCGTCCTCGTCTTCGAGTAGATAAATTTCTGACTCGCATACAGGCTGTAATAACCAGAGAAACTAAAGCTGACTGCAATCACCAGCACGAAAAACGGCATCGCCTCATAGCCAAAAAGCTCAAAGCCCAGCAGAAGCGTTGAGATCGGGCAGTTTGTGACTCCCACAAAGAGTCCCAGCATACCGCAGGCGGTCATAAGACCGACCGGCTGTCCAAAGAGAAATGCAAAGAAACTGCCAAACGCCGCACCGATCGTCAGGGTCGGCACGATCTCGCCTCCCTTGAAGCCTGCCTCCAGCGTAACCGTCGTAAAGAGAATTTTCATCAGGAAATCCCATGGAAGTCCCTCGCCCTCGAAACATTTTTCAATCAGGGAGACGCCGCTTCCGTTGTAGCGGGTCGAACCGGTCAGAAGCGTCAAAACAATCACAATCGCCGCGCCGGATAGAATCCGCCAGACCGGCGATGGAAGATATTTTTTGTAGAGATGTTCCGTTGTGTGAAGCGTGATGCAGAAAAGCTCCGACACCAGCGCGCAGCCAGCCGCCAGACCGACAGCCACGATCGCTGTTTCAATACTCCACGCAGGAACCGCACCAATCGCAAACTGCTCCGGCATCAGTCCCCAGAACCTCGCCAGCGCCGCCGCCGTAAAGGCAGAAAAGACACATGGAACCAGCGCTGCATAGTACATAACGCCGATGCTGATAACCTCCATCGAAAAGATCGCCGCCGCCATCGGTGTGCCAAACAAGGCGGCAAACACACCGCTCATGCCGCACATGACCGCAATTTTCTTATCTTTCTCATCAAATTTCAGCCATTTTCCGATCTGGGTTCCGATGCTTCCTCCCATCTGCAGCGCCGCGCCCTCCCGTCCGGCAGAACCACCGCCCAGGTGCGTCAGAAGTGTTCCTGCAAAGACTGCCGGGGCAGTCGCAAAACTGATCTCTGTGTTCGAATAGATCGATTCGATCACCATATTTGTGCCCCGGTTATTACTCTCTCCCAGCACATGGTAAACACCCAGAACCAGAAGACCGGTAAGCGGCAGCAGAAAGACCATCCACGGGTGGCTTTGAAAGAATGCCGACACCCATAGGACACATTTTCCAAATGCCGTGCCGATGCAGCCGCTCACAATTCCAATCACAATCGCGCCTTCCACCCATTTTATAAAATAGGAAATATTTTTTAACACCGGCTCATATTTCTCCCGCTTCATTTCAACTCTCCCCTGTCTGCTCTATCCACACTGCTTTTCATTTCCATCTTAGACATCATAGATATTTTTGGATTTTACCAGCTTCGGACGGTAGCCTGCTTCCTTGAGTGCTTCCACTATCTTATTCTTGTGATCCGTACCAAACGCCTCAACGGTGATCCGCAGCTCCACTGCTGCGTTGCGGTTGATGCTGACAAACTGGTTGTGCTCCAGTTTGATGACATTGCCCTGCTCCGCTGCCATCAGATTTGCAACCTTTGCAAGCTCTCCTGGCTTATCCGGCAGCAGTACCGATACGGTAAATACGCGGTCTCTCTGGATCAGACCATGCTGTACGATGGATGCCATTGTGATCACGTCCATGTTGCCGCCGCTCAGGATGGATACGACTTTTTTCTTCTTCACATTCAGGTGTTTCAAAGCAGCCACAGTCAGAAGACCGGAGTTCTCAACGATCATCTTGTGGTTTTCTACCATATCAAGGAATGCCACGATCAGCTCGGAATCCCCGATGGTGATGATATCATCCACATTGATCTGGATGTACGGGAACAGCAGATCGCCCGGGCGTTTAACGGCAGTACCATCCGCGATTGTGTTGACGCTCGGGAGAGTCACTACTTTTCCTTCTTTCAGGGATTCCTGCATACAGTTTGCGCCTGCCGGTTCTACACCGATCACTTTGATCTTCGGATTCAGCAGTTTTGCCAGCGTTGCAACACCGGTACAGAGTCCGCCGCCGCCAATCGGAACCAGAATATAATCAACAGTCGGAAGCTCTTTGATGATCTCCATGGCGATGGTTCCCTGACCGGTGGCTACGTCCAGATCGTTGAAGGGATGGATAAAGGTATATCCGTGCTCCGCTGCCAGCTCATTTGCATATGCCAGCGCCTCATCGAATACATCGCCGTGAAGAACCACCTCTGCGCCATAGCTTCTGGTACGGTTTACCTTCATGAGCGGCGTGGTCGTCGGCATAACAACCGTTGCCTTGCAGCCAGCCAGTTTTGCCGCGTATGCAACGCCCTGTGCATGGTTTCCAGCCGATGCGGTGATCAGACCGCGCTGTTTCTCCTCATCACTCAGGGTGCTGATCTTATAAAATGCACCTCTTACCTTGTAAGCACCTGTATACTGCATATTTTCCGGTTTTAAATATACTTTATTGCCGGTCAAATTCGAAAAATATTCACTGTAAACCAGTTTTGTCTCGGAAATAACCTTGCTGACAACCTCAGTTGCTTCTTCGAATTTCTCCAGCGTCAATCCCTGCGGCTCATCCTGTACTGCCTCTGCTGTCTCTTCCTTTATTGTCTCACTCATTGTCTTTCCTCCATTTATCCGTATTTCTCAGAATGCGCCCTGCTTTTGCCGGTTCTCTGACCAGACAGTCTGCCGGGTGTATCCTCTCTATCTGAATCTACGGCTTAAGCAGATTTGTTCTCCGCCAAACCAGTTTCAGCCGTGGCATGCTCAGCTATTTTTAGCTTTATTCATTCTCTGTCAATGCTTCATTTCTCTTAAACAGTGCATTGACGAAATCATTCGCATCGAATTTCTGTAAATCGTCAATCTTCTCGCCGATTCCGACGTACTTAACCGGAATACCAAGCTCGGACTGGATCGCAACCGCGATACCGCCCTTTGCCGTGCCATCCAGCTTCGTCAGGATGATGCCGGTGATATCCGCCACCTCCATAAACTGTTTTGCCTGTGCAAGCGCGTTCTGACCGGTGGTTCCGTCAAGGACAACCAATGTCTCACGGTAGGCGTCCGGATATTCTTTGTCGATGATCCGGTTGATCTTCTTTAGCTCTTCCATCAGGTTTTTCTTGTTATGCAGACGACCTGCCGTGTCGCAGATCAGCACATCGGCATTTCTTGATTTTGCCGCCGCGATCGCATCGTAGATAACAGCTGCCGGATCAGAACCTTCCTGCTGGGCGATCAGATCAACGCCCGCGCGTCCTGCCCACTCCGTCAGCTGCTCAATCGCTGCCGCACGGAATGTATCCGCCGCCGCCAGAATGACCTTCTTGCCCTGATCCTTTAACTGACCTGCCAGCTTGCCGACCGAGGTCGTCTTGCCGACGCCGTTGACGCCGATCACCAGCACAACCGACTTGCGGTTCTCAAATTCGTAAGCATTTTCGCCCAGATCCATCTGCTCTTTGATGCTGGCAATCAGAAGATCCTTGCACTCTGCCGGATCCTTGATGTGGTTTTCTTTTACCTTTTTCCGGAGATCCTCGACGATCGCCATCGTCGTCTGGATACCCAGATCGCCCATGATAAGCGTTTCTTCGATCTCCTCGTAGAAATCATCATCGATCGCGGAAAAACCGCTGAATACGGAATCAATTCCGCTTACGATGGAATCTCTCGTCTTCGTCAGCCCTTCTACCAGACGGCTGAAAAAACCCCTTTTCTTCTCTCCCATGCCTGCGCCTCCCTTTCTATTTCTGCTCTCTTTTTTGCAATTATAATTCTGCTTTTTTCTCTTCCCGCTCCATCTGCGCCTCGATCAGGCTGACCGATACCAGCGTGGACACACCTTTTTCCTGCATCGTGATACCGTACAGGCGGTCTGCCGACACCATCGTGCCTCTTCGGTGGGTGATGACAATAAACTGCGTGTAGCGCGTCAGCTTATGCAGGTACCCGGCAAACCGGTCTACGTTGGAATCGTCGAGTGCCGCCTCAATCTCATCAAGCAGGCAGAATGGCGACGGTTTTAAGTTCTGAATTGCAAAAAGCAGCGCGATCGCCGTCAATGCTTTCTCCCCACCGGAGAGCTGCATCATATTCTGCAGTTTTTTGCCCGGCGGCTGTGAAATAATCTGGATGCCTGCCTCCAGAATATCTTCTTCCTGCGACAGCTCCAGCGTACCCGTTCCGCCTCCGAATAATTCCTTAAATACTTTATCAAACTCGCGGCGGATCTCACCAAATTTTTCCCTGAACTGACGCCGCATTCCTTCATCGAGCTCCTCGATAATTTTTTCCAGCGCCGCCTGTGCCGCTACCAGATCTTCATGCTGGTTTTTCATAAATTCGTAGCGACCGGATATCTCCTTGTAGTCCTCGATCGCGTTGACATTGACATTCCCAAGGGCGCGGATCTCCATCTTTTTCCCATTGATCGACCGCTTCATTTCTGGAATCGAGGTCAACTCTTCCTTCCGCAGCTCTTCCGCGCGCGAATACGTAAGCTCATACTCACTCCACATATAATCGACCTGCGACTCCAGGCGCTCATTCAGGCGTTCTCTCTGATTCTGGAGACGGAAGTTCTCGCGGTCTAAAAGCTGGAGACGTTCGTTCAGCTCTTCCTTTTTATCAAAGAAAGTTTTCTGCCGCCCCGCCTTTTCTTCCTTCTCACGCTGCTTGTTCTGGATTACCAGTTCCATCTGCGTCCGCTTGTCCCCGGACGCCTGTATCTCGGCTTCCAGCGCTGCAATCTCTCGCTCTCTGGCAGCGATCGTCTCGCTGCTGTCCGCGTGACCGCCGGAAAGTTTCTCTTTCTCTGCCCGGAGACGTTCCTGCTCCTGCAATACACGGCGCAGATTTTCCTCGATAAACGCGCCTTTCTGCTCCGCCTGGGAATACCCAAGCTGTATCTCCGAAAGGGCTGCCGCCGCTTCCCCACGCTGCTTTTTCGCCGTATCAAGACCCGTCTGCTGCTCTTCCACGTACTGGTTCTTCTCATTGCTTAGCGTTTCAAGCTTCGTCTCTTCGGTCTGCAGCTCCCGCAGCGCCCCGCGCAGATCGCCTACCTGCAGTTCGAGTTCCTGATTTTCTGAAGACAGATCCTGCGAGGAATCTGCAATCTCCTGCCGTCTCGCCTCTAACTGGCAGATCGTCAGTTCCAACGTATTCTGCTGGATCTGCATCTGCTGGCGCCTCTCCTGGACGGATGCCAGTGTTCTCTTCGCTTCCGTCAGCCTGCGCCCTGTCTCTGCCAGCTCCTTCTGTACCGCTTCCACCTGTTCCAATGCCTTTTTGCAGGCAGCTTCCAGTTCTTCGATCTCACGGCGGCGTCCCAGCAGATTGCTGCTGTTCTTGAATGCACCACCGGTCA
Organism: Clostridium sp. OM05-5BH; assembly: GCF_003481505.1. Classification (NCBI taxonomy): domain Bacteria; kingdom Bacillati; phylum Bacillota; class Clostridia; order Eubacteriales; family Clostridiaceae; genus Clostridium; species Clostridium sp. OM05-5BH. The sequence continues at coordinate 71,254 of NZ_QULJ01000003.1, read as the reverse complement.
TCGAACCGCCAGGGCTTAAAAGCTCGCCGTCCAGCGTCACGATCCGGAGAGAATACCGGTATTTCTTTGCCAGCGCAATCGCATGATCGATCTGATCCACCACGACCACGCGTCCCAGCAGATAGGACACCAGCCCGCTGTATTTCTCATCCGCAGAGACCAGTTCGCTTGCCAGTCCAAGAACCCCCATTTCTTTCAGCGCCCCCGGCTGTCCAAAACTCTGGCGACGTTCCATGCTGGTCAGCGGCAGAAACGTCGCACGGCCATACCGGTTCTTTTTCAGATGTTCAATCAGGCGTTTCGCCGTCTCCTCTGAATCCGTCACAATGTTCTGGATGCTGCCGCCAAGTGCCGTCTCGATCGCCGTCTCATATTTCTTCGTCGTGCTGATCAAATCCGCCACAACGCCATGAATACCCGGAACGCAGTTCCTGACTTCCATCACGCGGCGGATACTGCCGCCGTAGCCCTCGTAGCGCTCCGCCAGATTCCGCATCGATTCCAGCTTTGTCCGGTTCGTGTGGTAATCCTGCTGAAGGCTCGAAAGTTTCTGGTTCAGGCGGCGTTCCTGTTCTTCCTCCGTGCGCGTCTGCTCCTGCAGCGATTTTTCCTGCGCCGAAAACGCTTCCAGACATTCCCGCACCTTCCCTAATTTGGCTTCTTCTTCTTTTTTCTGCTCTTCCTGAACCGACTCATCGCTCTTGAATTTCAAAAGCTTCTGCGTCACTTCCGCCCGGCGCACATCCGCCTGCTCCAGCATCGTCTCATAGCGCTGACGGCGGGCGGCAAGTTCCGCTTTCTGGTTCAGAGCGTCCATGATCTCGGCTTTTGCCGTCTCGATCAAGGTTTCCGTCCGGCTGACCGCCTCGTCCATCGAACGGACTGCTGCCTCCGCCTCCTGCTGTTTTGCTTCGATCGTCTGCACCGATGCATTTAATGCCTGTTTTTCAGACTCATATTCCGCCTGTTCTTCCTCTTTCTGATGCATTTCGCCGTCGATCGACGCCATCCGGCTACGGATATGTTCTTCGTTCATCTGCTCCGTCCGGATCTGCTCTCTGAGAACTCCGATCCGTCCGGTCTTCTCCTGGCGTTCCAGGTCTTCCCGGCTGCACGCCTCACGATCCGCGGCAATCGCCGCATCCAGCGCATCCAGCTCGGTTCCGAGCAATTCGTACTCCGATTTCAGTGTCTCCGATTCCGCCCGCACACTCTCCTGATCGCCGGTCAGAATCATCTCCTTCTGCTCCACTTCCCGGATCTGGCGCTTCAATTCCTCCGATTCTGCCAAAAACAGGTTGGCGTCCAGGCAGCGCAGCTCTTCCCGCAGACGCAGATACTCCTTCGCCTCCTCCGACTGCCGTTCCAACGGTCCTACCTGTTTTTCCAGCTCGGACAAAATATCCGTCACGCGGATCAGGTTCTGTTTTTCATCTTCCAGCTTCTTCTGTGCGATCGCCTTGCGCCGCTTGAATTTCACGATTCCAGCCGCCTCGTCAAACAGCTCGCGCCGTTCCTCCGGCCGCCCGCTTAAAATCTGATCAATCTGCCCCTGTCCGATGATGGAATATCCCTCTTTACCGATACCCGTATCGTAAAAGAGCTCGTTGATATCTTTTAGACGGCAGCTCGTTCCATTAATCTTATATTCACTCTCACCAGAACGGTAAAGACGTCTTGAAACCGTGACTTCATCGTACTCAATCGGAAGTTTGTGATCGGCATTATCCAGTGTGATCGCCACGTAGGCAAATCCTTGCGGTTTTCGAAGCTCCGTACCAGCAAAAATAACGTCCTGCATCGTGCCGCCGCGCAGCTGCCTGCTTCTCTGCTCACCGAGCACCCAGCGCACTGCATCGGCGACATTGCTCTTGCCGCTGCCGTTTGGCCCGACGATGCCCGTGATTCCGTTGTGGAACTCAAACAGAATTTTATTGGCAAATGACTTAAAACCCTGTATCTCAATACTCTTTAAATACATACCTACTCCTGCAGTTTTCTGATAGTGAGGATCCCACGGTACGCCGCACGCTGTTCCGCTGATTTTTTCGTCCGTCCGATGCCGCGGCCGATCTCCTGATCACCCAGCATTGCAGACACTTCGAAACTCTTGTTGTGGTCCGGTCCTTCTTCTTTCAGAAGAACATATGTAAGTGTCTCGTCCGTGTGTCCCTGCACAATCTCCTGCAAGATAGTCTTGCTATCATAAAAGAGCTTTTTGTGTTCCATATCGTTGAGAATAAATCGATGAATAAACTCTTTTGCATTAGCAAAACCACCGTCCAGATAAATCGCACCGATCAGTGCCTCCATCGCATCCGACACCACCGAATCGCGCCCCCGTCCGCCGGTCGCATCCTCGCCTTTTCCAAGCAGCAAAAATCCACCCAGATCGATCTCCTGTGCGCAGAATGCAAGGGTCGGCTCGCAGACCAGACTCGCACGTGTCTTTGTCATATCGCCCTCCGGCATCTCCGGAAACGTGCGGAACAGGAAATCACTCGATACCACTTCCAGCACCGCGTCGCCTAAAAATTCAAGACGCTCGTTGCATCCCAGTTTTCCAAGATGGTGCTCATTGGCATACGAACTGTGTATCATCGCATGTTCCAGAAGCTTCTTGTCCTGAAACGAATAGCCAATCCGTTTTTCCAATTTATTTAATGTATACTCCATATATTTCTCTCTTTCCAGCCTGTCCTGCTGCTGACTGATTCCGGCAATCATTGCTATTTGTGTCTGTGAGCCAGAGTCAAACATCCGTTCTTTTTGGAAAGGAGCTGTCGCGATCCTGCCCTTCGGCAGCCCGCCCAGCCCCTTTGCCTGACAGACTTCTCTATAACTTTTTAACAAACATTGAATTAGTTCAGTGCGTTCTTGATCTGCTCTACTGCATCGCCCACAGATACAATCTTTTCTGCCTCCTCAGTCGGAATTTCGATATCAAACGCCTCCTCGATTCCCATGATAATCTGAAAAATATCCAGCGAATCAGCGCCCAGATCATCCACAAACGTCGTATTTAACGTAATTTCATCTGCTTCAACATTCAGTACCTCCGCGATAATGTTCTGTAATTTTTCAAATTCCATAATTTTCTTCCTTTCTATGAACTTATTTTAAAATATTTAGAATTCTAGATTGATTAAAAACATATCGTTTTTTCGCTACATTTTATAATTTCACGAAAGTTTCACAGACTTTCCTTGATCTTTTCATTAATCGCCTGCTCTTTAAAGGTCACACACTGAAGAATCGAATTGCACACCTCGATGCGCTTGGAATTTCCGTGCGTCTTGACAACCAGCCCCTTCAATCCCAGAAGCGGTGCGCCGCCGTACTGGCTCGCATCGAATGCTTTGAGCGTCGTCTTTAACGCCGGTTTTACAAGCAATGCGCCGATCTTTGAGCGCAGGCTCGTCATCATGCCCTGTTTTACCATGGAAATCAGGGTTGCACCAACACCTTCATAGAGTTTCAAGATGACATTTCCGACAAATGCCTCAGAAACGATGACATCCGCGCCGCCGTGCGGAATCTCGCGTGCCTCGATGCTGCCGATGAAATTGATGTCCTTACATTCTTTTAAGAGCGGGAATGTCTCTTTCACCAGCGCATTGCCCTTCTCTTCCTCCGCACCGATGTTGACGATCGCCACACGCGGATTCTTGATGCCAACCACGTGTTCCATGTAGATGGAGCCCATCTTTGCAAACTGTACCAGATGGGACGGTCTTGCATCGACATTGGCGCCGCAGTCGATCAGCAGGGATACGCCCTTTTCTATCGGAATCAATGGAGCCAGTGGCGGACGTTCAACGCCCTTGATTCTGCCGACGATCACCTGTCCGCCGACCAGAATCGCGCCGGAGCTGCCCGCGGAACAGAATGCATCCGCCTCACCCCTGCGGACCATATTCATGCCGACCACGATGGACGAATCTTTCTTCGTGCGGATCGCATTGACCGGCGGTTCCTCCGTCTCGATGACCTCAGTCGCATTGACAACCTCGATCTGTTCTTTCTTATATGTATGCTTTTTTAATTCTTCTGATACGACTTCTTCCTTGCCGATCAGGAAAATCTGAATATCTTCCCTCGACTGGGCTGCCATCACGGCACCTGCCACGATCTCACCCGGTGCGTTGTCGCCCCCCATGGCATCTACTGCTATCTTAACCATTGCGTGTTCTCCTTCTATAATTTATAACGATACACATACCAAACCTGTCTTCCGCCACTGCGGCATATGTGGTCCGAACGAATCGCTCTTTCATCGTCACGCTGCAGCTGTCCCGCTTTTTATTGTCCACAGCCACATTACATCAATCTTTACTATACTAGAGATCAATCTATAAATCAATAAGATTTGAACCAATTTTCCATTGCATGCATCTGATTGGCAGCATCCTTCCTGCCGATATCATACGTCTCCTGCAATTTTTCAACACTATGTTCGGTTCTGCCGATTGGAAGCGCCACGCTCGGACGGATAACAAAAATTTTTCCCTCTTGTTCGAGGCGATCGATCCATTCCACCGTCTTATTATAGAAATAATAGCGGCTGCGAAGCGCCCTCACGAACGCCGGATATTTGTGATATGCCGCCTCCGGCAGCCAGAAATTGCCCGGTTTCTTGCGGTAGCCCGCCGGACGGGTCAGCACAACGACGCATTTTTTATACCCCATCTTAGCGAAGGCACGCAACGGAATGCTGTCCGTGCAGCCGCCGTCCAAAAGCTTCATTCCACCAACCTCGACCATATGGGACACATACGGAAGGGATGCCGTCGCACGGAAATATTCGACATCTTTGAACATATCTTTGATCTCCAGATACTCTGCTTTCCCTGTCTCCACATTGCTGCATGCAACATAAAACCGTGTATTTCCCCGGTCAAATGCCTCGTAATCATACGGATCCAGCCGTTCCGGTATATCATGGAAGCAGAACTGCTCGTCCACCAGATTTCCCGTCCGCAGCCAGTTTTTAAAGCTCATAAAACGCTTGTCATTGCAGTATTTTTTATAATAGCGGATGCTCCGCTCCTTCTGCCCCGACACAAACGAAGCCCCATGCACTGCCCCCGCCGAGACGCCGATCACGCCGTCAAATGAAATATCATGATCTAAAAACACATCCAGGACGCCCGCTGTGTAAATACCGCGCATCCCGCCGCCCTCCAGAACGAGACCGGTCTTTTTTTCTTTTTTTAACTCTGTCATATATCATCAAACTCCTATTAAATATCTTATATACTATAAAACAAGATCGAACAGATAGCAAATACGATTTTTCTATCTAATTCCATATTTTTTAGTATAACGTTTCTGTTCACGCATACGTGCCCAGTAACGGAATTTGCCGTGGCTTCGCATTTAAATACGGCAAATTCCTGCTGCCACCACGTTTTCTTACGGCACTTTCGGTTCCAAAAGTGCCCACCCGGGAACAGTAACAGTATAACACCTCGGCAGAAAAAGGGAAAGGGGGACGTGCGCCGCCTATGCACACGTTCCCCTTTCTCTTTTTCTTCGATATCCCTATTATTTTATTTCTGCATCGCGTCCATCCGCGCCTGCACATACTCCTCCAGCATCTTCGTCGTTCCCTCAATTCCCAGCCGGCTGCTGTTGATCGAAAGGTCATAATTTCTGGAATCTCCCCAGCGTCCGCGGCTGTAACAGTTGTGGTAGGATTTCCGCCGCCAGTCCTTCGTCTTTACCAGACGTTTCGCCTCGTCCTCTGAAAGTCCGTGCAGCTGCTCGATTCTCTTCACCCGTGTTTCCTCATCGCCCAGCACAAAGATCGTGATCAGTCCGTCATATTCCTTTAAAACCGTCTCCGCACACCGTCCAACTACCACAAACGATTCCCCCGAATCGGCCTTGTCTTTCAGGTAACTGAACTGCATCTGCGCCAGATTGTTCTCCAGAGAGCTTGAAAATCCGCTGACATTGCGCGCCAGAAAACGGTTTAGCGGCTTCTCGTCGTATTTTTCCAGCACACGCGGATCCACACCCTTTTCCTTGGCAATACTGTCCAGCATCCTATGATCATAAATCGGAAGTTCAAAATGCTCTGCCAGCGCTTCCGCTATCTTGTGTCCGCCGCTGCCAAACTGTCTGCTGACCGAGATGATCACTCTGTTTTTCCTCTCCTCCATATAAAAGCCCCCTTAAAAGTATCTCACATATATACAAACCATGGAAATCAGGATTACCAGCACCGTCGCCGGAGCTGCATACCGGCAATATTTCCCCCAGCCGATAAAATGTCCGTTTTTCGCTGCCACTGAGATACCAACTACGTTTGCCGAGGCTCCGATCGGAGTTCCGCAGCCGCCAATATCCGTACCCATCGAAAGCGCCCACGCCAGAACCGAGAGATCCATGCCGCCTGCCTGCGCCAGACTCCGGATAACCGGGATCATCGTCGCCGCAAATGGGATATTGTCCACAAATGCACTCGCAAGCGCCGACAGCCACAGCACAATCGCTACTACCCATTTTACATTATTTCCACTGACTGCGTCAATGATCCCTGCTAAAGAATTTAGGACGCCCGTCTGCTCCATGCCGCCGACCACGACAAAAAGACCAATGAAGAATAGCAGCGTCTTATAGTCAAGCTTCTTAATCATGCTGAGCGCCTCACCGCCGGATGCCAGCAGCGAAAAAGCACCGATAAATACGCCGATCGTCGCAACTGTCAGTCCCGTCTGTGCATGCGTCACCAGCATCACGATCGCCGCCGCAAAGATTACCACGCTGACCGCAAACCGTTTCCGATCCGCGATCGCCTCCTGTGGGGATGGATATGTAACCGCTTCGTCATGCTTTTCACTCGCCTTTAATTCTTTCCTAAAGGAAAAATAGAAAAACAGCACGACAAAAATCAGCGAAACACCCGCCATCATACCTGTATTTAAAATAAAATCTTTAAATGAATATCCGAGCGAGGTTCCGATGATGATATTCGGCGGATCGCCGCACATCGTCGCAGAGCCGCCCAGATTCGAACAGAAGATCTCTGAAATGATCATCGGAATCGGATCAAAATGCAGAAGATGCGCCAGCTCTACCGTGACCGCTGCCAAAAAAAGAATAACGGTAATACTGTCGATAAACATCGCCAGAAGCGCCGACATCAGCATAAATGAAATAAAAATCGGGATCGTCTTATAATGTACCGCCTTGGCGATTGTCAGGCACAGCCACCGGAAAAATCCCGCGCGCTCCATGCCCTCCACCATCAGCATCATACCGGCAATAAAAAGAATCGTCGCCCAGTTGATGCCGCTCGAGGACTCTGCCGCCGCCTCGGTCTGAAACCAGAAGTTCGGAACCATGAAGCTGTGCAGGCTCAGTGTCTCCGCCGCTGCCGCCTCACTGTGCATACAGACGCCAAACACCAGCACCAGCGTCAGAAGCCCGCATCCGAGCGATACGATATGCCTCTCAATGTGATCCCAGATGATAAGTCCAAACATTACAATAAAAATAATCACAGCCAAAATTTGTGCTGCCATCTTTGTGCCCCTCCTTTGTCAGTCCTTTTTCTGCCATCCTCCATACTGGCTTAGAACCCCTTGCAGTCTCTTCTCAGACCGCCCCTTCCCCTAGATTGTTAAAAAATAGGCAGTCATGAGATACCACCTCTATCTTACTACTTATTTCACAATATGCAAGTATACTTTTTGTTATTTTTTTTATTTCATCAGAAATAACTGTCAGCTTGTTCTTCAGCACTCTTTTCATGTATGTGTTTTCATTCTACCCATCGTTCTGTTTGCAAATATTCTCTTTATTTTTCTCTGTTTTTAAATGTAAAAGAGACAGACCGCATATTCCGTGCAATCTGCCTCTTCTCACATCTATTTTACAATTCTGTCTCCATCTTCCCTGACGGATTTTCATCAAAATTGTTTCTTAAAAATTTTACAGAAGCGCCCCATCTTCCCCGACCTGCTTGCCGTCCGGCGTCGTCGTATTAACTAACATCGCGCCGTTTACATCCAGATAATACCATTTTCCATTCCAGAACACCCAGGTATTCGTCTTGCAATATGCATTTTCATCGAAGAAATACCACACACCGCCGATCTGCTGCCAGTTATTGGTCACATAGCTTCCATCGGAATTGCGGTACTTATAGCCAAGCGTATCCTGTTCCCACGCACCGGCTGCCGGACCGCTGCCTGCTTCTTTGAAGACAAGCGTCTTCTGAATTTCCTGCGCCTGCTCCGCCGTGATTGTGAAGGAATCCGATGTCTGCCATTCGCCGTGCCGTGAATCGCTGTAAACCGCGCGCACATCAAACGTGTAGGTTCCCGCCTGCGTAAGATAACGTCCAAGATTGTATTTCGTTTCTTTTCCCGGTTTTACCGTACTTAAAAATTTCGCATCCCGGTAAACGCGCAGCTCATAGTATTTCGCATCCTCACTGCCGTTCCACTCTGCAACGCCATCCATCTGATCCCACTCTGCCTCATCTACATCCAGGCTGTAATCACTGGAGGTTCCTTTTAAAGCTTTCAGGGTGATCACGACCCGGAGTTCCTCATCGCCCTTGCGCTTGATGGAAGTAACCGTCGCACTGTCACCGCTCAGAGTTACATTCTTTTTCGCATAACCGGATTTAAAATAATAATCATCGTCCGCCTCCAGAGTAACCTCCAGCTTTGGCTTATCCTTGTCCACCCATTTACCGGACGGCTCGTTGATCACATCAACATTGGAAATATCGCAATCACCGAAATCGAGCGAAACATCCACATCTGAACTCTCATCACCGACATGGATCGAGGACGAAACATTTAAGCCGATCGAGCCAACCGGGCTGCGGTCCTCCGTATCCTTCGACGCAAATGCCTGAAATGGGATCGCCGCCAGAAGCGCGGCAGCTGTGACGGTCAAAAGTAAATATTTTCCCCTTTTCATATGTAAAACCTCCTAACGTGATATTTATAAAATATTATCCCTCTTTTTTCTTCTTCTCTATATTAACAAAAAATAGCGGTATTGTACACCTTTTTGCATACAACACCGCCATCTACATAGTATCTCAGTTACTGTACACACATACGTGTCCAGTAACTGAATTTGCCGTGGCTTCGCATTTAAATACGGCAAATTCCTGCTGCCACCACGTTTTCTTACGGCACTTTCGGTTCCAAAAGTGCCTACCCATGAACCAATGTCAGTAAGTTAAGCTTTAGCGTTAAATCCCCTATAGGAGTCTAACATATTTTTAAATTGATACTTGACAAAAATGTCAAAATATGCGACCGCTCTCGCTATTGATCTTTTTCAGAAGTAGTGAGAGCGGCCCCTGTAATTAGAAATATATTTTCATTTACAGGAGGCACATATATGACTTTTGCTAGTAAAAGTTAAATAACAAATAACAGTACATAAAATACTTTGTTAAATAACATTCTTATAGGGATAGTTGAGCTTAATGCTCTTCTATCCCCATTTTTTACATTTTTACTAATAAAAATCACAGATTTGATAATATTCACGAAATATAAAAAATGGAGAGATTATTGCAAATTAATAATCTCTCCTGTTTTTGACCACATTTTATAAGCCATAAGTTATAGTTGCTAAAATCTACCCAAAAACACCTGTTAAACACCCTCTTGAAATGGGCTAAAAATGGGCTAAAATGCGAAAAATGGGTTAAGCAAAAATCGCTTAACCCCTTATTTTTCAATACTTGTAGCTTAGTCTTCTACTTTAACGATTTCTTTCTTGTTGTAGCTTCCGCAAGCTTTGCACACTCTGTGAGGCATCATCAGAGCACCGCACTTGCTGCACTTTACTAAGTTCGGAGCACTCATTTTCCAGTTAGCTCTGCGGCTGTCTCTTCTTGCTTTGGAAGATTTGTTCTTAGGACAGATAGACATGGTTACACCTCCTTAAATTCATTGAATATCTCCTGGATAACCGACATCCTTGGATCGAGCGACCTAGTGTCACAGGTACAAGTCCGAAGATTAAGATTTGTACCACATCTATTGCAAATCCCCTTGCAGTCTTCTCTGCACAGGACTTTCATAGGCAAGCTCAGTAGCAGTTCGTTGCAAACCAACTGGTCTACATCCAGATTGTACCCCTTCATAAAGGGTTCATCATCTAAACTCTCCTCCTGACCGTCCTGCACCTCAAACTCTCGTCCAAAATCCAGTTCGCAGTCGAAAGATACTGGCTCCAGACAACGCGCACAGTGACCTCCCACCGTCAGCGTCGCATGACCACTCATCGTATACTTATGCCGTGTCTTAGCCGTCAGTTCCAGTTCAAAAGGCTCAGCCTTCTCAATCTGAAACGTCTCTCCGTCAAAATCAACAGAGTCCAGCGCAGTCTCGACTGTATAGACTTTCTTTCTACCCTCGCAGTTAAAAAGTTCCGATAAATGAATCAGCATACTAATCTCCTAATACGCACTTTGATATTATACAAAGGTCGAGCGCGTTTGTCAATGATTAATTTTACATATTTTTGCAAATTTTAATTCATATTTAATTATTTTACCAGTGCAAGAGTCTCGCGGGCGATAGCCAGCTCTTCGTTGGTCGGAACCAGGAGAACCTGAACCTTGGAGTCGTCAGCAGAGATGATTCTCTCCTCACCTCTTACGTTGTTCTTCTCCTCATCCAGTTTAACGCCTAAGTAGGTCAGGCTGCTGCAAACATCTTTTCTCATCTTGATGTTGTTCTCGCCGATACCAGCGGTAAATGCGATTGCATCTACACCGTTCATAGCTGCTGCGTATGCACCGATATATTTGATTACGCGGTAATCGAATACGTCCAGGGCCAGCTGTGCTCTCTTGTTGCCAGTCTCAGCTGCTGCTTCCAGATCACGACCATCGCTGGATACGCCAGAGATACCGAGCATACCGGATTTCTTATTCAGGACTTCGTTCATCTCATCCAGGGACAGACCTTCTTTTTTACCTACGAAATCGATGATAGCCGGATCGAGGTCACCAGAACGTGTACCCATAACCAGACCTTCCAGTGGAGTCAGACCCATGCTGGTGTCTACAGATTTGCCGCAGTTTACAGCGGAGATGCTGGCGCCATTACCCAGGTGGCAAACGATGATCTTCATCTGATCATACGGTTTTCCAACGATCTCAGCGGTTCTCTTAGATACGTAGCTGTGGGAAGTACCATGGAAGCCGTAACGTCTAACTTTGTATTTCTCATAGTATTCATACGGAATACCGTAGGTGTAAGCAACATCCGGCATGGTCTGATGAAAAGCGGTATCAAATACAGCTACCATCGGTACGCCTGGCATAAGTTCCTGGCAGGCACGGATACCGATCAGGTTTGCCGGGTTGTGAAGCGGTGCCAGATCGTTGCACTCTTCGATCGCTTTCATAGACTCGTCGTTGATTAAGCAGGAAGAAGTAAATTTCTCGCCGCCGTGTACGACACGATGTCCAACTGCACCTACCTCAGACAGGCTCTTGATAACGCCGCTCTTCTCGTTAGTCAGGGCTGCCAGAACTGCGTTGATAGCCTCTGTATGGGTCGGCATAGCGATCTCAGATTTCTCTTTTTCGCCGCCCTCCGGCTGGTAAGTCAGCATACCATCGATGCCGATTCTCTCGCAAAGACCCTTAGCCAGAACGCCCTCTGTCTCAGAGTTGATTAACTGATACTTTAAGGAAGAACTTCCGCAGTTAATAACTAAAATATTCATGGTAATAGATTCCTTTCTTTATAACATCACAATTCAGCCGCAGGTATTCTCTATATGCGGTTCACACGGAAGCATCTGCAAAAACGTCTGCACTGCCCTGCTGTGAACTGCAGGATTATGTATGAATACCGGGCTGAACTGTAATTATCACTTTTAATTCTTAATTAAACGGATTTAAGATTCTCTGACGCGGTGCCAGTTCTCCATCCATTTGATTCCAATTGGTATTAATTATGCCTGCTGAGCCTGTACAGCTGTGATAGCTACTACGCCTACGATATCGTCTGCGAAGCATCCTCTGGACAGATCGTTTACCGGCATGGACAGACCCTGAAGAACCGGACCATAAGCGCCAGCTTTTGCAAGTCTCTGAACCAGTTTGTAACCAATGTTGCCTGCTTCCAGGGACGGGAATACTAAGGTGTTAGCATGTCCAGCTACGGAGCTGCCCGGTGCCTTAGCCTCGCCTACAGACGGAACCAGTGCTGCATCAAGCTGAAGCTCGCCATCCAGTTTCAGTTCCGGGAACTTCTCATGAGCAATCTTAACTGCATCTGCTACCTTGGTAACATCATCATGTTTAGCGGAACCCATAGAAGAATAGGACAGCATAGCTACCTTCGGCTCTGCGCCAACCAGCATCTTGAAGCTCTCTGCGGATAGACCAGCGATCTCAGCCAGCTTGTTGGAATCGAAGTCAGTGTTTACTGCACAGTCAGCGAATACGAACAGACCGTTCTCACCGAACTCGCAATCCGGAACTTCCATCAGGAAGAAGCCAGATACAGAGCTGATACCCGGTTTGGTCTTCAGAAGCTGCAGAGCCGGACGAATGGTGTTGCCGGTAGAATGGCATGCACCAGATACAGCGCCGTCAGCATCGCCGCACTTGCACATCAGGCAAGCATAGTACATATAGTCTTTCTCCATCTGCTCTTTTGCAACTTCCGGAGTAACACCTTTTTTGCCTCTTAATTCAACGAACTTGTCGATGTATTTCTGCTTATTCGGATCATTGTACGGGTCAACGATGGTGGCACCGGAAATGTCGAAGCCTTTGCCGTTTTTCTCAATCTCTTCCGGAGTACCGATGATGATCAGATTTGCGATACCCTCTTTCAGAATTTTCTCAGCTGCCTCGTATGTTCTCTTGTCCATTGACTCTGGAAGAACGATGGTTTTCTTGTCTGCTTTTGCTCTTTCCTTAATCTTGTCAATAAATGCCATGGTTATAAAACCCCTTTCATAAGTGTGTGTCTATTACTGCTAACATTATATACCAGTTGTTTATTGTATACAAGAGCGATTTTCAAATTTTTGATTAATTAAATTTTTAACAAGATGCACTATAATTTTCCCTTTACGCTCCCACACTTCCACTATATAATGTAAATGAAGCAGAAAATGGCTGCTATTTTTTACAGATTTTTCTGCCGCAACAGCAACAGTCTTTTATTTTTATTTCTATTATAAATAGGCTGCTACAAAATTCCTCGCAAAAATGCAAAAAACAGGATTGAAATTTATGAAAATCGTTGGTTTAATTACCGAATATAACCCGTTCCATGCCGGACATCTGTATCATATGCAGCAGGCAAGGGAACTGACCGGCGCAGACTACTGCGTCGTCCTGATGAGCGGCAGCTTCGTCCAGCGCGGCGAACCCGCCATCTTTGATAAGTACCGTCGTACAAAAGCCGCTCTTCTCGCCGGTGCCGACCTGGTACTTGAGATGCCGGCCGCTTTTTCTACCGCTTCGGCGCATGAATTTGCCGCCTATGGAGTCGCGCTTCTGTCGGCGATCGGTGTGGATGCCGTTGTGTTCGGCAGTGAATGCGGGCAGATTGAATTCCTTAAGCAGGCTGCTTCTGCGCTGAACCACGAATCGGCGGAATTTCAGGAACGGCTGCGGAAAGGGTTGAAGGCGGGACTGACTTATCCGCAGGCACGGGCGAAGGCGCTGGAAATGGAGGATACATGGGCCTCGGTTCTGAGTTCTCCAAACAATATTCTCGGGATTGAATATCTGCGGGCGGCGGAAGATCTGCATAGTCCGATGGAATTTTATACGATTTCGCGGAAGGGAAGCGGATATCATGAAGATACACTGGCAGATGCTAACTTTCCATCGGCTTCGGCAATTCGCGGGATAATTCGAAACTCACTTTCAAAAGACAAAGATTTGCTCGATATTCTGGCATCTCACTTGCCAGCCGTAACACATCCCGCATATACAGGTGCGGTTCCAGTTTTTGTGGATGATTTTTCAGAGCTTTTGAATGCTGCTGTTTTACAGCTGCAGGCGACATTTTCTATCGCAGATCTCTCCCCGGAGCTTGCCGCCCGCCTTGCAAAACCACCTTACTTTCCTCTCTCTTTTGAAGAACGGATTCAGGCATTAAAGACGCGCCAGCTTACCTACACGCGTGTCAGCCGGGCGCTTCTGCATCTGGTACTCGGTATGCGCGAGGAAGATATTTCCCGGTGGAAGGAAGAGGGCTATGCACTCTATGCACGGATTCTCGGTTTTCGTAGGCAGAGCAGCCCTCTGCTCTCCTGTCTGCATAAAAAAAGCAGCATCCCCCTCATCACTAAAATGGCAGATGCCGCCCAGAACCTCTCCCCGTCGGCGCTCGCGCTGCTGGAGCAGGAGGTGTACGCCTCGCATTTATACCAGACGGTGCGGATGAAGCGCAGCGGCGTATTTCAAAATGAATATACAGAAGGACTGGTTTTTGTATAAAAATGAACCAATTTTCAAGTCGAACGTCCGTGAGACTTGGCGCGTGATTCTGGTCAGCGAAGCTGACATATTCCATACAGAATCACTGCGCATCCCCGCGGAGCGTTTATCTCAGTCGGAGACCCACCTCCCACTGAGACAAATTTGCTATTACTCGCCACCTAAAGAGGTGGGACTCTTCTCGACTGAGATAAAACTTACAAATGGAGGAAACCACAGTGAATAGAAAATCACCTATTATCATCGGAATTGCCGGAGGAACCGGTTCAGGAAAATCCACTTTTACAAACCGTCTGAAAGACGCATTTGGTAATCAGGTGACCGTGCTTTACCACGACAACTACTACCGCGCCCACGACGATATGCCATTTGAACAGCGCAAAAAGCTGAACTACGACCACCCGGATGCATTTGAGACGGAGCTGCTTCTTGAGCATCTCAACAAACTGAAAAACTGGGAGGCAATCGACTGTCCAACCTACAACTACGCCAACCACAACCGCGCCGAAGCGACCATTCACATCGAGCCGCGCCCGGTTATCCTGTTGGAGGGCATTCTCGTTCTCTATGACGAAGCACTCCGCAATCTGCTCGACATCCGCATTTTCGTCGATGCCGACGCCGACGAGCGCATCCTCCGCCGAATCTTACGTGACACGAAAGAGCGCGGACGCGATATCGAAAACATCATCGACCAGTATCTGACTACCGTCAAACCGATGCATGCTCTCTTTGTTGAACCGACCCGCGCCTATGCAGATGTCGTTACAACAGTGGACGGAATGAGGTTGCATTCTCGCTGGTGCGGGGGGAGATTGCACGGCTGCTGGAGGAGGCGAAGGCGGAAGAATAATATTTCAAAATATTGGGATCATCGAGGTCACAAATGAGGTCATCGAGGTCATGATTTGATTTCTGACCTCAATGACCTCATTCTGACCTCGATTTACACGCCAAAAAGCAGCGGTATCACACAGTCAGCGCTCCATTCTTTTTTGAATGTCTCGCCACTGCCGATACCGCCGCTTTTTCCTATATACTTTTTCTATGATGCCTGCTCTAACATAACATTTTATTTAATTCATAACCACACAGCTCTGCTCGATCTCAATTTGGCTCTCTGCAATCACTCCCTGAAACCGTTCATATTCCGCCGGTTCCATCCGCCAGGCAATTCCACAGCCTGCTGAGAGTTCGCGTGGGACAGGCACCAGGCGCCCTCTGATTCCCTGTTCCCGGCAGAATGCCTCCATCTCCATCGCCGCAGCCGTCGTGTGAAAGGTAAAAATCCGATATTCCCGTTTCTGCCTCATCATTTCCACCTATTTAATATTCCAGAGCAGCATCACGCTTCAAAGGTAATGGTGAAACAGCCGTTTTCCAGCACCTTGGTGTGCCCCTCTTTTCCATGATACTCCAACGTGCGCTCAATATTCGCCCGGGTGTGTGCCTCATCGCCAAGCACACGGATCTGTTTTCCCGGATGTTCATCCATCGCATCCATCACCATCAAAACCGGTTCCGGACAGGAGAGTCCCCGCACATCTACCTCAACAAAATCTGACATTTTCCGTTTCCTCTTTTCTTTATTTCTTTCTACGTTTCATATTTGCCGCTGCAATCACGAATAACAGGGCAATACATACAATTACGGCAATTTTGCCCGGCATCGCCGGACCACCCAAAACGGCTGCCTCTGTCTCGGTTGCCGCTTTTGCTGCCGCACCAACCAGGTTAAAATTGTGTGCAAGTGCCGCCCCTAACAGCATTCCCAGAAAGGTTACCGCACTGTCCGAGGAGCCCTGCCCTGCCAGAATGATCTGACGCAGCGGGCATCCGCCAGCCAGAACGGCTGCAAATCCAACGGCATACATACCCAGAATATTCCAGAGATGCTGGGAGTGCGCGATCGGCTGACCGGAAAAGCTCAAATGGAAATTGCCAGTTGCAAGGTTAAAAATCAGCATGACTGCAAACAGTGCGCCGATAATGCTGAGCAGATCAAAGTTTTTCATCAGAATCACATCACGGATGCTACCTGCAAAACACATACGGCTCTTCTGTGCCAATGCACCAATCAGGAGAGCCGCAACCAGGGAAATCAGAACCGGTGCGTGCTTGCTTCCCGGTCCTTCCGTGCTGGCTGCGTATACGCCTGTTACTGCTCCAATGATAAAAAGCGCCAGAAGGAGCACCGGAAGCACATATCCGCTTGATTTCTGCGTCTCATACGCTCTGCCCAGCGAAAATCCCTTTTTCAGGAAGAACGAACCAGTTGCAATACCGCCTGCAAATCCAACCAGCGCTACATACGCATTCAGGTCACCGGCTGCCATACGCAGAACCATACGCAGCGGACACCCTAAGAATACCAGCGCGCCGATTACCATGATCGCACCCAGAACAAAGCGGATCATCGGTGAAGAACCTGCTGTCGCCTTATACTCGTTCGTCACCAGTGAGATTGCAAATGCTCCCACTGCAAATCCTACAATCTCCGGACGGAAATACTGAACCGGTGCTGCTGAGTGAAGTTTCAGCGCGCCCACCGTATCACGTACGAAGCACGCAATACAGATCGCCATATTGGCCGGATTTCCAAAATACGCCAGCAATGCTGCCAGCACACCCACAAGCGCGCCTGCCACTGCCAGCTTCCATGTCTTGTCAAATACTTTCATACCTGCCTCCTTTTTTATTTCATGTACTCTTAAAGTTTTTCTCACACTCGTCATTGTGGGTGATTTCACGCACCACACTCGCATTTCATCAATACATATCAGAAATTTGAGTGCATCTGGCAAAAAAATCATCTCACAAAATCAAACAAGAAAAATTTCAAGCGCGTACATTTCATGGATCTATCCATACTTTCCGCAGACAAGTATAACATCCTGTATTTTTATGGTAAAATCGTTTATATTGATATTTGCTATAAACTTATTGATATTTTCAATAAATAAAGCTACACTCTTCTTTAGAGATTGTTTTCACCTGTCTACTATTCATTTTAATTTTGGATTTTATCACAGAATCATTAAAAATTGATTTTATCTATAGAAAGGATTTTAAATATATGGACATCCGCCAATTAGAAGCTTTCGTGTACACCGTCAAATATCAGAGTTTTTCGCTTGCCGCCCAGAAGCTGTACATCTCACAGCCGACTGTCAGCGCCCACATCCGCAGTCTGGAGGAGGAATTTCACACCCAGCTTTTAAAGCGCACCACCAAATCGCTCTCCCTGACTCCTGCCGGGACAAAATTATATTCCTATGCCACGGAGATTCTGACCCTGCAGCAGAAAGCAATCGTGGAACTCGCCAACGAGACGAAACCGCAGCTTCGGATCGGCGCATCCTCCGTTCCGTCCCTTTATTTTCTGCCGGAACTTTTAAGCGCTTATCACGCAGTTCATCCTGATATCCGTGTCTATGCCTCCTGCTCAGACAGCCTGGACGTTGTACATAAGGTGGATGACGGCATCTGCGACATCGGTCTGGTCGGAACTACTACCTCGGACACCTCCTGCGAATTTCTCCCCTTTGCCTCCGATGAGCTTGTGATCGCCGCCCCCGCCACGCCACATTATCAGGCTTACCAGACTATGCCATCACCGCTGGATGCCCTCTTAAAAGAACCGTTTCTGCTCCGGGAAGATAATTCCGGCACAAAGCAGGAAACCCTTCATTTCCTAAAAAATAAAGGGCTTTCACTCGATGATTTAAATGTTATTGCCGTGATGGACGATGCCGCCGCCCTCAAGCAATGTATCATGCTGGGAATGGGCATCTCCATTCTCTCAAAAGCAACTGTGCAGGCAGATGCACGGCAGGGGAAACTGCTTCTCTTTCCGCTTGGGGAAGCTGCCTTTCTCCGGAAACTCTATCTGGTGTATTCGCCGGTTAAGTATATGGCAGAGGAAGGCGGGGTGTTTTTGGAATTTGCGAAGAGGTTTTATCAGCTATAACTGTCCAGCATTATCAACCCCCATAAAAGTGCTTTCTAAATTTCCTACACCTCTTCCCCCACCAACAATCCATACAATGTCGGCTTCACATGCAATTCCTTCATCATTGCCTCTAATGCCGCCCCGTCTGCTTTCTTGCCCTGGCGGATCGCACGGATCATGATGTTTTTCGGTGTGTGTTCCATGTCGATGAATTCGAGAATCTGCGTCCGGTAGCCGGACATTTCGAGGAGCTGCCCACGGATTCCGTCGGTCAGAAGCGCCGACATACGCTCTTTCAGAAGGCCGTACTGTAAAACCGGCGACAGAAGATCGTTCTGAATCTGCTTGTTAATCTCATGCTGACAGCATGGAACGGAAAGAATGACTTTTGCGCCCCATTTGACCGCTTTTGCCAGCGCATAATCGGTCGCTGTATCACAGGCGTGCAGCGTCACGACCATATCGACCTGATCGACGCCCTCATATCCGGCGATGTCGCCGTGCAGGAAGGTCAGGTTCTCAAATCCAAACTTCTTGCTCAGGCGGTTGCAGAGCGCAATGACATCTTTTTTCAGATCCAGACCGATGACACGGATCGAGATTCGGAAGTACATCCTCAATAAATTCCAGGAAACGGTTGATCTGGCGAAATTTGTCGTAGCGGGATTTCACAACTTTGCCTTCTGCCGTCATGACACCGAGATCTACCAGAAATGGGACTGGGACGCCTTCCTGAAGGACGTATTTTTTAGTACGGTTATGGGATAACGACGCCAGACGTTCTGAAAACGCTGCGGCATCCATGCCAGCCGACAGTCCTGTTCCGGCATTTTTCTGCTGTTTCGCATTGCTCTGCAGTTTACCATTTCCCTGTATTTTAGCACTTCTCTGCATCTTTCCGTTTTCGTGACTTGACTGACTCTGACCCGATTTTTCGAGCGAATTTTCTTTCACATCTGCATGACTCTTCGCCGGCATCTGCTTTCCAGCTTTCTGCACATCACCTGCTGCCACCGATACCGTCCGATTCTCTGCCCTTTTAACCCCCACCTTCTTCTCTTTGATCGTCACCGTCCCCTTCTTACTGATCAGAATATTGACAATCCCGTGAAGCGACGCGATCTCCGCATTGCGGTAACGGTTTTCCAGCTCTCCGAGCAGATACTCGGCGGTCTTTTCTGCGTTCTGATTTTTCTGAAATGCCTGTTTTTCCGTAAATTCTTCCGTCTGAAAAGCAAGCGCCCCCCGCAGAAGCAGAGGACGCACAGTTAATTTCAGATAGGATTCACGGGTTCTCGGGTTGCTGAAAATGATTCGCTCCAGATCGGCATCGAGATACCGCAGAAGCACCTCTCTCAGTTCCTGTGATTTATCCATATGAAACTCCTATTAGTTCTTAAAGCTGTGTACTGGTGCCGGGATACGTCCGGTACGTTTGACAAAGTTGTCGCAGGAGAAACGGTTGACCGGAATGATCGGCGCATAGCCAAGCAGACCGCCGAACTCTGCCGTATCGCCCACTGTTTTTCCGATGACGGGAATCAGGCGGACTGCCGTTGTCTTCTGGTTGATCATGCCGATTGCCGCCTCGTCCGCGATGATACCGGCGATCGTGGTCGCTTTCGTATCGCCTGGGATCGCAATCATATCAAGACCTACAGAGCAGACACAGGTCATTGCTTCCAGCTTCTCAATCGTAAGCGCACCCTCAGAAACTGCATCGATCATGCCCTGATCCTCGCTGACCGGAATAAACGCACCGCTGAGTCCGCCAACATAGGAGGACGCCATAATGCCGCCCTTCTTAACCTGATCATTTAACATTGCCAGCGCTGCTGTTGTACCCGGTGCACCACTGCGCTCTAAGCCGATCTCTTCCAGAATCTCCGCCACACTGTCTCCGACTGCCGGAGTCGGTGCCAGCGACAGATCAATGATGCCAAACGGAACGCCCAGACGTTTGGATGCCTCCTGTGCTACCAGCTGTCCAACACGGGTGATCTTGAACGCCGTCTTCTTGATCGTCTCACACAGCACCTCAAAGTTCTCGCCACGTACCTTTTCCAGAGCTGTCTTTACAACTCCCGGACCGCTGACGCCGACGTTGATGATCGCATCCGCCTCAGTCACGCCATGGAATGCACCTGCCATGAACGGGTTATCATCCGGCGCGTTGCAGAATACAACCAGCTTCGCACAGCCGAGGGAATCATTGTCCTTCGTTGCCTCTGCGGTTGCCACAACCATCTCGCCCATCAGACGGACTGCATCCATGTTAAGACCTGTCTTGGTAGAACCGACATTGATGGAGCTGCACACACGGTCGGTGCAGGCAAGTGCCTGCGGGATCGAGCGGATCAGAAGCTCTTCCGCCGGTGTCATTCCCTTGGAAACCAATGCGGAATAGCCGCCGATAAAGTTGACGCCTACTTCTTTCGCTGCCTTATCAAGTGTTTTCGCAATCTCTACAAAATCCTCGCTCTTCTTACAGGCGCTTCCACCTACCAGCGCGATCGGAGTAACCGAGATACGTTTATTGACGATCGGAACCCCAAATTCACGTCCGATGGCATCGCCGGTCGATACAAGATCTTTCGCATAAGTTGTAATCTTATTGTAGATCTTCTCATTCATCTTCGCCAGATCACTGTCCACACAGTCTAAGAGGCTGATACCCATCGTGATCGTCCGCACATCCAGTTTTTCATGCGCGATCATGTTATTAGTTTCCAGAACTTCCTGCATGTTAATCATTGGTTTTACGTCCTTTCTGAAAATATTTGCTTAGATTCTGTGCATACTGGTAAAAATCTCTTCTCTCTGACAGAGAATCTTTACGCCGATCTCCTGTCCCAGCTTGTCCAGCTCATGCGCCATATCATCAAAGGATGTCTTGGAACCGGAAATATCCACGATCATCATCATATTGAAATATTCCTGCAGGATCGTCTGCGTGATGTCAAGAATGTTCATGTTGTGGTCAGCCAGATAATTACACGTTTTTGCAACGATACCGACGCGGTCCTGTCCAACGATAGTAATAATAATCTTACTCATAGCTTTCATCCTCCTGTGTGCTCTCCGTCCTATGGCGGAAATATTTTTATGACTTACTAATTTCTATAAAAATTCAACTTCCATCCGGCTGCTGACTTTTATACCTAAAATGACATTTCGTTACTGTACACGGGTAGGCACTTTTGGAACCGAAAGTGCCGTAAGAAAACGTGGTGCCAGCAGGAATTTGCCGTATTTAAATGCGAAGCCACGGCAAATTCCGTTACTGGACACGTATGCGTGTACAGTAACGATATTTCTGTCAACCCCACACGTTTGTCCATGCCTCCAAGCCATAACCCCAAATATATCTTCTGGCTTGTTTTCAGACTTTGTATAACCAATTTTAATACTTTTACGCCTTCTACACCGTCACAATCTGCGACACTGCATCGCGTTTTGCCACTGTGATCGGGAAATCATTCGCCTTATACGGCGTATCTCCCTCTGTGATCTCCAGACGCACCGTCTCATATGCCAGCTCTTCGTAATTATTTTCCTTACTCAGATGCCCCAGGAAAATATGCTTCAAATTGTCATGCAGAATGGAACTTAAAAGCCGTCCCGCATTTTCATTGGAAAGGTGTCCGTAATCGCCTAAGATACGACGCTTCAGGTAATACGGATACGGTCCTGCCTCCAGCATTTTGACATCGTGGTTGGCTTCCAGCAAAATCGCATCCAGCCCCTGCAGATGGTCAATGATGTACTGGGAATAATGCCCCATATCCGTCGCCACCGCCACCGATCTTTTTTCATTCTGAACCCGGTAGGCAACAGGATTCGCTGCATCATGGTCGATCCGGAACGGTTTGACTTCCAGATCTCCTACCATAAAATCAACATCCGGCGTAATCGGGTGCATCAGATCTTCCGGAATCTCGCCAAGACTCTTGGAATCCTGAATTTCCTCTAATGTCTCTTTTGTGCTGTAAATAGGTGTGCCATATTTGCGCGCCAGCACGCCGAGCCCTTTGATATGGTCGGAATGTTCATGCGTGATGAGAATTCCATCCAGTTCCCGCGCATTCAGCCCCAGGTCATTTAACCCCATCTCAATACGCTTGTTGCTGATCCCCGCATCCACCAGAACGTGGGTGTTGTCGCTTCCTATATAAATACAATTCCCGCTGCTGCCGCTGGCAATACTAACCATCCGCATATGTATCCTAATCCTCTTTTCCTAAAAATGACGCTATCTGCTTCCGAATATCCTCAATCCCGCCGTTGTTGTCCAGCACACGCGTCGCAAAACTCCGGTAATCGTCCTCGGATGCCTGATTTGCCATGATGTCCCGGCATTTTTCCTCGCTGTAGCCGCGGCTTGCCATCAGACGCTTGATGCGGTTTTCCACCGATGTGTATACATACCAGATTTCATCAAACATCGCATTGTGGTCGTCATCATAGAGAGCTGCCTCCACAACGATGATCTCCTTGTCGGAATGGTTGATCGCATAGCGGATCTCCTCCCACGCCATCGGGTGGATGATGGCGTTCATCGTCTCCACCGCCTCTTTATTCTGGAAAATAAGCGCCGCCAGCTTTTTGCGGTCAATGCTGCCGTCCTTATTTAAAAAGGAATCACCCAACGCCTCTACCACATGCTGATAGCCTTTCTTACCCGGCTCCATGAGCTGGTGAGCCACTTCATCTGCCTTAATAATTTCCGCGTCAAATTCCTCCTGCAGCACACGCAGGACCTCACTCTTACCGGAACCAACGCCTCCGGTAATACTGATTATCTTCATGTTTATCTGTACCTTTCCATTATTTCGTTTCAAACCACGAATTTCCCATCTTCATATCGATTTCCAGCTCCACCTGCAGCTGCGCCGCACGTTTCATCTCCGTCGCCAGAATCGACTGCACCTGTTCCAGCTCTTCTTTCCAGGTTTCAATCAGGAGTTCATCGTGCACTTGGAGGACAATGCGGGAACGCAGTCCTTCGCGGCGCAGGCGTTGATCGACGCGGATCATCGCAATCTTGATAATGTCGGCTGCAGTTCCCTGAATCGGGGAATTCATCGCCACACGCTCACCGAACGAACGCTGCATAAAATTGCCGGATTTCAGCTCCGGAATCGGTCTCACACGCCCATACATAGTCTTGACCTCGCCGTATTTCCTGCCCGTTTTTACCAGACCATCGAGAAAACGTTTGACATCCGGGTAGGTTTCAAAGTAGCGCTCAATGTACTCGGTCGCTTCCTTGCGGGAAATACCGAGATCTTCGCCCAGCCCAAACGCGCTGATACCATATACGATACCGAAATTGACTGCTTTTGCATTGCGGCGAAGCTGCGGTGTCACTTCCTCAAGCGGCACATGGAATACCTGCGACGCCGTGATCGCGTGGATGTCCTCCGCCTGCCGGTATGCCTGGATGAGGTTCTTGTCATTCGACATATGCGCCAGCACACGCAGCTCAATCTGGGAATAATCAGCGTCAACCAGCACACAGCCCTCGCGCGGTACAAACAGCTTCCGGATCTCGCGTCCCAGCTCCATACGCACCGGAATGTTCTGCAGGTTCGGCTCTGTACTGCTGATACGTCCTGTCGCTGTGATCGTCTGGTTAAAGGTTCCGTGGATTCGTCCGTCCTCCCGGATAAATGCCCCCAGCCCGTCCGCATAGGTCGATTTGAGTTTCGCCACCTGGCGATAGTCTAATACTTTCCGCACAACCGGATACTCCGGCGCCAGTTTTTCCAGCACATCCGCCGCCGTCGAATAGCCGGTCTTCGTCTTTTTGCCGCCCGGCAGGGACATTTTTTCAAATAAAACCTCACCCAGCTGCTTCGGGGAATTAATATTAAATTCACAGCCCGTCTCGGCGTAAATCTCCTGCTCCAGTTTCTCTACCTGCGTCTGGAGGCGTTCGCCGTAGGCTTTCAATTCCTCCCGGCGCACCTGAATACCTTCCTCTTCCATATGGTAGAGGCTGTAAATAACCGGCATCTCTATCTCATAAAAGAGATGCAGCATTCCATGTCTTCGAAGCCGCCCCAGCAGGATTTCCCGCGATTTCCACGCCGTATATGCCATGTAGCAGACACAATTCAACGCTTTCTCCGGCATTGTCTCAAATGCATCCGACAGCGCCGTTTTTCCAAGCAAATCGACCTGTGACGGCACGGTCATATCCAGGTAATCGCGCGCCAGATCATCATATCCATAGGTATCCTTGAGCGGATTTAACAGATACGCCGCCACGCCTGCGTCCATAACCGCACGGTTTCCTTCTGCATTCCGGATGCCGTCCACGATCCGGCGGCTGTGATTTTTAAGAAATGGAAGCTGGATCTTGAGATCCAGAACCGTCACAGACGGAACCACCTCCATCAGGCGTTCCAGCTCCTCCGCCAGATACTGTCCGGTCAGGAACCCAACCGCCGGGATCGCATAGATCGATGTCCCGTCCAGGCAGAGTGCCAGTGCCACAACCTCTCCTTTTTCAATCACCAGCTGCGCGCCGATCTCCTCCGCCCGCTGTGCACGGTCAAAAATCACCTGTGCCTCGCCAAAATCATTTACCAGACGGAAAGATTTTTCCATTTCTGATGACGCAAAGGCGTCCTCACCAAATTTCTGCAGAATGGACTTAAATTCCAGCTGCTTCATATACTGATATGCCTCCGGCGTATAAAGCGAATCCAGCTTCGCCTCCTCCAGCGAAAAACCAATCTCGCAATTGATGCGGATCGTTGCCAGATCCTTGCTCATCTGCGCCATGTCATAATGCTCCCGAAGCGCTTTCTGTGCGCGCGGCGGCTTTACCTCATCAATGTGTGCATACGCATTCTCAATGCTTCCGTAGGTGGTAATCAGGCTGGTTGCCGTCTTTTCACCGATCGATGGCACGCCCGGAATATTATCCGAAGTATCGCCCATCAGCGCCTTTACATCAATAAATTCGATCGGCGTTACCTGATACTCCGCCTTCACATCCTCCGGGTAATAGTCGCGTATCTCCGTCGTACCTTTCGAAGTACGCGGCATCCGAATCTTAATGTGCGTATCTGCAAGCTGCAGCAGGTCACGATCTCCTGATACGATAGAAACCTCCACGCCCTCCGCCGCACAGCGTTTTGCGATCGTTCCCAGAATATCGTCTGCCTCATACCCCGCCTTGGTAAGAATCGGCACGCCCATCGCTGTCAGCACTTCCTTCATCACCGGAACCTGCTCATGCAGCTCCTGCGGCATCGGTTTTCTCGTTCCCTTGTATGCCGCATACATTTTGTGACGGAATGTCGGCTCTTTCAAGTCAAATGCCACTGCCAGATAGTCTGCCCCCTCATCTTCGATCACCCGGAACATGATATTTAAAAATCCGTACACTGCATTGGTGTGGAGTCCCTTCGAATTTGTCAACTCCGGCACCCCGTAAAATGCCCGGTTGAGTATACTATGACCATCTATCAGCACTAATTTGCCCATCTGTTTCCGTCTCCTGTTCTATCACTTGTTGCTTTTTTCTATGGTGCCAGCCAAATCCTGACCTGCAGCATCACCGTCACCAATACCGCCATCACGCCCAGCGTATTGACCGCATACTCCATTTTCCGGAAGCGCCACATCCGGCGCACACGGGCATATGACTCAGCGATCCGCTTCTGCAGTGCGCCCATGATATCAAAAGTACCCGATCCGGTGTCCAGCTGTTTCAGTCCGACATCCACCATAAAATAAATTTCCAATTCTTCCTGACAGTTGCGGCAATGTTCCAGATGCTCCAGAAACGCTTCCAGCTCATCCCCGCTCAGTTTATCCTGGATATACGGCGTCACAAGACGCTCCGCTTCCCGACAGGTCACAGACGCCACCTCCTTTTCCAGTCTGTCATTCCATATGAATTATCATTCACGCATGACGCGTTCATAAACCCATTTGAACCTAATCATACCTTATTTTAATGAAACACGCAAGCCCCTGCGAATGCTTCGCTTCTTAATTTCAAAACAAACAAAAAAACAGTTGCAATCTGTCTCCAATTTTGGTAAGATAAAAAGCGTCGATAGACAGCCGGCTTGTCGGAATGGCAGACGAGGTGGACTCAAAATCCATTGGTGGCAACACCGTGCGGGTTCAAGTCCCGCAGCCGGCAGATTTGAAAGCCCTTGAAAATATTGGATTTTTCCTTTATTTTCAAGGGCTTTTGGTGTTTTAGAGGTAAAACATGTAAATGTAAAAACAGGCTTTTTAAAGGTATTATGCAACACGAATGCAACACGAAAAAAGGACTATTTTTACATCACTTCACACATTCTGGATATGTCCGTCCTCTGCTATCCGATCTGCTGTAATCATCCAGCCGTCAGAATCAAACGCATACGCCTGTCCGTCAATCTGGCAGACTGTATCATGCAGATACGTGTAGTCGTTTGTCAGATACCACCAGCGTCCGTCCTGGCACACCCAGCCAGTAAGATACTTGCCAGACACCCAGCCGTCCGCAGTCTGGATCCACGGATCGCCGTCGGCAAAGCATTTATTAATTGGCTGCACACGCTGATCCTTGGTGTAGCGCTTGCCTGTGTCTGTACCTTTTGGAGTTGTTCGTATGATAAGTGAGGACGCAGTGACTCTCAACCCGCGTATGCCGCTCTTAATTTCTTTAAGATCGATGATCACCGTTTTTGGCTGTTCTGGTACCGTGTTGTTCTCCGCCGCCCAGGTCTTTTTAAACGCCTCAAATGTCCCATATTTCTGTTTCAAAATCCCAGTACCGCTGCCCCAATCCGGCAAATATACGTGTGGCTTGTCTACGATGCTTTTCCAATCGCCGCCCCATCCAAGCCCCAGCTTTTTGGCAAGCTCTCCGACTTTCTTAAAATAATCTCCTGATTCATTATAGGCGCCTTTTCCATCTGCCCGGTAGAAATCCGCTGCAATGCCCCATTGATGCTGGCTGCTATAGCTGCTGCCCCTAGCATTCGTGACAATACTGCCCGGCTGAGTCCTGCCCTGTGCGTACAGTGCATCCTGCTCGGTCACGCTCCGAAACGATTCTCCGATCTTGATCGGCAGTCCGGCATTCGCGCATTCGCTTGTAAGCTGTGCGATAAGTTTCTGGAGGCGCGGGTGGCATAACGTGATATCTCTCATGGTTTTGTCCTCTTTTCTTTAATAATATGAAAAAATATGAAATTTTGTCTTCCGAGGTATCTTGCAAAGAATTTTCGCATATGCTATAATGCCAATAGGCTAAGAGAAATAATTGCATCCAAGTTATGCAAAACGAAAACCCCAAGGAGTCGCAATCCTTGGGGTTTTCTATTCCATTCTTGCATGGTGGCTTATACCATAGGCTGGTTACCGACTACTTATTTCTATCCAGCCATTTGCAAATGAGATGGCTAATCACACCTGCCGCGATAGAAATAATAAGAGAAATAACTGCATCTTCCAAGCTATGCACCTCCTTTCCGTACCGGTATAGGAGGCGGTAACTTTGACATTATAGCATAGAAATCTTTTTCATTCTATCGATATTCGCTGATTTTCCCCGTTTGTTTCGCGATGGCAGCCATAACCCGGACTGCCGGCGGGAGATAGTTGGATCACCTCCTCCTATTCTTCTTTATTTGATTGTTTTAAAAGCTGATTTACGTAAGTGGATAATCCGGCTACAAGAACGCCCTGCGTCAGTGCCGTAAACACAGCCAGAGCAATATCCTGACCATTGGAACACCCGCAGGTGGCGAAGACATAGATCGCGCAAATCAGCACGCCGATACCGCCATTTATTAATGGGATATACTTGTCTTTTACCGTTTCGCTCTGTTTCAGCCACATTCCAATAAAATACAGCACGAGCGCCACCACCAGTAATTCCGGTTTTACATAATCTTTTATCTGCATACCTTAACCCTCCTTTCCATTTTCCAGATCCGCAATCCGATGATTCGCAACTTTGATCTGCTCTTCCATTACTGCCTGGTTCTCTTCTAATTTATATGTACGCTCAATCACCGTGTTGTGCTTTTCCACCTTTTTCTCGAGCTGCTGAATGCGATAGGTGGTCAGCTGCGCTGATGCAATCACACCAACAAAGGCTCCCAGGATACCACCGGCGGACGCTATCAGGGCTACTATAATCTCTGTATTCATCTTATTCCTCCGGATGTTCTTTTAACCATTTTTCTGCTGCTGCGCGCCAATAGAGCGGCACCTCTTCCAGTGTCATTTTCCCGCTTCTGATTCTTTTCCCATAAAACGCACCCATTACTCTACACCTTCTTTCTCTGCCAGTTCGCTGGTGGCTGCCCCCAGGTCACTGATCGCCTCGTCCTGCACTGTCTGTCCCTCTTCCAGAGCATCCAAGCGTTTCTCTGTGTCGGTTTTCACACGGAAAGAAAACGTGGTCTGTACGCCATCAGATACTTCCCGCGAGGTTTCAGATTCAAGAACCAAGTCCGTATATGTCCCGACAGTCATTCCAGCATCATTCTGGAATTTTACTTCTGCCAGATTTTCTGGGGTCAGTGTTTTCCAAGCCACCAGCATATCATCTTTGCTGTTAAACTTAGCCGTCACTGCCGACAGAGATGCGCCTGTCTGCAGTTCGATTGTTGTGTTGTCTTTCAGAATCATTTTGTCCATGTTCTTTTTCCTCTCTTTCTTTTTTGATATATAAATAAAGAGCCTTTCGGCTCAGTATTTTCAAATTCAGTTATTCTTTTAAATAGCGACCTGTTCAGTGCGGTACTTCAGTCTACGAAATGTTGGGTGGAAACACAGGCAAATAAAGCGGTTTCTATTAATGGTGCCCCCAACGGTCAACGCTATATCCCGGTGATCGTCGGGCATTCAAAAACACATGACTGTTTTGACAACGTATATTATGATTCTGGTGGATATTGGGTGATTTTTTCAACCGTGCAGCAAACGACATCGCTCGCGTTTTACAAGACATCTATTAAATAGCGACCTGGGAAAAGAGTATTGGGGTGGCACAGAAACCTATAATATTTCTTCTGTAAATGCATGGGTTAAAGGTGCTAAATCACTGGTGCTCCCAGCTGGCACTTATATCATAGGATATAGGGCTGACACGAATTGCGACAACGGTATTTATATTGATACTGGAATCAATACTTCAAACCTCGCTCTTCCATTGTTTGAAAAAAATATAAATATTCCTCCGTCAAATTTAAGCGTAAATATGGCAACATATCGTTCTGGCCACAATACAGTTATGATTACTCTTGCCAACGAAACCACATTATTTTTTTATTGTTGGTCAACTAGCCCTATTGTTATCCAATATGAGCTTTGGGCGATGAGAATTAAATAGCGAGGCTTCCACTCATCTAAAAGAAAGTGGTAGCGAAAATAGCTTTTGCGCTGCTTTTCAATCGAGATATCAATATTACACTAATGCTAATTACATGTTGGCGAGTGGAATCTACAAAACAGGCAAAACAGGTTTAAATCTTCCGTTTGAGGGCTATTGGATCATAATAACCTTTAACACATCCAACGACTTTGGAAATAGTTCGACCGCTTGGATCACGCAATTTGCCATTTCAACTGATTCGAGTGATAAAGCTATTTATTTTCGAAGAAACATAAACTACACCCCGACCACTTGGGAATCCTGGAATAGACTTGTAGCAAGTTAAATAGCGAGGCCTCTGCCCGCTGGAACAATGCCACACCTAAAACGCTATGGATAAATATAATTCCAAGCGCAATAAATACGGAATATAAATATCAGCACAATAGTTTAATCGGCGCAAATATGGTAAGTTTAGCTTTTGAATCTGCAGTATACGACATACTTATCTTAACAGGCAATGGTCGCGTATATGGAACTGCGGTGGCAAACACATTTACGGATGATCCCTATTGGAAAAGTACAATTCAGGCTTCATTTTATTCGAATACCGGAACCGTAATGTTTAGGATCTTGTTCAAAGGTAGTTCACAGACATTTAATAACTTGGCTTTAAAAGCTGTTACGTATTTAAAAATAGGATAGCTACCAAGAAATCGTAACTCTGCATCCACAACATTAGCTGGATGCTATATCATTCTCCCAGTGTAGTAACATGAAATCGTAATTTAACCGTGAAAATCTTACCCATATTCCAGGTCAAAATGCTGCCTGATCTCCTCTTCTCTCCGCTCTCCTATTTTTATGTACAACAAAAAAGCCGCCATTTCTGCCGACTCAAAAAACTACTCCTCTCCTCTTCTATGCTGCGTATTTACGATACGACTCTCTCACGTTATCCTGCTTGATATTGCAGTAAATTAATGTGGTCTCTATCTTTGTGTGTCCCATCAGCACCATGACCTCCTCGATCCGCATTCCTCGATTCAAGAGATCTGTCGCAAAGGTTCGGCGAAATCGATGCGGATGCACATTTCCGACCCCTGCCTTTTTCCCTAAAGATTTCACAAGATATTGTACTCCCGCCACTGTCATGCGGCTATACGGCTTCTTCGCAGATACAAAAAGCGGTTTCTGCGCCAGTTCTTCCATTGTCAACCCCTCTTTTGCCATTCTCCACCTTAGATATCGGTAGAGATGAAAGCAAGCTACATCTGAGACATATAATCTCCTCTCCTTTCGTCCCTTACCCATAACTTTGAACTCCTGTTTGTATAAATCTATGTCTCCCACATTTAAACTGCATAGCTCGGACACACGCACTCCCGTCGCATACAAAAACTCTATCAGCGCTCTATCCCGCGGACGCTCACAGGCGATCCGGAGAGCTTCCAGCTCCTGTGCCGAAAAGGCTTTTTTGATTGTGCTTTCGATCCGGAGTGATTCAATCCGCGCCACAGGATTATCTTTCACAAGGTTTTCTTTTTGTAGAAAGGTCCAGAAGCTATTTAGATACCGCATCCGCCCCTGCAGAGTGACCATGCTGATTTTATTCCGCTCCCGGAGCATTCCGAAATACCACCTCAGATCCATCGTGGTGATGTCCTCAATGTTCTTCCGGAGTGCATTCCGGCAGTTGGTAACCTCCCGGATGTACTGCGCCAGCGTATTGTCCTGGCGCCCAGACACCTTTTTAGACGCCACAAACAAACGCATCTTTACGGTATCGCTGTCTGTGCCCGTTGCCTGGAGCTCATTCTTCTCTTCTACTACTCTCACATCGTGGAAATTGATGTACAGGACATTCTGCAGCTTGTCCAGCTGCTCTTCATCCAGGCAACTACTCATTGCGTTTACCACATTCATTAATAACTCTTCTATCATATAAAATCTCTCCTTCCGATACTTTTAAGGTAACAAAAAAGAGAGATTCTGTAAAATTTTCTCAATGAAATTACGATTTAATAATAGATGAGAATATTTAAACTTAAGACCATGTAAGAGTATCCATATTTAAATAAAACATCTTTCCATAACATAACCCA
This sequence comes from Clostridium sp. OM05-5BH, assembly GCF_003481505.1. Taxonomy (NCBI): domain Bacteria; kingdom Bacillati; phylum Bacillota; class Clostridia; order Eubacteriales; family Clostridiaceae; genus Clostridium; species Clostridium sp. OM05-5BH. Next base: position 39,389 of record NZ_QULJ01000003.1, on the reverse strand, counting down.
CATACTATCCAATCAAATGCAAACCAAAGCATAGTACCACCAGTAGAGGGCAAGATTTCAGTATTCTTCCAATCAATATAGCCAACCCAACATTCATATTCTTGTTGACAAAGTGTTTTTATTACTGATAAATCTGTAACTTTGCCATAAAATTTAATTTTAATATCGCTATTTAACTGAGTAACCGCTTTCTCCGCCGCCACCAACCTTTTATCCAGCGCCGCGCCCTGCGTTCCTGCCAGAACGGTGGAGGCATCCGTTGCCAGAAGGTTGTTTACAATCTTATTTTTGTTGATGAGCTCATTCATAACCTTATTGGCGATCGCATCGATCAGCGCCTGTGCTGTGCTCTCTCCCAGGGCACTCACTACCAAACCGTATGTATCGGTAGTCTTGACTTTCGCAGCCGTTCCGTCAAAATCGCCCAAACCCTGAGCAATCTTTTTTGCTTCCGCTGCCGATGCTGCCGCTTGTGTCTTTGAATTATCCGCTGCCGCTGCGCTACTTGCCGCCGCTTTCTTCGAGGTATCCGCTGCTGTTGCACTTCCGGCCGCCTCACTCGCTTTGCTTGTGGCAGTTTCGATCGCGGACTGGATATCATCAACCGCTTTCTGTGCATTCTGCGATGCGCTGGAAGCATCCTCGGACGCCTGATTAACATTCTGCACCGTATTGTTCACAGTTCCTTGTATCTTCTCAAATGCCGCCACATTTGCCGCCCTGACATCCTTGCCGTAAGCCGCATCTTTCCAGGCTTTAATCTCTCCGCTTAAATCAATGTTATCAACCGCCATCTTTAGCCCTCCAATCCATCTACAAGCTCCTGTGCATAGTTCGTCACTGCTGCCACGCTTTTGAGGATGTCTTTATCCACTATGATACGATCCAGACGGACGTTGTCCTTTGTGATAACTCCCTCATCGTTGATCTCACTGTAAACGATGCTCGCCCGCATTCCTGCTGCCGTCTCAAAGGTTGTGATTGCCGTTACTTTTTTCATTTTATCAAGCCCTCCATATATTTTTGATAATATTCAGTACCAGAGATTCCCAACGTCTCTTTCTGCCGCTTCTCTTTCCGGTTCCATCGGTCAAGACGCTCCTGCTCATGACCTGCTTGTTTTGCCTTAACCTCCCAGTCAAACCCAGCCCCCGGCGGTCCCTGCACCACAAAGCGCTCCGCTGACCGTTCAGAGACATAAAACAGCGCATCCGCATATCCTTGTAAAAACACTTGATATTCTCCGGATATGACCTGCGTAAGCATCGGATCCAGCCAAACATAAGATTGTCCATCCTCACCTATCTGCCCTCTGCCAACATCTCCAAACATCGGAGATGCGGTCTCATAAGCTGACAAGCAAAGTTTTCCATAGTTTGGCGTCTGCACAATCCGGTGCTTTTTTCCTGTTACATTCAGATCTCCGCCGACCGTAGCGTCTCCGGCAACATACATTTCATCCGGGTTGAGTCCTGCTGCCCTTTCTCCGTTTTCGCAAAATTCAATTCCAAAATGATATATTTCACAATAATTTCCGTCTAAGTTTTCTCCTAACCCATCAAATATTCTAATATCATCTGGCGTCATTTTGATACATGTACCTTTGTCAGCAATTCGAACAGCCGACCATACTTCATTATCATCACTAGAATCGCCTATATAATGAGATACATCAAAATCCACCGTTACTCCATCTCCACATAATGAAAATGCTTCGTTATTAAGTGAGCAGATCATATTGCCTGTTTTGTCGTAGGCTTTCAAAACCCCATTGCCATTACCTGATCCGCCCAGTGCCAGCGTCCCGCCCTTAATCCGGTCTGCGTACATCGTCCCAGATGTGATAAAATCTGCAATCAGATTTCCGTCGATGGTCCAGGCATTCCGGTATACGCCATTATATCCGCTGGTAGAAAATCCGATGCCGTTCTTGTTAAGCCGGATCACGTTCTTGGCATTGGCTTTCGTCGGCGCGTCCAAAATTAGAATTTCCTCCGGCTGACCGTTCTCTGAGCGTCCAATTACCACATAGCCGCCGAGCCCGCCGCTGATGAGCTGCGTTGCATTATTAATCTTCTGGTCGATGCCCTTTGTCGCCGCCTGTCCCACCTGCTCCACTTTCGCAGATAATTCCTTTTGGGATTTCGCCATGTTGCCAGATAACGTAGCAATTGTGCCGCCCAGAGAAACTGTGTCTTTTCCTGGCTCCTGCAGGTTTCGCGTACGTTCTTCCAGGATATACATAACGTCCACACCGTGAGGACGGGATATAACCTTTGTCCAGTACCCTGTTTTCAAACGCTTGATATCGACATCCACATTTGCCAGATCCACCGCCGTCAGCTTTAAAACATCACTCAAATAGATGGACTGCTCCAGATACGCCCGCGCCTTTTTGATGAGGTTTTCCGGCAGTGTGACATCCTCCCATTTGTGCTGACGGAAGATCCAGCCGTACCGCTGCACCGCATCCTCATCGTAAATAAAATCTTTGCCGCCATTCACGGATGTAATATCGACTGTTTTGGGGGTACTCTCTCCGCTGGAGGAGGTATCTTCCAGGTCTGCGCCGGTCGGAATCAGCGCAGTAAAAAGCTCCGTTGCATCCTGCGTCTTGCTGTAATCTGCCAGATTGACGCCGTACCGGATAACCTGATCGTTTGTCCCGCCGCCATCCGTCAGATAGTCCAGATAGCGCTTTCCAGCTTCGCACCGGGTCCTGAGATATCCGCCGTGGGTCTTTACCAGCTTATCCCGCAGGCAGTCCAGAGAGCACGAATAATCAGAGTTGCTACGATTAATATAGTTGTTACTATCTACCACATTGACGCGCCCCAGAAGGTATTGTTTACGTGCCTCTACCTGTTCATTGTGAACCTTCAACACCTGAGTCATAAACTCCACAATACTGCCCTGGAACTCAAATGGCCGTATGATGCTGTCGCAGAGGTATGCGAGATCTGATTCGCAAGTAATTTGATGTGTCCGGTTAAACTCTTCTTCGGTCGTCATGCTCCGCCCTCGGAAGATCTCCATTCCGTCCTCATAAACAAATAATTCGGAAGACAGTGGCAGAATCTTGTCATAATACGGATGCTTCGGCGTAATCTTAAATTTAAGATACCCCGGAGAGTTGCCGGCATATTCTTTCAGTGTTGGATTCTCCAGCCGGAGAACCTGGTTCAAAAGCGGATATTCCTTTCCATCTGTAACCACTGTAACTTTATACATCTACAGCACACCTCCTCTGAAATCAATCGACACGGTGCCGGTGCCAGTAAATTTCATAACGTTTGTTCCGGATCCCAGGATGATGTCATAGTTTTTATTGACTCCTTCTGTCAGCTCAAACGTCTTACCGCCTACCTCTACCGTCATGGCCGCGCTGCAGGTGATCTCCGGAACTATCGGCATATCAGATCCGGTCACATCAACCGACAGGGAACCGGAGATTGATATGCCACTATATCCTCTGACTATGCCGTTCTCGAATGAAAACGGATCCCACAGCCAATTTTCCGCCGCTGTGCACCGTTCCATTTTAAATGGCTGCACATCGCCAGTAATCACAAAATCCGCCAGCACATCATTGCTTTTTGTCGTCTGCAATGAAAAGCGCCCCTCATAGTAATAATTCGGATCATCCGGAAGAACGCATTTGATGACCTTCCCGTGCAACACTTTGGCGATCTTGCTGCTCAAATCATGCCATTCCGTATAATCATCCAAAAGAGAAAAATTCAATGTCAGCGTTCGATTTTTATAACAAATCTGACCGTTTACCTCAGACAGATCCAGGAGCCCGTTCGCTCCTGGAATATCTACCTGGTCGGTTTTGGCTTCCGGAAAAGATATACTCATTGATTCCAGCTTAAGCCCCCAGTCTGTAAAGGTTTTAAAATCAGCTATCTGCACATCTGGATACATCATCGTTCACTCTCCTTCCGCGCTCGTTCAATCTCGATATCCACTGTAGGCGCCACTAGTATGCCTACTTTTTCTCCATCCATTGTCACATCTCCGGTTATGCTGCCTTTTTCGAGGACAACCACTGTGTTTCCTTGTCCGCCGCCCGGCGTTGGTGCCGGCGGTACCTGATTTCCTGCTACCACAGTTCCGGATCTCTGTAATGCAATTCCCTGCATACTCTCCACCGCCCTTTGAGCAGAGCCAGCCGACGTTTTTTCCAGATTCGGTGTTTCTGCCACGATACCGCTCTCAAATCCGGCGATCATGTTTTTACCGATAACGTCCCGCATCAGCTTCGATGGGGAATGAATACCAAGGAAATCCTTTGCCGCGTCAAACGCTTTCTTCGCTGCATTCTTCGCCGCCTCTGCCAGCTTTCCAACCGAACCCGTGATTCCGGCTGTAATGCCTGTGATGATATTCTTTCCGATATTGCCCCACGACTGCCCTGTAAATCCCTTGACGATGCTCTGGGCGCCATTTTTCGCAAGACCTAAGAGTTTGGACGGCAGCGATGTGAGAGCACTCACAATGCCGGTCAAGATGCTTGTCGCAGCTCCCTTGATTGAACCGACCATTCCTTTCAGCCCGTTCAGGATTCCTGTGCCGCCGTTCTTTCCGATTGACAGTAACGTCTGCGGCAGGTTCTGGATCGCACCCTTGACTGCGTTAAATATTCCCGTTCCGGCTGACTGTACCGCACCGACCATCGACGTGATGCCATTTTTCAACAGCGTGATGATGTTGCTTCCCAGCGCCAGCCAGTTAAACGCCTGGATCGTGGCTGCAATCGCCTGGATTATCTGCGGGAGTGCTGCAATCAAGTCGGGAATCGCCTGAATCAGTCCTTTTGCCAGTATTCCGATCAGCTCAACACCTGCCATCAGCAGTTTCGGAGCATTGTCGTTGATGATTCCGGCGATATTAATGACAATCTGCGGGACATGCTGTAGCATCGATGGCAGCCCATCCATCAGACCCTGCGCCAGTTTTAGCATAAGGTCGATGCCACCATCTACCAGCTTACCGGCATTCGAACGAAGGTTTTCAGTAAACCCCTCTACCAGTGGAAGCCCCTGTTCGATAATCGACGGAAGATTCTCAGCAAATGCATTCGCCATCTGACCAGCGGCCTCAATCATTCCCATGACGCCGCCTTCACTGAATCCCTGCGTCAGATTTGACACCGCTTCAATTCCTACTTTGGTAAGATTTTTGAGCGGTTCCTGGATGGATTCATAAATCTCCTGTGCAAGTGCTTCTCTGGCCGAACGGAAGATTGTAAGCTGCCCTTCCAGGTTATTCTGCATAGTTTCTGCCATTGCTGCCGCTGCACCATCGCAGTTTTCGATCGAACCTGCCAGTTTTTCATAGTCTGCATCCGACGCATTGATGATCGCCAGCATTCCGGACATAGCCTCTTTTCCGAACAGGGTTGCAGCTGCCTCCTCCTGCATCGCCGCCGTCATGCCATCCAACGATTCTTTACCGAGGGAAGATGCAAGCTGATATAGCTCTTCCTCCGAGAGCTGTCTCTCTTTCGTCAGCTTGATTCCAAGTTTCTGCTTTGCCTGAGCCTTAATCTCTTCTTTGGTCATATCCTTGATAAGCTCAACGCCTTCAAGGTATGCGATTTGTGCATTCCGCTGCTCTCCACTTAACCCTGACAGGCTGTCTGCCAGCCCCTCCGTTGTAAGTTTCTGCTCCGCCATCGCATAGTTCTGAGCACGCTCAGCGTCCGTGGTAATCGCAAACTTGTCTCGCAGATCCCCGATCAACTCACCAAACGGCTTTATACTTCCATCGGCATTTTGGATCGATATGCCAAGCCGCTCCATGACGCCCCGCATATCATCCGTTGGCTTTACCATATTTACCAGCGCCGCTTTCAGTGAGGTGCCCGCCTGGCTGGCTTTGATACCGGAGTTCGCCATCAATCCGACCGCCAGCGCCACATCCTCCGCCGAATATCCCATCGCGCCAGCGACCGGAGCCACGTATTTAAACGTCTCACCCATCATGCTGACGTTGGTGTTTGCGTTGGAGGATGCCTGTGCCAGTATATCCGCAAAATGAGTAGAATCCTGTGCCGACAAGCCGAACGCGGTAAGTGCGTCTGTGACAATATCAGAAGTCGTAGCCAGATCTTCGCCGGATGCTGCGGCAAGGTTCATGATACCCTCGATGCCGTTCAGCATATCGCTGGTTTTCCAGCCTGCCATTGCCATGTACTGCATCGCCTCGGCGGATTCGGTGGCGCTGAACTTCGTCTTTGCGCCCATTTCTTTCGCTTTATCTGTCAGGGCTGCCAGGTCCTCGCCGGTCGCACCGGAGATTGCCTCTACTTTCGACATCCCCGACTCAAAGCTCATGCCGATATCAAGGACAGCCCCGGCGGCATTCTTGGCCTGTGATACAACGCCGGTCAGCATATTTCCGGCAAAAACAGACAGCGCATTCTTTCCAATCTCACTAAACTTTGAGAATCCTGACTGCGCTGTTCCATTAATCTCGTCTAAGCCTTTTTTGACTCCGCTACTATCCAGTTCCGTGCCAATCTTTACAGTTCCATCATAGCCCATTCATTTCACCTCGCCTCTCGGACAAGAGAAAATCATCGGCTCATAATGGCTCTACTTGATTTGCTCTCCGTTTCTTATCTTGATTTCAAATTCTTTTCCACAATTCCGCCCTTTGCAAGGGACGGTTACTCCATGACATTCTGCTTTTTTGTCAAAAAAAATAAGCATGGAATAACCGCAATAAGGGCACTTTACCCGTTTCGGCATTCTTCCATCCTCTTTTTCACATATGCCCGCATTTCTGCATTTCGCTTGGCAAGCCTCATCCGACTGTCCATCGTTGTCTGCGGCTCTTCCAGGGAATAAAGATTTCGCATCTGTTTGATAAACGCTTTCTGTTCCTTTCCCATCCCTTTCGTATCGCAGGTACGCCAGTACATAACCTTCGCCATCCGGGTGTTCTCGTCCAATGATTCGAACATCGCCAAAAACTCCCACCAGTGCAAAGAATCGTTCGGCGTCTGCCTGAGATTGATGTCGTACTGCTGCCGGAATGCCGCGTAGATAAGCGGGGCATCCTTCAAAAAACAGTATCCCCGCCGCGCTGTTCGTTTTTTTGCTCCGCTGCCCTTCCGGACAGACTCCCCGCCGCGGTGGAACCAGAGCATATAATCAACTGCCGCATCCAGATCCGGCGGGATATTGCGGGCATAGAACAGATTCAGCGCATTGAGCATCTTCTGTTCGTCGCTGATGTCCTGCCGGAACATTTCAATCTCCGCTGCCATCATGGTGCGGTAGCCAAAAGAAATGTCATAAACTATCCCACCAATGCGTGCCGTACCGGGAAGTTTGTCAAACGTTACTGACCATTTCATTTGATCTCATCCATTGAAAATCCGAGCAGCGTTTCTTTCTGTTTTTTGATTCCTAAAAGCATATCAATATAAGCGCCTTTCGCCTCTTCCAGATCATCACAGTCTTCTAGGACATCCTCGCCTGTTGATTCTTTAACAAAAGCACGAAACATTTCAATCTCTGCTGCAATAATCTCGCTGAGTGCCCCCTTTTTATTGACTTCCTTTTCCGTCTTGCTCATCTTGTCAAGAGCCTTTTCAAATGCTGCGGCATCCTTTAAACGCCCGATTTTAAAATCGACTTCTCTTCCTCTGATCTGCATAGTTCATCCTCCTATTCCGCTGAATATGTATACTCCGCCGGTTCTGCCCCAATCTTCTGCAGGTTGACATCGATGGACGATGATTCTCCCGCATTGCCGCCACCCTCTGAATTGACGATTACGGACACCTGACCTTTCTCACCTTTACCATTGAGCATACAGAAGTACACATAATTCGTTACCGCTGCGTTACCTTTCGCATATTTCATCGCATGGGACAGCATGAAATCCTGCGCCGGATCGCCGATATAACGATCGCCGGAAACTGCGAACGATCTGGCTGTTCCTGTCTTCTGTGTGGACTTTCCCGCACGAATATAGGTCTTTTCAGATGTGACCGGATTCAGGTTCGCGTCCAGACCCTCAACGCCCATCTGGACAACCTCATAATCCTTTACTTTCGTAGCTGCTTCTGCCGACGGCTTGGTATCAATCGCCAGTACCCAGTCATCTGCCGTTACCCAGCCTTCATAGGACGCGTTCGGCGTTACGCCTGCCATTAATTCACTAATTTTCATCGCTTGTCTCCTTTCTCAAAATAGACAATCCGGCACTGTACCATGTACCGCGCCATTCCTTCCTTTACATTGACGCCCGCCAGATTTGGCATATTCTGGAGCGTCTCCATCTTCTTTATCTGGCAACTATTCGGAAATTCCGGATAGTTGCGCCTCTTATCCTGCTCTTCCAGCCAATCCATGAAAGCCTGGGCGAAATTCATCGCCGTGAGGTTCAGATCGTCCGTATCGGTCGAATACGGCTGCACGATTACAATCGAGAAGCCATATTCTTTTTCAGCCCCCCAGAGATATTTTTTCAGAAGCTTGTCCGAATAGTTCGTTACCAGCGAAATGCCGCTGTAATCATCCGAAAAGTTAAATCCCAGATACTGACCCGCCAGCTCCTCGGCTTTTGGTTGGAAGAACGCCGTCACTGCATCATGCTTTGTCATGTCACTTACCTCCGAGATAGTTTTCCAGTGCCCGCACCAGATCGCCCTTGCGTGCCCTCATCATCGCCTTATCCCATTCGGATGTGGCCTGCGGGTGGCGGAAATGGCTGTATTTCAGCTTCTTTCCGGTGGAGGACTTGTGTGGTGGGGAATAATATCCCATCACAGCGCCGCCATCCATCAACGGATAGTTCGGACCGTATGCCACGCCCTTGTATTGGTAATGAGCATATGGCGATTGATACTCAATCACACCAGTGTCTCCCTCTACATGGACGCTGACATTCTGGGCAAGTGCCAGGCTGTCAGCCGGAACATACGGATCCATCAGCCGTTTTGCCTCGTTGGCGAGAAACAGAAGACCATCATTGCCCCTTGTTTTCTCTTTGGCAATCTGATCCGATGTTTTATTCCATTTGATTTCGACATCCATCATCAGCCCCCCAGTCTGTAGTGCTTCGCCATCCGATAGGCGGTGTTGTCTGAATATGCGCTGACAAGAAACGCGTTCGGCTTATTCCGGCGCAGGACTTCCGCCGCCGTGTTAGGGCTTTTTCCTGTGATCTCGTCCGCACATTCGCCCAACACTACTACATCCCCCGGAGACGCCGAAAAATCGCTTCCGGCCGCTTCCAGGGGAATACGTACTGTGTAGGTGTTCGTCTGCGATGCTTCGGTATCATTCTGCACCACGGTGATCCCAGACTTCCAAAAACATTGCTCGAACACACTCTTGCTCCACGCCGTTCCAACCTTCCGGAAGACTGTAATTATCTGATTGTAATTCGGGTTCATTCTCACACCCCCCGATAAAGCAGTGGCGTATTTCCCAGATACCGACAGATGATCTCCCGGCACTTTTTCTGTTTCCCCTCTTCGGTGTAAATCGACCGTGACAGGTCAATCGTGCCGGATTCTCCGTCGTTGGAATACGATGTCAACGGACCGCCAAAATCAGATGTGCTCTGCGAAGCCTTGTCCGCCCGATAGAGCAGTTCTGTCAGCTCACAGGTGCAATTTTTCACATCCTCCGTCAAAAGGCTGATATTCGCCTTGATTCGGTCGAATGTGCAGCTGTCTATGATTCGTTCCGCCTGCTTTTCCCAAAACGGGAAGTCTGTATCCGGCACTGCAGGGGAACGCCCCTGCAGATATCCGGAAATGTAATAGTCCCGTGTTACATAAGCCATTGCATCAGCTCCTTACTAGGCCTGCGCTACCAGAGTGATTGCCTTGTTTACGGCAGAAGCGTCAACTGTGAACGTCTCTGTTACCGGAACAAAGCCTTTCTTCGTGATCTTTGCCGCATAGGTGCCTTTTCTCAGGTTAAACTCCGCTTTACCAGCCGAATCCGTCTTAAGGATCGCACCATCTACATTGATACGGACATCCTCATAGGCCGTCGGGCTGGACTCTTTGCCATCCGTTACCGTAAAGGTTACCTTCTGGGTAACAGCCGGAGTGCCCGGCTCCAGATAAGCAAATGTGCAGCCGGTACGATCCTCATTGAGGCGGGTTGCCGGATTCGGGAGCGCCCAGCCCATGCGGAATACTACACGAAGCGCAATCATATCCTGCTGTGCCAGGTTATAAACGATATCCTTCGTATTCGGATCCTGGATGACGCCCTCTGTCAGCAGTTTTACGGTAATATCCTGGCGAATCGCGTAAACAGCCTTGGAGAAATCGCCGACAACCAGCTGTGCGATATCCGGCATGAAGGAACCGTTCTCCGGGAACTGGATCGGTACGCCATCCAGCGCATACTTGCTGGAATCCTGCATATTATGTGTGAAAATCGGCTGCTTGTTTGAATCACGCAGTCCTCTCAGCTTGGACTTGAACGTCATCGGGGCGATTGCTCCGGTTACCGCATAGCCATCATCCTCAACTTTAGAGAATACACCGCCCTCTCCGAGTGTCAGATCGTAGTAGTCCTTACCGGAAGATGGGGAAACATTGTTCCCAGCCTGACGCGCCAGGGTAATGATATCTGCCTGCCACTCTCTCGGTCTGTTATCGCCAAAGATAATTGCCGCATCGACTCTCTGACCGATTGCCTCATTGACTCTTGGGGTAATCTCGCCCAGAATATCAATCTCGGCATCATCAAATACAGACTCCGGGATCGGCACGATAACCGCCAGCTCTGCCGCAGTCAGATATACATTATCCCATGCCTGCATAGAAGTCTGCTTCATTCCGGTGTCGCCATCCACCCAGTATGCGGTCGGAAGGAAGTCCAGAACGCGGATACGGGTCTGCTTGGATGTCATATTTGGAAGCTTGCGCGCCATTCCCATGAATGCGGACTGTTTCGGTGCATCCTGGAAGATGGTAGATACAATCTGCTCACGGATTAAAGCTTCAACTGCTGATCTATCTGTGATATTTACTGCCATATTTTACTCTCCTTTTCCGAACAGGTTTCTCAGTGCTTCGTTCGCCTGTTCTCTCTTTGTCTGTGCATCGTTATTGATGCCTGATGTGCTGCTTACCACTCTCGGAACCGGCGCAGAACTGCCAAACAGGTAATCATTATCCTTTTTAACCGCTGCCAGAGCCGCGTCAATGTCCTGTGTCTGATTCTTCGATGCCTTTAAGCCATCCACATCCAGAAGCGCCATGATCGCGCGCTCGTTCTTGCCGGATGCCTTCCGGATCGCCTCCTTGACCGCCGCATCAAACGCATAGTCGGATTTGATTTTCTCGATCTCCGCATCCTTGCCCTTCATCTGCTCGGATAATTCATTGATTTTGGTCTGGAGTCCCGCTGCATCGATGCCCTCCATCGCTTTCAGGGATGCCTGCGCGGTCGCAAGCTGGTTTTTGTAACCATCCCTCTCCGCCGTCAGAGAGTTCACCTGCTTTCCAGCCTCCGCCATGATATAATCAATCTGTTCCTGTGTCAGTCCTTTTTCCTTGAGTGTCTCAGTCTTAAAAATTGCCATGCTGCTTCCTTTCTCGGCTTTTTGCGATGGGTAGCCGTCCATCTTAAAAGTAGGCTTTTACGGCAGCCACGCCAAAAGGGTATAAAAATAACACGCATTTCTGCGTGCTGATAACTGATTTTGGTTATAAAAATACCACCTATCTGCTGACGGGTGGTATTTAATCGTCCCTATGGTTCGGACATTGCAAGCATATTTTTTTATAATCTGGAGTTTCTAACACCTTCTCGGGAATTGTCCATTCTGGTGCCAGCCCTTCCACATTCATGTGGATGTCATAGCATATTCCTTCATCAATTTCCGTATCCATTAACGGACAGCTAAGTTTTTTTATTGCCATATCATTCTGCCACCACAAATCAATAACCATGCCACTTGCAATTCTTACATATTGTTTCCCAGTCGGATTTTTTCTTAAATCTTAACGGGACAGTTTCTTTCTTTATGATCCCATCTACCGCATCTGAGTTTTCAATACAATCAATATTTTCTATTTCTACATCCACCAATGGACATAATACAACATCAGGCGCCTCCATGCTTTAACACCTCCATCGCTGCCTCAGCAACATCATCGTATTGCTCTCTCTTAAACGCTGTTCTGATAGAATTGTTCTCGTTATTAACAAAAGCCGCACCTTTATCACTGTAATAATTCGTAAATGCTCCATTCCATTTTGTTGTCGAAAACAACGCATTCTGAATATAACTTTTAGCTTCTAATTCCGTCACGCCGTGGTTTCTTTCTTTGTTTACATGAGCATCATCAAACGACAGCTTACTAACATCCGGAATGCTTGGATTCAATGTGATTTCTCCCCTCATTCCGGCTTGCTTTATACCTGCCTTTATTTTATCATTTTTCTCCGACTCTTCAAGCCTTTTCTGTTCTGTCTTTGTCGGTGTAAACCGTCCGCGCAGACCATCTTGTGTGATCCGCTGCTTCTGCTCCGGCAGATGCATTGCCTTTGAAAAATCCGCGTATTTCTGCAACTGTCCCTGATACTTGGCTTTCTTGAGGATAACATCCTTTTCATCTGCACTGCCCGCCTGCAACAGCTTTACCTGCTGCCGAGTCGCCCGCATATTCCGTTCCATCTTACGCTGTTCCTGTAACGCCTCATAAGTGGTGTAAGACTTGCCGTAGTAATCTTTCGGAGTGTTTTCCTCGTCTAGCATCTCTTGCAGCTGATCGTCGGTGTATGTCCGCGTGGACACGCCAGGAATAAACGGGCTGTAATCATGATAGCAGTTTGCTCCATGCAGACCCGTCACGGTACCAAGCCCGCAAACGCTCTGTAGCTGCTCCATTGTCCAGACACGCCCTTGCCAGGGCTGATGCGACGGACGGGCGCCCACATGATAGGACACCTCATAAGTGTTTGTCCCGAGGTCTGCTGCCACCTGCTCATTTATCTTGCCTTGAACCTGCCGGAAGCCGGTCATAACCGCCCTTCTGGCCGCCACATCCACGCGGCTGTGAACACCGGAATCATAATCAATCCACCGAAGTCCTGAGTTCGTCATGTGGCTCACGGTACGCTTGAGGACAGCCCCATAGTCAAACCCGCCAGACTGCATATCCAGAACAGCATTATCCAGCGTGGAGCGGTAGAACGTCATAAGCGGCGATGCCTGTATGCGTCCATCAGGTCCGCGAATCGCGAAGCCCATTGAACCGGCGATATTCTTATATTCTCCCGAAAGCTGAGACTTGACCGCTTCGGTCAGCCGGATGAGCGGCGTGTTCTCTTCGAACGGCAGCATCTTGACGCCGGATGCTTTGTAGGCTCTGAAGTGCTGATAATACTGCTCATACACTTCATCCGAAAAAATGTGTTCCATTTCCTCGTCACTCTTCTGCAGGGTTTCCTGCACCCAGTCTTTTATTTCTGATTCTGCCTTTCCGAGTTCCTCCAGCCTCCGGATCTGCCAGTCAGACGAAGTGGTCGAAAAGCCTGCGTCTTTGATTCGCCTGGCAACATCCGACATGATACGGATCTCCAATTCTGAAAACAAGTTTCCGGTTTTCAGCGCCAGTTTTTCAATTTCTCCCTGCGTCACTCAATCACTTCCCCTGTGCTGCCGATTTCACTGATTGCAGCTTTGGCTTCCTCTTCGGTTTCTCCGTACCACTTCATTCGGTACTCATACAGAGCCATCGCACCCATCGCCACATCCGCGCGGTCATTATCTCGTTCGGCTTTCGCATCGACCACAATGGAATCATCCCACTGGAAGGACAGATGATAGGCTCCGGCAGGACATAGAGAATAAATGTCGCACCAGAATACCATCGCATCCACCAAATCCGTCAGTGCCTTCTGCAGTGCTCTCTGACAGTCTGAAATAAAATCATAGGATCTCTGCTTACTGGCTTTGATTTCCTCCGCCGTCTTATCCGTATTGTTCGGATCCGACAGAGTACCGTAAGCCAGATTACAGCGGAACTCAATCAGGCGCATCTGCTGATTCCATCCGTTGTAATAGGACGAATCACGGATAGCCGGGGAAAAGACATCCAGAAGCGGCTTGTCCTGTACACCAGCACTGTATTCAACGCTTCTGTATAGGCGTTTCTTCCCTCCCGGATATTCGAATGTATTCGTATCTGGATTGTATTTCAGAAGGCTCTGAGCGATATGTACCGCCGTTTCCTTGCTGTCATACTCCCAGTTAATCTGTGAATACCGCCGATCTGCATCCTCAATCTGTTTAATTGCCCGTGAATAAACAGAAACGCCCAGCGGACTGCCGGAATCTTTGTTATTTCCAAGCGGCACCGCAAAATACCCAATCGGCAGCTTGCTGACACCAGAAAACTGCATTTCTTCCGCCAGTTCCGACCATCTTGGAACGCTTCCGATCGGAATCTCCGAGCCTAAAGTTCCCTTTGTCCTCGCCACGAAGACCCGGTTCTTAATTGAGAGCGTGTCTCCATCCAGCGAATACAGTTCGATTCGGCTATAAATGGCATTGCCCTTCCGGAACTGATCCAAAAAGGCACAGCGCGTCATTTTCTCAGAGTCAAAATCCAGTGGGAAGAACATATCCGCCTGGATGTACTGGATCGCGATACCATTTACGGAAACATACGGTTTGAATACCATGCTGCCTTTCGCAAAGGCATATTCTGTCTGAACCCGGAGCTTTCCAAGAACGTTTTGATACATGCTGTTTAGAAAATCCGCTCTCGGACTGCCATCAACCTTGCTCTGTAATTCCAGGGTCGTAAGTCTGGCAATCTCTCCCGCCACCGTTGCCGGGATATTCGCGTTATCTATCTCATGGAGCCACGGCGATTTTTCTTCATACATCCGGGACCACAATTCAATTAAGGCACTGCTCCGCCCGGACATGGCAAAATCAATCTGCTCATTTCCAAGGACTTTCCGCAATGCCTCATACATTTTCGTATAATCCATTTTTCATCACCCATATTTAATGAGCTGGCTGATTCGCCGCTCTAGTGTGTACTCAAAACTATCCAGAGAGTCGATATCACTGGTTCCATCATCCAGCCGAACATTCTTCGTCAGTTCCTTCGGATCCCACACAGCTGTGCATAGTGCATTGACCAAGCTCTCGCATTCTCCCTCAACATACTGAAAACGCCCCTGCGCCATCAATATCAGTACCGCGTTGATTCGGTCATTGATGGGAGCTTTCAGCGCATTCTCGACCCGAATCCAACCGAGTCCGTTGTGCCGGAGACTGCTCCGGATGCCTGCAATCAGCGTCTGCTCTGCGCTATCTGCATAAACCGTCGTAATATAGCCGTACTGCCCTAAGACTTTCCGGACGAAGTTACAGAACATATCTCCCAGCATCTGAGGATCTATCTCTATCTGGTTGCCCGACTCATCCTTGCATCGAATCCACTCCGATGCAAGCGCCACCACATTGTGGTAACTTCTTGTAATGGCGGTAGCCGTGAACGAATGCCCCGATCCGCTGCCACCGAAGTCAATCCCCAGATTGATCTCCATGAGGTCCGTCGGTTTGCCCTGGATCCGGAATGTTCCGATTCCCGCAGTGATATCATCCGCAAAGCGTCGGTAAATCAGACCGGTTGCTACTACACGCATTCCCTTGATGTCACGAAGAAACCAAATCGAATTGACATCATACCGGCTTTCTATCTCATGCAGACGCTCCGGCGTGATGTTGATGTTATCGTAGATGGTACAGTGCATGTAGTTGTATCCACCAGGGAACTCCCCCGCTTCCTGCTGCTTCTGGTAGCGGTCGATGTATTCTGAATAGATAGCCGCCCGCGGGTTGTCCGGATTTAAGTCCCAAAATACTTTTAAGCGTTTCGCCGCCAGCTGACGGTTAAACGCCTCTTTGATGGTCTTGTCATGGTGCAGGTTGATCTCCGTGGCAATCCACATTCCGTAAGAGTTGCCTCGAATCTTCTTATAACTGTCTTCCTTGCCGCCACCTGCGAAGATAACAATCTTCTGCTGCCAGCTCGTCGAAGGTCCCTTTACAAACAGAGCTTCATTATCTTTGTATTTTCCCCAGTGGCATTGTCCCCGAAAAATCCATTCCAGTCCCAGACCATTGCAGTCTCCGATGTTCAGCTTTGCATTGCCGACCGTTGAACCGGTTGCCAGGTGGATTCGATCCGGAGTTGCTTTTAACTCATGCGCAAACGCAAAGATATTGTCCACCGTCTTGCCTGCTCGAACTGCGCCCTCTGCCACATTATAGGAGCACTGCTGACACCGCCGGATGTATTCCTTGTGTTTCTCTGAGAAGTGAAACTCTATGGTTTTCTTTTTGACTACCTTACCCGCCATAAATCTCGCCCTCTATCTCATCCAGATCCTCTATCTCCTGCCCCTGTCCGGTTATTTTATCGGTCTGGGCTTTCAGATGCTCCATTCGGCTCTTCTGTTCGGGTGTGGCTAAGTCCATATGCGCCGCCAGCCATTCCAGCGCTTTCATCCGGTCCGCCAGCTTGATACTGGCTCCGTCTCTGCCCTGCTTTACTTCCGTGACGATCGTACCATCAACCTCTCCAGACTCCCGGAAGCGAACTGTATTGACGACTTTGGTAACTGGAATCTTCTTTCCTGTCTCCTCGTCCTCCTGCAGTACCGGACCGAACGCGCCCATAACCTGAACCTCTTCTCGCCCAAACTCCACATAATCTGTGATGTCAGCAAAGGCAATATCCATGTATTTCTGGAAGATATCACTCTCGTCCAGAAGCTCACGGTTAAGGCGGGCTTGTTTCAACCTCTGAATCTCTGCTATTATTGCAGTATTTTGCAGTAGGGCATAGCCGTTTGACCCTGCCGTTTCATAGCTGCAACCATACGCTTTCTGATATGCCTTCGTCGCATTGAAGCATCGAACATAGTGCAAACAAAAAAGCTGCTGCTTGTCAGTCAGATTCGGGTTCTCTATAACCCGCTCCACTTCCTCAGCAACTGCTTTCTTTACTCTTTCCGAGCGTTCGTTCTTCTTTTTCGAACGTTCACTTTTCTTTTCCGAACGTTCGCCATCCCATCCATAGGTATGTTTCCACCGGCGGACGGTGCCTTCTGGCACTCCCAGCTGCGCCGATATCTCAACCAGCTTTTTACCCTGCTGATATAATTCTTTCGCCTGATCTACTCTGGCATCCGGCGCTCTGGCCATGCACCACCACCTCTCATTTCTCTAAGTTTTATGTAACCAAATACGATCCCGCCGGCACCATACAAGACAGCCGACTGCTGCCTTCTCGCAGGAGGTGGGCTGGTGCCGTGCGCGCCGTATGATAATAGGCAGAAGAAAAGCACCCATCTTGCGACAGGTGCCATCTCGAAAGGATATTTTATTATGTCTAACACAAGTAGACCGGCATGCTGCCCGCTCAACATGCCAAATCGGAACGGAAGGACTTGAACCCTCGACCCACCGGATATAAGCCGGCCACTCTACCAACTGAGCTACGTTCCAAGGAGCCCCGCCGGGAGCGATTTTCCGGCGGGATAAATACATACAGGATTCAATGCCAAATGAACCAGCATTCGCATGGAAATGCATGATACCATATTAGCACCTTTCATCGGGACATTGGGGGACATTTGCAAATTTTTCAAAAAATCTTTGTCTCCGCTTCTTCACGCTCTCATCCGTGTATTTCTTTTTTCTCTTGGGGAACATCCGATTCATCCGGTCTGCAACTTTCAGATCGCTCAGGCCATCTATGAAATACAGCCGGAACATAATCCTCAGCTCTGAGCTCTGAATCGTCTCTATGTATTCCTCTGCCTGTGTTGTTAGTTCCAGAAGCTCTGCCTCTTTCGCCGCCAGAAGCTTGCCATATCGCTCCCTGGCTTTCTGCTTCCGGCAGTAAACCGGATCCGGAATACCTGTTACCTTGATCGGCCCGATTGTTAAATCCCTACGAGAACCTTTTACCGTGTCCGCCACAATCGGTGGATGCTCCAGGAACCTGTCCAGCTCCCTGATGCGTCTTCTGATATCTTTTATCTCTTCCATAAGCTCACAGTACTGTATCAGGACTTCTTTGTCCAACGGTGCCACCTCCCTTTATTTCTATTTTTTTCTTCGATTTTATGCGAATCTTAATTGCCCTCCTGCATCTTCTCCCAGGCGATCCGCGCGGCAGTTTGGCAGCCTCTTTGCAACGCATAATTCTTTCAGATTTGCTTTTACCAGTGCCGTCGGTATCGGTTGTCTACAATCAGCTCTCCGTCAATCATGGCATCACCTCCGGGAAGTCTGTAATGCTTATCTGACCGGGAATTCCCTCTTCGATTTCTTCTAGCCGCCATCCAACACCGATGTAATCAAGCACCTTCGCCCAACCGTAATCATTACCATTCTCATCTTTGCAAAGATGGAACATCAGATAATCCCATTCTTTTGGGCTATCTTGGTAAAGCAGATCAAACCGGTGTGGACGTTTCTCCATGTGGATTCCGAAGCCACACATGGAGCAGCCTGTCCGCTGTGCCTTCGTAGTTCTCAACGCTCTAGTGCTATCATGCTCAATCGTTCCATATATCTCTGGAATAATGGTCTCAGGCATTTGAAAGGTTTCTGCGATCTTTCCCTCTTTCAATAGCTTCTCGTAATACTTCTCTTTCAGCCCAGCTCTCCACATGTCATCCATTTCAAGAGCAAGAGTTAAAATATCTTGTCTTCCGAAGATTGCAAATGGTGCCGATCGAATTGTGGACTTCCCGAAGTAATTACATCCATGCATTCTCAAACTCTTTGCTCTTCTCCCGCCCTCTGAAGCCATCAGCCCCAAAAACGGAACCGAATTATGTGCCTTACCCCAGTCATCACTGTTTTTTTCTTTGAGGTAGTAGCAGCATTTGGACGAAACTTTGAAATCCGGCTTCTGATAATTTGTTCCCTCGTTCTCATTCTCGTATCCACCAAACTTTTCAAGCCACTTCTGGCTCATCCTCATGCGGCTGTTTTTCTGCCAGCCGCCATATTCTCCTGTTTCTCCAGTTATGATTGCATGGCGCACGGTTTTATTCCTTTCAGATGGATTCTGCAAAAGTTCGATCTTCGCTGCAATCTCCTTGCTTAAGACCGGGAACCCGAATTCCTGAATAACCTTCTGTTTTGTCCACCTCGTACCATCTGCCCGTTCAAGTGGTGGAATATTGATTATTCCCAGTGCCTTATGCACCCTCTGTATGGATTTATCTTCCAGGAACGATGCGCTCACACCCGGAACTTCAATGCCGCACACTTCGTTGATGAACAAATACAAAACAATGCTGTCCAGTCCACCTACTGACACATGGCAATTCAATCCTCTGTTGTCACATTCCTGCGCAAATTCTTCCACTCTGATTTGTGCATATTTACGTTTGAACTCATATGGTTGTTTCTCCTTAACCATGAAGGACGCGATTTTTTCGCTCGTTCCTTCACGTTTCATTCTCTCTAAAACTGATTCCATTTTCTTAAAGGAGACCGCATATGCATCACTCTGGCCAGAGTCTCAGCTCCCTTCCTATAATTTATTGACTATTTAAGAAATCTAGTTAAACGGTAACCTTGTGCATTTTAATCGCTTCCGGATCATGATTGATCGCGATGTCCACGGAATACCCCGTTGCCATTTCGATCCCGGTGCTTGCTCCTCCACCGGCAAAGTTGTCTACAATCAGCTCTCCGTTAATCATCGACCTCATTCTCCTCTGGCATTCTCTTTTCTAACGCCTCTTTTAAAGCTGCAATAATCGTATAGTCAGAAAGTTGGTTGTTTTATTGTTTTCAGAATTCTTCACTCTTCTTCCTCCTGTATAAATTCATCACTGGCTTCCTTTCTCAAAACGAATATTTAACGTACATATACATATTGCTTCCCTCAATAGGATAATAATATGTGCCGTTTCCAGAATCCTCATATATCATGATTTGATCACACCATTCACCATCCGATTGTTCTTCCCCATGCACTTCCTTCGAAACTCCAAACGAATGTGCGTAAATGTAATCAAAACCGTTTTCGTTGGCCCATTCGTCAAGTTCCTCGAAAAGTTCATTTGCCTCATTCACTAATTTTTCATAACGAGCTGCTTTCTCAGCTATTTCCTTCGATACAGTCATTTTCTATTGCCCTCCTCCGGTACAAATTCTTCGCACGCATCCTCATCCCCCGCCGGATGCCAGTCACAAAACTCATCATACCAGCAATTCCAGCACGCTCTGTTGCATTTTTCGCTCATACTTCCCCCTTGCTTATTAACTCATTGATTTCATGCCCCTTCGGCTTCCAAAGATGCAGGCAGTTCTCCACAGCATTGACATATTCACTCTTTTTCGGATGGATCTGATAGGCTTCTTCCTCATCTTCGAAAAAGACGTCTTTCAGCACGCACATGTCGTCCCAAGTGGGAACTCTGAACTTTTTCTTCGGAGACACGGATACATGCTCCATTCCGTCCTCGTTTTCACTCCATATCACACTGCACGTCCCACAATCAGGAAGTTTGATCCATGCGCTATGAACCGGAAATACGATGGTGTGCCCCCAAATCCGCTCGCTGTTTAATATATCTTCGATTTTTTTCATTCTATGACCTACCTTCCTGCAACTTTTTCCGCGATCACATCACACGCAGCATCAAAGCCTTTCGAGAACTCATCCGATGCATCGCAACCGCCCATCTCTTTCACTTCCTCGAGGATTTCATCGCGGATCCGGGCTCTCTCCTTATTCAGCACTATCTCATCCATGCGCTGTTTAAAACGTCGGTTTTTCGCGTCAATCTGCCGCCAGTCAGTTTCCAGTTTTAATTCTCCGGCGCAGTGCTGCACATCTGTAAATTCCGCCGTCAGATTCATTTTTGCCTCTTCTAGTGTCACAGGCGTCGGATTTTCCGCTCTTAACACCCGCGCCAGCTTAAGCGCCGCCTGTGCCAGCTCCGCTGCTTCTTCTGCCATCTGCTCCAGCATGGCAGGCGTACCGATTTTCTCAATCATCATCGTTCTGACCTCCTTTTACCGCCAGTCTGGCTCGACTCCGCGGTCAAACATTACCAAATCCGCGTATGTAATACTGTGCCCGCCAGTAACCCGCACCAGATGCCGGTGCTTGCTGATCACTTTCACCTTGCGGTGCAATGTCAGCGATTTCTCGATCGTGTCCGACACCTGGACTGTGACCGTGTCGCCTACCTGCACCCGCTCTCTCATCTTGTCGATGTCGCTCGCCCAGATTCCGCCCGCGGCATCTGGGCTTTTCTTTTTAGCCTGGCATTCTGGTTCTGTCGATACTTCTGCCTTGTCCTGACTTTCTGTCTGTACTTCCAGCACTGGTGCCAGAAAATAGACTGCTTTAATTCCACGCAGTCCGCCGCCCTCCCGGTAGACCTGCCCGAGCTCACACATTCTCTCCAGCGCCGTTCTTGTTCTCGATTTATCCTCATCGATTGCAGCCGCAATCTCCTGGAGCAGCATCTTTTTGCCACCAGTGAGTGCCTTACGGATAAGCGCATGCCGTTCATCCATGCTTTTCATCGTCCTCTAACTCCCTTCATCCCGTACCGGGTTCCACAGCGCTTCCAGCCTCGCCCTGTGCCGCTGCGCCCACCATGCCCCACACCATCGCATCGTAGTCGTAACCATGTTCTTCCAGGTTGTGAAAGCGGTTCTTCTTGGCGACTTCGGCGGTCCCATCCTGCCTCTGCGGATTCTTTTCTCTCCTGTCCCAATTTCCAACCGCTGCTTTCCAATCCTTCATGCGATTCTTACCGACCATCCAGCCGTTACTGGTGTAAAAGTTAATAAAGCATACTGCATCCACGTTCGTATAACCCATTTCCCGGCAATATTCACTCACATTCTCCAGGGTGGGAGGCGCGAAGCGCTTTTCTTTTACACCCTCTAGGGTGTTTTCTTTTAAATCATTATCATACTCATTATCATTATCAGCTTTTTTTGCTTTTTCAGAAAAGCATTTGCTTTTTTTGCTTTCCTCCGAAACCATTTGCTTTTTATCAGAAGCATTTATTTTCGGTCTTCCGCCTTTCTTTCCTGCTTCCGATCTGGCTGCACACGCTTCTTTGTAACGCTGGCTGTCCGCATCCAGCTGCTGTTTAATAAGCTCGAACACAAACGCCAGCGCCGGATCCTCCGGAACAGCATCCGGGTCTTTCTGATAGGCGTAGATCGCTTTAATGAGTTCGCCCGCCTGCTCGTTGCTCATCTTTTCGATGGCAGCGCCCCAGCTCTCATACATGACAAAAGACTTCTTATCACTCATCCAAGCCCATCTCCTTTCCCGCCTGCCAGTCACGGTAATAGCAAATCCATGTATCCAGCAACAGGGTAATGATTCCACCGCGAATCTGCGCTTTCAGCTCATCGAAAATATCATCCGAATACATCCGCTGGAAGTTCTGCAGGTACATGGACACCCGCCACGGCTCATAGTTACGCCGGTGCATTACCACCGGAATCTCGCCCGCTCTGGCGTCCCTAGAGGACTGCTGCAGCGCTTTCCGAAGTTTCAGGTCTTCCACCCGCTTCACCTCGATATGTATGTTCGGCAGTCCGATCACATCCGCATCGCCGGAGGTCCCGCAATACTGCTGACCCCGGCGGCAATTATATCCATAGTCCCGCAGAATGCTCGCAAGTTCACGCTCGCCGCGCTTTCCTTTCTCTCTCTGCATCTTCCCCATCCTGTCCTCCGTCCCTGAACATACTAATCTGTCCATATATGCCCTTCGGCTCTTTCCATCCCGTCGCAAATTTAAGTGCTCCCGCCTGTGCGGCGCGGATTGCCTGCACGCGGCGATCCTGCCGCTTAGACCAGCGCTTTGCATCTGCCCGCCCCGCATCCGTTGTCTCCGGCAGGTAATAGCCCTTGCCATCATCACGGGTCAGAATCGCATAATCAAGCCGCAGAATCTCTATTCCCTTGCGGAGCATCCGATCGCTGCATCCGAGGCGCTTGCACAGCTCCCTGCGGGTCTGCGCGTTCTTATGTCCTACACCCAGCGCATTATATAAAGCACTGGTAAAGATTTCCATTTCTGTCAATTTCTTTTCCGACAAATTTCTTCCCCCTTCCGGAGCGGGAGGGTCGGCCTCCCTCCCGGTAAACCAATGGCATCCTGTAAAGGTTCGGTAATATATAACACGGTAAGACGTGCCAGGATGCTGTCTACGGGTTGCTATGTACAAGCCCTGCGGCTGTTGTACCGTTATAAATAACTCTTGCCAAACTCGGCAATAAACTGCTCTCTGGTGCCAATATGCTCCTCGTAATAGGTCTGAGCTTTCCGCTTCAGGCTCTCATCGAACTCTTGGTTCATGTGGACACTGTACGGCGTCATGTTATGCCAGTCCGGGCGGAGCGGAACGATAAAGCCATATGCCTCCGATCTGCTCCGGTTGGCTCCATTAAATACATGATGGATTGCCACCTCCGGGCTTCCCGTCACGATGCAATGCTGCAGATCATCCACCAGCACACTATGTATCTTCTTTCCTGTGGTTTTCTTCATACTCTGCCATCATCCGGGCCAGCTCATCCGGAGGCAGGGTTTCAATCCCCTGCTCTTTGCATTCAGATACCAGCCCATTTATCAATTCACTCATTTCCTTAGTGTCGTAGGTACTGGATCCGGCAAGCACCGTATATGTACGGTATGCTTTCCCGTCCTTACCCTGCTTAACCTGCGAGGTTGGACGGATGTGGAAGGTTTCCGCCTCCAGCGCCGTCTCTTCCGCTTCGGTCGTGTCCGGCACAACCAAATACGCCATCTGACCGGCAATCATGAGATTCTGACCGTACCTCCGAAGCATGAGATTGTGCGCCCGCGGCTTGGATATGCCCGCCACCTCTGCCAGACGCGAGAGAAGCACCCAGTAATACGCATTCGCGTCCAGGCTCCGCTTCTCCCGCCATTGCTTTGCAATGATCCGCAGAGGCTTGTCCTTAATCTTGTCAATCAACGACGATACATCCGATTCCAGCTCAAACGTCAACCGCATCCGACCGGTTTTCCAGTCCATCGACACATCTTTTAAAGTTCCTTTGCTCTCCACATTTAATCATCTCCGTACTTTGCCTTCAAAGCATTCAGCATGGTTCCTGCTTCATTTCCTGTAAGACTATCCCATGCACGATTATTAGATGCAAGCCAATACTCCATATCTACCTTATGCTTTTTACCTAAATTCTTAAGGGTCTGTATCTGCGCTTTGCTTGCTAAAGGCTCGTTCCCGGGAATAACATTGTCAAATGGCTTCTGTTCCTCTTTGAGCCACAAATCAAAACCAAGTCCAGTGTGAATTGCCACACACTTCACAAACGAACGCGTCATGCTATTCCAGACACGCTGTTGATTCATGCTGTTGTCCTTTACAGGATTGCTTCCGTTCATGACCGGTGACTGCATGATGTATTCCTTGCCATCAATTACAACTCTGATGCGAGTTTCGTAGCAACGATTTCTAATTCCGCTCTTATCTTCAAATTCAAGATCAGTATAATAAAGGCTTCCGCCTGTTTTGGGGTTTGGAATTGGTTCAAAATAAACCTCTTCTGCTCCGTATTCGCGCAGAATGTCAATGCACTTCGCCCAATTTAAATATTTAATTCCTTCTCGTTCCATGCAATATCGAGATATGTCCACTTTTCTGAGTTCACTATATGGTTTCAGCACGATCTTCCTCCTTAATCCAGTTGCCAGAGAAGAAGAACTCAACAAAGAGTTCTTTATCTTCCTGCGGCAGTTCATCCAGATGATTCTTCGCGTATTCGAACGCCTCTGCATCGTTCACTGTCTTTCCGGCTTCTGGCGTAAACATCATTCCTTTATACATTCTTCTGTCTTCCTCCAACAGCACCGCAGCATTCACATCTTTCCAGCATCCTGTAACTCCTTTTTCTTGTTCGCAAGCTCTTTCAGCAGTCGCTCCATATCTCCAGCGTGGTCGAGGAAGGCTTGAGCACTCCAACGTCCTTCCGCGCCGCGTGTAAAGCTCCATCCATTTTGATACATGCTAACATCTACGTCTGCTACGTGACCCGAAAACGAAAAGAACGCCGTAGGCTTGCGTCCAGTAAGCTCCTGACTTCTTACCTGTGTGGTATTGATCTCCAACACCATCTCCAGCGCCTCATGAATCTTCTTCCGGCGCATCTTCTCAATTTTCTTTGCCAGTCTCTTCTTCATCAGAATCCTCCCGTGCTACTTCCACAGTTGCAAGAAATGCTATATAGAAATCTGCATATGCTTTCGCCAGCTCTTCTCCCGAAAAATGCTTTTTCAGAAGCGCCGCCGCCATTACTGCCAGGGTTCTCGGAAGAAGTGAATATTTAACATCACCGATGATAAACACCCCTGAATCTCTGGTTGCATCATACTGGATCGTGGCACCAAGGATCATATCCCCCTCCAGCTCCATCGGCTCCCTTTTACCTTTAATTGTTGCTTTTACCATTGCATCCTCCCGAATCTCTTGATATAATCAAGCTGTTAATATTTTTATTGATTTGACCGTTCAGCTCTGCCAAGCTGGCGGTCTTTTTCTTTGGTTTCCCATAACCGGTGTACCGGCTGGCGTTTACCATCGCCCCGGCGCGGTTGGTTCCGTTGGTTCTCCTGCTCATCTTTCTTATTCAATGCCATTGCAGACGCTTTCCAGCAATTCCGCAATCTCCTTTCCGCTGTAAACAGCTCTGTTGTTTTCCGGTGTTTCATTCCCCAGATAGCCTATAAGGTAATGCGTCGCAAGCTTGACGCGTAATCCATCATCACGGTAATCTTCTCTGACTCTCAGATCTTCCCGTGGCATACCTCTGAGGATTTCTTCGACTCTCTTCGACATACTCCTGTCCTCCTTCCCCTGCTGCCAAAAACAGCCTTTACTGCTTCTCCAGCCTCAAACAGCTCTCGCCCCCCTCATCACACGGAACGCTGGGCATTTTTCTTTTAAGCATAATTCAAATCTCGTCCGTGTAACGTCCCCTTGTCCAACAAGTACGGCTGGAAATGTCTCCATCACAGTTCTGAACGGGCAAAACTCCATTTCTCTTTCTCTCATTTAGAACATCCCCGCCGCCTGCGCAATCGCCACCATCGCCCCGGTCGCCACCGCTGCGATCGTCATGCCTACATATGCCAGCCGCCACGCAAACCGCAGATCCGCCTGTGCTCTGCCAAGTTCTTTGTCCAGCACCTCAATGGTCCGCTGGTTCTGACTTCTCAGTTCCATGCATTTCAGTTCTCTTCTCATTACGCTTCCTCGCTTTCTTCTTATAATTTTTGCACGGGTATTCCCGATCGGATTCCATACACCGCCAGCAACTCCAGCAGATCTTACACGACTTTTCTTTCATTTTCATATTTTGCAATCACATTATTGCGAATCTCCAGAAGCCGCAGCACGTACGCCCCAGACACCTTCCACGGCGCAGATTTAAGATTATGGAGCGTTGACATCGATACTCCCAGCTCACCAGCAAGTTTTTCATTTGTCCAACTGGTTCGAATCTTAATTTCGTTTATCCAATCCGCCGTGCAATAGCTCCATGATGGCTTTTTCTTAAATGCAGTTCTTTTCATTTCTTACACCTCCTCCTCATCCTCTGTTGCGAACAGAATTCCCCCTACTCAGCTAATGACATCTGAGCATTGACATCCCGAATCAATCCGGTTCTATCGGCAAATCATCCGTCACACGCTTTTTGAACTTCTTCTGAATTTCTGCCGTTGATACTGGAACTCCTACAAGTTGTACAAAATGTCTCTCTCGCCCGCTGCTGTATGCAACATGGCACTCCTTGAATTTTCTGTCATATATCATGAATGCCATCCGCTTACTGGTAGCTCTCTGGTAAAGTTTAAGACATGGACTGGAGTCCGACCAAACCAGATAAAGGCATTCTTTTCCGCCGCCCTCCAACTCCGCATCCAGAAGCCAGTCCACTGATCTGTTTAAGACCTTTGACAGCTTTTCCAAATCATCCAAATCGATCCGGATCTTTACATTTTCAATTCCCACCAGCCGATGGGGTTTGATTCCTGACTGCTCTGCCAGCTTCTTCTGGGTCCATCCCATTTCTGCTCTGGCTTTGACAATGTTATTTGCAATGTCGCAATAAAAATCAAAGCCAATACGTTCCAGAATCTCGTTCTCAATAAAACGCATCTCTTTTGCCTCCCTTCTAGGTTCGCTCTCTTTATTGGAATACGCCTCTTTTTAATTGCCATCCCCATCCTTTTGCCCTATACTGTACTTACAGGCTTCCAAAAATGCCGAGTACAAAACAAAAGGAGACTCCCATGAGCATTAATTTTGATTCTCTTTTTTCGCACCCATTAGATTTATCGTGGGTAATTACAGCTGTTATTGCTATTGCTGCTTTTTTATCTCCCGTAGCTGTTGCTTTAATTAATAATCACCATGCATATAAAATGAAAAAGCTCGAATTCTGTCATGAAGAAAATATGAAAAAATTATCTCTTTCCCATGAAGCTGCTCAAAAGCAATTTGAAATTTATTATGCTGATAAAAAAACTGCTTTTAGTGAGGTACTTCGCTCCGCTGGTAACTTTACCGCTTCGAAGCAATCTCTTGAACGCTATCAAAATGTCCACTCCGCTGTCGATACAGCTCTTTTGTTCTGTGATTCCCAAAACCAAAAAACACTTATTTCGTTCATGGATAAAATCGACAACGAAGTCTTTGGTAGCGGATCCTCAAGAGAAGAACGAACAATGTATTCTTCCCTTATCGCATCTTTAGGTTGTGAACTTAATAAAGAACTAACTTCTACCAAGCAAATCGTAGAACACGAATAGCGTAAACATGATCGATATAAACAGAGCCCATACAGGATACACCTTGTTATGTGGCTCTATTTTTTTCATAATCAGAACGCATAATGCTCCTAAAAGCCAGCAGCCAATTAACAATACTATCTTCATCCCTCTCACCTCCCTACTCCAACAGATCTTCGATCGCTACGCCGAGATAATCCGCCACTTTCTGAACCTTGCGAATGCCGGGTTCACTCTCGTTCCACTTAGAAATACACCCGTTAGAAAAACCTACCGCTTTCTCCAGTGCAGAAACAGACACGCCTTTTTCTCTGCATGCCTGTTTTACGTTGTCATACAGCACCATTACCACCTCCATTTTAGAAAACTATGTCAGAAAACTTTCTATTTATATATTGACTTTTTACTGAAAATATTCTAATATGAAGTTGTCAGTTCAATAGAATAATTTCAGTAATTACCATTTGTATATTTTAGAAAGTTTTCTGTAACACACTTCTTATTATACCGAAACATTTCTATTTGTCAAGTGGTTTTACAGAATATTTTCTGTAATTAAGGAGGGATATTTTTGACAACATTTGAACGAATAGAAAAGCTGAGAAAAGAAGCTGGACTATCACAGGGAAAACTTGAAAAGGAGCTTGGTTTTTCGAATGGTAGCATATCAAAATGGAAGAACAGCACTCCAACCTATGAACGTTTACAGAAAGTAGCCAACTACTTTAATGTATCTGTTGAATACCTTGCATCGGGCGAATTACCGGAGAATACACCACCATTAACCCCTCGTGACGAAAAGGACATTGAGAAGATTCTAAATAATACCCGCGATCAGCTACTCTCTCAGGAAGGCTTAATGTTTGACGGCGATCCCGCCAGTCCCGAGGCAATCGAGTCGATTCTATCCGCGATGCAGATCGGCATGGAAATGGCGAAGAAGAAAAATAAAGAAAAGTACACTCCTAAAAAATATAAGAAGGAATAGCTTATGGATATTAAGAAAAGGGTCAACACGCTGGTGCGTAAGCATCAGACCAGGAATCCTTTTGATATCATCCGCGGTCTGAATGCCATTGTAGTATTCGCCCCCTTAAGTGGAGTCCGTGGATTTTACCAATATTTTCAGCGAAATAATATCATTTACATAGATGAATCTCTTCCAGAACACGAAAAAACATTTGTTTGTGCCCACGAACTCGGGCATATGCTGCTCCATAAAAAAGCCAATGCATTGTTTATGGATAGCAGAACCCACCTAAACACCCATCGTTACGAGGTGGAGGCAGATACGTTTGCTATGGATCTCTTAATCGATGATGATATGATCGCTGAATATGAACCATACACCGCAGATCAGATATCCCACTTACTGGGATATCGTAAAGACTTAGTCAAATTACGTTTCCAGCAAAAATAACAAAAGGAGAAAACTATGGGATTATTTGATACTTTTAAAGGGAATCAATATAAGGCTGAACTTGAAAAGTCTCAAGCTGAATGTGAACGGTTAAAAAGTTTATTCACACCCGAAATGCAGCATGCTGATGCCTTGCAAAGGAAAATTGAAGAACTCCAAAACGAAATTTCCACAAAAGAAAATGAAATTGCTTCGCTTTCTTCTGATATATCCAAGAAAAACAATGAAATCAATTCGCTGAATGATACAATACATAAAAAACATTCCGAAATATCATGGATGGACGATGAAATCATTGTACAGGAGTTTGGACTGTACCAGCCGCATTATGATTTTGCCAGTGCTTTAGACTATAAGGAAGAATTAGCAAAAATACGCGCTAAACAAAAAGAATTAATAAAGAATAAGAATGCGGTTTCCGGAAGTACCGAATGGACTGTAAATGGTAGCGTCTCTAAAGGCAAGAAAATGGTCTCTGATACTCAGAAATTGCTCATGCGAGCTTTTAATAGCGAATGTGATGATTTAATATCCCGTGTTAAATACACCAATTTTGACGCAACATTAGATCGTATCTATAAATCGGCTGAGGCTATTTCAAAACTAGGAACCATTATGAGTATTTCCATAACTCAACCCTATTTAGATGCCAAAGTTAAAGAACTCCGTTTAGCTTTCGAATATCAGCAGAAAAAACAACAGGAAAAAGAAGAACTAAAAGCTGCCCGCGCAGAACAGCGCGAACAGGCTCGTATCCAAAAGGAAATTGAAGAACAGCGAAAAAGAATCGAAAAAGAGCAAACACATTACCAAACTGCTTATGAGCATTTACAGTTGCAGCTCCAGCAAAAACCTAACGATGCGGATCTCTTAGAGAAGAAAGCACAGCTTGAGTCTCATATCAAAGATATAGAAAAAGCCATTGCAGATATTGATTACCGTCAGGCGAATATGAAAGCTGGTTACGTTTACGTAATTTCAAATATTGGTTCTTTCGGTCCTAATGTTTATAAAATTGGAATGACCCGAAGATTAGACCCTCAAGACCGCGTGGATGAACTTGGCGATGCTTCTGTTCCGTTTAATTTTGATGTACACGCAATGATTTTTTCTGATGATGCTCCTGCTCTGGAAGCTGCTTTGCATAGGGCATTTGAAGATCGTAAGATAAATATGGTAAATACGCGCCGAGAATTTTTCAATGTAACCCTGGATGAAATCAAAGAAGTAGTTAAGAAAAACTTTGATAAAACAGTAGAATTTATAGACGTTCCAGACGCCGAACAATTCCGCATCAGCCAACGAATGCATTCTGAAGAAAATGCTCATTAAAGCATAAAATGGTCGATTTCGACCCCTTTAAATAGCAAAACCGCCCGGTGCTACCAACACCGAACGGCTTTACATAGATTTTCTCTTACAGGATCACTCCCGGAAGATATAATCAAACTTGAACACTTTGAATTATATCATTCTTCCGGGTGCCCTGCAAGGGGTGTATTTCCTATACCCACCAAGGAGGATGATATCATTATGGCAAAACGCAAAAATTCACTCCCATCCGGGAACTTTCGTGTTCTGGCTTTAGATTACACAGATCCGGATGGTAAACGTCATTATAAGTCCTTTACCGCGCCGACCAAGAAAGAGGCGCGGATGCTTGCAGACGAATGAAAATTATCAAAGAAAAGGAACCGCGCCGAAAATATATCCGTTCGTGTCGCTGTCCAGCGATACAAGGACATGAAAGCAGCCGTCCTTTCCCCGTCTACCCTACGCGGCTATGCAGGACTCTTGCGGACGCACTTCCAGGGCGATTTCGGCAGCACACGCCTTAATGAATTGAACAGCCAGATTGTACAGATCTGGATATCTGATTTATCGAAAAGGCTTAGCCCTAAGACCGTCCGAAATGCCTATGCGCTTCTGACAGCGGCTCTCGATATGTTTGCCCCCGACCTTTCTATCCGCGTACAGCTTCCCGCCCGGAAGCACCCGGAGCTATATTGTCCGAACGACGCAGACATCCAGCGGCTCCTGGCTGAATCTGCGGGAACTGATCTGGAAACAGCCATTCTTCTGGCGGCATTTGGTCCGCTTCGCCGCGGCGAAATCTGCGCCCTGACTTCCCGTGATATCAAGGGGAACACCATAACTGTCAGCAAAAGCATCGTGCGCAGCGAAGACAATGAGTGGATAACCAAATCGCCCAAAACCTACGGCAGCTATCGGACCATACAAATGCCAGAATTCTTTTTTAAACATATACGCGGTAAAAAAGGGCCGCTGTGTAATCTGAATCCCGATCAGCTCACGCGAGAATTCGAGCGGGTTCTGGATCTCTGCCAGCTCCCCCACTTCCGCTTTCATGACCTGCGGCATTACTCCGCGTCCATCATGCATGCGATCGGAGTCCCGGATCAATACATTATGCAGCGCGGCGGCTGGTCCTCTGATAATGTGATGAAAACCGTCTACCGGAATGTCATTGATTCGGAGGCAGAAAAGCAGAGTCAGCTGATCCTTGAACATTTCCAAAAAGTTGCAAACGTAAAATCATGCAACACGAAATGCAACACGATGCCTGAAAAGCATTGATATTAAAGGCTTCTTCGCGGGTTCAAGTCCCGCAGCCGGCAGATTTGAAAGCCCTTGAAAATATTGGTTTTTTCCTTTATTTTCAAGGGCTTTTGGTGTTTTCAAGCAAATATCTATCAGCCTTTCTTATCCTGTTTCATCTCCCGCCTTTTCTTCGTCATCAGACCGCCAATCCGCCCGCTCTCCTTGGCAGTCAGGCTTCTCCAGCCATACTGCCGTACCTTGTCTGCCAGCCCAATTTCTTCCGCCACCTCATATTTCAGCCGCTCTGCCGGGGTCATTTTCTCAAAATCCACCTTATTTTCATCCATAAAAAATACTCCTTTCCACCTTGTGTACTCAGAGTATGTCCATTTTCTGGAAAACTATTCGCATTGTTTTTCTCTGTCCAGCTGCTCTTCCATCTCATCCAGCTCGTCGATCTCTTCCGGCAGCTGCTCTTCCATCTCATCCGGCTCGTCGATCTCATCCGGCAGCTGCTCCGTATCATCCCATATCTCCTCCGAATCACCCCAGTTATATTTATCCTGAAATTTTTTTTCCTGATCGATCAGAAAATCCAGTCCGGCAGCTGCGCCTCCAATGGCAGCCCCGATCGATGTCACACCGATTCCACCCACAAAGAGGACAGCGCCAATGATTGCCATTTTTTTCATCCATTTTTTCATTTTCCTATCCTCCTACGCCCTGGCTGACAGATAACCTGCCGCCTGACGGCAAAGCTGAATGATTCCCTTGACTGCCCACGGCAGAAATACACCGTAAAACAGGATACAGCCGCATATCAGAAGCAGACAGCTGCCCTCTGCCGCGATACCCAATCCGATGAACATCAGTCCCATCGCAAAATGTTCAAACAGACTCGCTGCACCCAGAACGAACAGCATAATTCCGCCAACAAACACCAGCACCGTCATCAGTCCCAGCACCACCAATATCGCTGCCAGTGCGACTGCCAGCCCAAAAACACTTCCCACAGTCCCCGTTACCAGCGAAAAGATAAATGGAAGAACTGCAAGCACTACCAGAACTGCCACAACCATTCCAATCTTGGAACCGGTTATTTTTTCTTTTAAGCAATGCAGCATCTCGCTCAGACGGCTTCTTTGATTCTCATTGGATGCCGCATTTTCTCCCGTTTCCTCATCCCGAAATTCCCGGAATGGGGCATCCTCGGTTCCAGCCTGAAATCCTGCTTCTTTTTCTCGTTCTCCCTGTTCTGCCCCACCGCTTCTGGATAAAGTCGTCCGCTTTTCTTCAAACCGGCTGTCATTGTACCCCCGGTCTGTAAATTCGCCGCCACTCCATTCACTCTGCAGCTCCGTCCGGATTACCTCGGCAATATGCTCCGGACTCTGAAATTCTGCAAGTACCTCTTCTTCCTTCTCCGGTCCCGCTTCCTCCAGATAATCGCGGTAATAGTCAATCGCATCCCGTTTTTCTTCTTCCGGAATATCCTGCAAGAGCGCTTCCAGCCTCTCTAAAAATGCTTCTTTTTTCATGATCTGCCTCTCCTTATCCCTCTTTCAGTATCTCTGAAATTTTTCCTGCATACACGTTCCACTCACCCCGGTAAAGATTCAGCTGAATCCGTCCCGCCTCCGTTATTTTGTAATACCGTCGGTTTCTGCCGTCGATCGCCCGGTCATATGTTTCCAGGCAGTCATCCTTCTGAAGCCGCCGCAACACCGGATAAAGCGTGGACTCCGATATTTCGATTGCCTGACGGACATCCTGCGTGATCTTATACCCATATGTTCCTTCTGCAGATTTTGATACAACTGAAAGGACGATCGCATCCAGAAGCGCAGCTCCTGTATTAAAAACCATCTTATCCCTCCTAAGATTCACTAATTCAAAATATAATATTTTTTCTTGTTTAATATTATATGTTATATAATATTGTATCTAAATTATATATCAGTGTACCTTCTTTGTCAATATTTTTCCAAATATCCTTATGACTCACTCCAATCCATCTTTCTGCTCCCACAACCCTTCACCACGCCGTATCCCGCTCCTCATCACGCAAAAAACAGACCGTACAACCTATGTTCCATCACATACGCCATACTGCCTGTTTTCATTTTTATCTTAATAAAATCACCAAATAGCTTTCTACAGCACCAGAAACAGCCAGCTCTTTCTTCCAATCCCAGAAATACCCAACTGCGTTCCGGTCAAGAATACCATGCCCCACGCCATCACAAAAACGGCTGCCACCTCCACATTCTTCCTGTGGAAGTGACAGCCTGATGATTCTTTCATCCTCCGTCTGACGCACTATCTGTCCGATGAGAAACTGGCGTCAACCGTTTGATTAGTTTTCTTCTGCTTCCTGATTCTCAAGAGCTTTCATGCTCAGGCTGATCTTGCGGTCTGCCTCGTTGAAATCAACTACCTTAGCAGTGATAACCTGTCCTACGCTCAGTACGTCGGATGGTTTGTCAACATGCTCTCTGGAAATCTGGGATACGTGAAGAAGTGCATCTACACCTGGCTCCAGCTCAACGAATGCGCCGAAATCAGTCATACGTGCTACCTTGCCTTCTACTACGTTGCCTACAGCATATTTCTCAGCTGCGTTTGCCCACGGATTGCTCTCCGGGAACTTTAAGCTCAGAGCGATCTTCTCGCCGTTGATATCTTTGATCAGAGCTTTTACTTTATCGCCTACTTTGAAAACCTTCTTCGGGTTCTCAACTCTGCCCCAGGACATCTCAGAGATGTGAAGCAGACCGTCAGCGCCGCCAAGGTCGATAAATGCACCGAAATCAGTTACATTCTTAACAACACCTTCTACGGTCTGACCAACAGCGATCTTCTCGAATAATTCTTTCTGCATAGCAGCTTTCTTCTCAAGCAGGATCTGCTTGCGGTCGCCGATGATACGGCTTCTTCTTCCGCTCGGATTGAACTCGGTAACTACGAACTCAATCTCCTGACCTGCGTACTTGGATAAGTCTTTATCATAAGTATCAGAAACCATGCTTGCCGGAATGAATACACGGGTTCCCTCAACCTCTACTACGAGGCCTTTCTCCATAACCTGTGTAACTTTCTCTTTCAGAACTTCCTTGTTCTCGAAAGCTTCTTTCAGACGTTTCAGACCCTTATCAGCAGCCAGTCTCTTGTAAGATAAAGCAGCCATGCCCTCTCCGTCGTTTACTTTCAGAACTTTTGCTTCCAGTTCGTCGCCGACCTGAACTTTGGTTCTAAGATCTACGCCCGGCTCATTGGTGAATTCGCTTCTTGTGATGATGCCTTCGGATTTGCTTCCAGCGATGCTGAGAATGATTTCGTCTTCCTTGACACCGATAACCTGACCGGTAACAGCCTCTCCTGTACGTAATCTCTTGAATGATGATTCTTCAAACATTTGTTCAAAACTTAATTCTGACATTAGTATGAACCTCCTCGATAATTTGATTTGGGGTCGATGCCCCGGCTGTAATACCTACGCTGCGCACAGTACCTGTTATCTCAGGCTTGAAATCTTCCAGTGTCTGAATGTAGTAAGTGTGTTTACATTCCCTGCGGCAAATCTCATACAACTTTTGTGTGTTAGAACTGTTCTTGCCTCCAATCACAATCATAACATCAACCTGTGAAGCTATCTGCCTCGCCTCAACCTGTCTCTCCTGTGTTGCATTGCAAATCGTATTTAAAACAAGTATATCATAATACGTTTTTGAAATTTTTTCAACTAAATCTTGAAATTTATTGTAGTTAAATGTCGTCTGCGCCACGATACAGAGCTTTTCATCCGGTCTGAGTGCCAGATTTTCAAATTCCTCCAGTGACTCGACTGCCAGAGTATACTCATTTCCCCAGCCTTTGATACCCTCGACCTCCGGGTGGTGCTCATTTCCCACGATAATCACGCGGCGTCCGGCTTCGCACTGTTCCCGGACAATCTTGTGGATCTTTTTGACAAATGGA
Source organism: Clostridium sp. OM05-5BH (assembly GCF_003481505.1). Taxonomy (NCBI): domain Bacteria; kingdom Bacillati; phylum Bacillota; class Clostridia; order Eubacteriales; family Clostridiaceae; genus Clostridium; species Clostridium sp. OM05-5BH. Next base: position 3,560 of record NZ_QULJ01000003.1, on the reverse strand, counting down.
CAGGTCGCGTCCACAAGCTCCAGTCCCTGGCGTTCCAGGAGTTCATAGATCTCCCTGCCTACGCCGTGGGAACGGATGACGACCACGCCTTCTTTCAGGGCTTCCAGTTCCTCCTTCGAATTGATGACCTGTACGCCCTTCTCTTCCAGATCCCGCACCACCTCTTCATTGTGGATGATGGGACCGTAGGTATAGATCGGCTTCTTCCCCGTCGCTATCTGATCATATACCTTCTCGACTGCCCGCTTCACGCCAAAGCAGAAGCCAGCCGTCTTCGCAACTGTGATTTCCATGTTCCTGCCCGCCATTCCTCCTATTCCTCATCGTCTTGGATAAATAAATCCCCTCTGTCTCCTTCATAAAATCCACCTTTGCTCCTGTCTCTCATAGCATCCCGCGAATTCTCCAGAATAGAAATTCTTCCGCCTTTAATCGGCAACTCATTTACCCTCATTGTTATAGTCTATCATACTTTAGACTGCTGGTAAAGTCTAAATCGACGTAAAATTATATAAAATTTACACGATTAACTGATTTTGCAACCGCATTCCGGAATTTACGCCGCATTCAGTCCCTGTCTTCAGAAATTGCCGTTACTCCTTTTGCCTCCCGGCAGCCGGATCGGCGTCCGGATCATCCGACCGGATGCCTGCCAGACGCATAAACTCACGCATCGCCGCCGTCACATAACGCCCCCGCTTGACCGAAAATGTGATCTCCCGCTCAGACAACGGGTCGTCTATCTTATAATAGACCAGCCTCGGGTCCTCCGGACGCCACTGTACAATATCAGAACGCACAAACATCGCTCCAACCCCATTGGAGACGATATTTAAAGAAGTCAGCACCTGATCCACCATCATCACAGTTTTCATCGTAAAACCGCTGTTGCGGCACATTTTCGCGCCTCGTTTATACATATCATTGCCCGGTTTCATCGTGATAAACGGCACATCCTTAAATTCCTTTAACGGAACTGCCTCCACCTCCGGTTTTAAAAAGGACTTGGACAGAATCTCCTGCCTGGACAGTCGGTATGGCTGCAGCTTCCGGTTAACCGGAAAACTTTCCGGAACTGCCAGAATCAGATTTTCCTTCCGGAATAAATACCGTTTGATCGAAGTATCGTCCTTCTCCATCGCCGTCTCCAACACCAGATCCAGCGACTCATTTTCCAACCCCGCTTTCAGCTCCCGCGTATTTCCTTCTGTTAGGTCAATCGTAACCTGCGGATATTTTGTCTGAAAACGGGCAATCAGATCCGGATACACAAACGAGCAGAAATAAGATGCACCGCCGAGCGCCAGCGTGCCGCCCTGAAGCCCCGCAATATCTTGAAAATACCGTTCCAGATTCCGTTCCAGAAAAAGAATCTTTTCAACGGTACGGATGTAATACGCGCCCTCCTTCGTCACCGTCAGCGGAATCGTACTGCGATCAAAAATCGGCGCTCCCATCTCTTTCTCTGCCTTCCGCACCATGTTGCTGAGTGCTGGCTGGCTGATAAAAAGCTTCTTCGCCGCTTTGGAAAAACTCTTTTCTTTGTAAACCTCATACACGTACTTCATTTCATTCAGCATTTGTCAATTCCCCCTGTCCATTTTCCATCCTGCTTTGCTTAAACGAATATAACCGCCATATCTAACAGTTATTTTTTATTGTTATTATTTTATCATAAGATTTCTATATCTGCAAACAAATAAACTGTATTTTCCGTCCATTTGTCGTTTTTCAGACAGAATCCAGCTTGTTTTACGAAACTTCCATGTGCGTGAATCAGCACTCAAAAGAAGCTGCGAACGCCTGCGCTCTGCACATCTAAGGCAGCTAACCTGCGTCCACAGCTTCCATTTTTAATATGGAGGTTTATTCAATTCCTAAGCTTTTACAAATTTCTGATGTTTTATATTGCGGCTGCTCAAGGGGAAATCGCAACCGCAATTCATGCAGTCTTTCATTGGCAATTCGTTCTTGATACTTCTTAATATATAGCCATATTATTTGTCGCCCAAACAAACAACCTTGCCGTCTTTTACGATCAGAACCTCTTCTGGTGTTCCCTCGTCGAAGATAACGGTCGGATTGTACTGTACCATGTCGATATGTACGGTCGAACGTGCAGGCTGTCCATAGTAGAATCCGTTGCCCATTGCGATGTGGCAGGTTCCTCTTGCCTTCTTCTCTTCCTCGAAGTCTCCGTTGAACATACAAGCCGGGTTAAGTCCAAGTCCGATCTCTGCAATGTTGTCGGAATCTTTAACTTCTGCGATCTGACGGCGGATTTCTTTACAAATCTTCGGATCGCCGCCAACTACCTCTACGATACGCCCTTTTTCGATTCTTAACTCAACCGGTGTGGTCGGGCATCCATAGTAGCAGATAGGTCCATCAATTACCAGTTTGCCATGGGTTGTGTCGATCACCGGTCCTAAGGAAACCTCGCCGTCAGACCATGCCATTGCATCGCCCGGATTTCTCGCGATACCACATTCGATGATCGGCTCCATCTGATTCATTTCCATGTACAGGTCGGTACCAGCCGGTGTGGTGATGTGAGCCATCTTATGACCTCTCCAGATAGCCTGCAGCTTCTCGCCATCTGCGTAAACTGCTTCGTAGTCTGCCAGAGCGCCGCCTCGTGTGAAGTTATCAATACTTCTTAAGCAGATGGAAACCTCACGGAGTTTCTTCTGGTTGATGAGCTCTTTCAGATGGTTATTGTAGATAGCTGCACCGGATGCAGTTGTCATGCCGACAAATACATCGCAGGCATCCATGCCAAGCTCCAGGGATTTCGGGAAAATGGTTGCTTTATCTTTTCCACGAATCGGCATCATGTATACGCCGTACTCAGCGCCACAGTTTAAAGCCGCTGCTGCCATCGCCTGGGTCATTCTTTCGTCGGTCTGAGGGTCAACGACAATCAAAACTTCCTCGCCCGGTTTAACAGCCATCAGGTTGCCAAGAAGATACTGCGCACGTTCCATACATTCGATAATTCTGTTATCACTCATAGTTCATTCTCCTCGCTTTTTTTATTATTTGACAGTTTCCGCATCCAGCCGATTTAAGCTATCTGCCTGTCATTGTTCTCTGTTTCATAGCTGTTTATTTAGTTTTTCTGTTCCTCATGAGGTTTGACTATATACTATCAAACCCGCACACACTTATAAACAAATATACCCATTTGCGAATATGTTATAAATATTTCGTGATAAGGGGTTTACCATCCTGCTGGAAGCATTCCCAGTGCGCTGAAAATTGCGTAGAATACGGTACTGCCGTACAGCAGGACGATAATCGCCTGCATCGGCTTGCTTGCCATCCAGCCGCAGTTCCATACCAGCTCAATGTCACCTGTTTTTCTTGCTCGGGAGGCAGTGCTTCACATCCAAATCAGACTTAAAAACACCAAGAATCCCCGTTCAGCCGATACACTGGCTGAACGGGGATTCCTGGCGTCATACAAAACAGTAAGGTATATTTATATGGTTATAATTGGGGTGAACTGTCTAGTTGGATGCAATAGTTTTATTTGTCGCCCAAACAAACAACCTTGC